>JALRLI010000100.1 GCA_023254555.1 Microbacteriaceae bacterium
GTTGCCCAAGAATCCTGCCATTACCGATTTCCTCATATCGACGGCGGCCATACGAAGGTTTGGTGAGTTCGAGCCAGCTGTGATTGATGATGGGCTTGTCGAACGGGCTCGTGAAAGTGCGAAACGCAGACCTCGCTGAGATGAAAGCCAAGAGAGTCAAGGTGCTGACGCTGATTGCTGCTGCCCTTCCGCTCCTTGGCTGCAGTGTTCCTACCGAGTCACCCACGCGAACCTTCAACACGGTGAGCCCCGAATCGATGCAATTGGGATGCGCAAAAAAGACACTCGAAGCGGTTTCGCTCGAAGATCGCATCCGAAGTTTGATTATGGTTCACATTGCCGGGCGTGACAGCCAGGTCATTCACGCTGCAGTAGGAAGAATTCGACCCGGTGGTCTCATCGCGATGGGGGATAACATCGCAGCCGAGGTTGCTGGAACTGCCCAACTATTCGGCGACGCCGAAACGATGGGTGTGCCACTTTTGCTCGCCGTCGATCAAGAAGGTGGCTCGGTCATACGAATTCCTCAGGACACATTTGCCGCAGGGTCAGAGTTGCAGGGCGCCAGCGCCGTAAACATAGAAGAAGTCTTTTCACAGAGGGCGAATTTAGTGAAGTCCTCCGGTCTCAACACGAACTTTGGCGTGGTCGCGGATTTCACGAACAACCCCGATTCATTCATTTTTCCTCGGGTACTCGCAACCACTCCAGATTCGGCTGCTGTTGCGGTCTCCGCGGCGACTGCCGGTGAACGCGGAAAGGTCCTGACCACACTCAAACACTTTCCTGGGCACGGAGCTACCAGCCAGAACTCGCACTTCAGTCTGCCAATGGTAGGTACAGGGATAGAGGAGTGGCGTGCGCGGGAGGCCCTGCCATTTCAAGCTGGGATAGACGCCGGTGCCGAGCTGGTGATGCTCGGCCACCTCGTTTTCACGGCGGTTGACTCACAACCGGCATCCTTGTCGACTCAGTGGGTGTCAGTGCTCCGGAGTGAGATGGACTTTGACGGTATCATCATCACCGACGATTTGCGTATGCTCGAAGATTCTGGAATACCTGCGTTGAGCGACCCAGCGGTGAATTCTGTTTCAGCTCTCCAAGCAGGCGTTTCGATGCTCCTTTTCGTTGGGCCGAGTTCAGTAGAGGAATTGGTGCCGTTCATTGATTCAGTCGTGGCAGAAGTTTCTCGTGCGGTATCTCGGGGAGAATTGAGCGAAGATGCGCTCACGAGTGAGGCCGCGCGGGTCTTAGCTGCGCGAAGGGATTTCGTTGACAATAATCCTTCTGCGTGGTGTCACTTACTCGCCGGTCAGTACTCGGTTACGAAGTCGTCGTAAGTCTTCCATCAGTGACCCGATGAGAATCCAGTGCTTCGAATTGGGCTCAAGGATTGTGAACGGCGCGGTGAGTGCAGTGATTGGTTCTGTTGTGGCGTCAGCTTCCCTCACATGCTCCGGAGAAATCAACCGTCTTAAATCGTGTGCGGTTTTTCGTAGCTCGGTAGTCATTCCTTGTACACCGGGATCGGTGAGCAGCTCTTCGTCGTAGTTGTCGTATACCGCTCTGGTCATCCCAGCAATTTGACTCACAATTGGGTCTAAGCGTCGAAGGAGTTCTTCATCTTGTTTCAGTTCCGCGCGGTACTTCGTTGCACGAGGGTTGAGTTGGAGACTCTCATATGCGCGGGCCTTCACGTTGCTGATGTTGTTTCGCTGCGCAGACAAAAGCCTCGCATTCAGGAGCATTTCAGTGAGCCAGGCTTTATCTCTTGGTTCGCTCAGAGCGTCTGCCAACCGATCAATTGCGATGGAAGCCTCATACCCAAAAGTGTTTATTGCCTCGCGTGCTGGAGTCACTTTTACCGGTGCAACCACCAGCGCATTTACGGTAACCCCGATCGCGGCACCAATGAGTGTCTCGATTATTCGTTCGACGCCATACATCACTGAGCTACCACCCAGGGCAATCATCAACAGTGTGGTGATGGCAATTTGGTTGCTCGATCCGGTACTCATCTTGAGCAGCCAACCAACACCAAGTGCTACTAATATCGCAACGATAAATAGCCAGCTGGGCGTGCCAAAAAGTAGTGTCGCCCCCAGCGCCACCGTCACTCCAACCACAACGCCGACCATACGTTCTAGGCCACGCGTGAGGGATTGACTCACATTTTCTTGGACACATATGAGTGCGGCGATTGCGCCAAAAATTGGAATTTGTTCTGGATAGATGAGAACACAAATGAACCAGGTAGCTATCGCTGCGCCGGTGGATTTAGCGACCTGAATTATCGGGGCGCGCTCGCTTGTCATAAAGCGTGTGAAATCCATGCTCTTAGGCTAGCTGTCGTATGTTTCTATTTCGTGAAAGTTCAGTAACAGACCACGCGTTTTCAGCAACTATCGATATCCCGCGTTTTCCGGTTCGGCGAGTTTTGCCGCTGATGAGTAACAGAGAGTGTGTAAATAAGAGTGGACCTGCTCGAAGCTGTGCGTCTTCGAAGAAGGTTATGTCTGCGCATCCGCTGCCGTCATCGAGGGTGATAAAAACGACTCTTTTTCCGCTACGCGTCGGAGGGGTCTGGGTTGCGACCCTCACCCCAGCAACAAGTACTTGAGTTGAGTTATACAGGTTGATGAGCTCATCAGCCGGCGTTACTCCCAACTGATTGAGTAGCGGCCGGTACTGATCAAGAACGTGGGAGCTGACGTCTAAGCCCAGCAGTGTGAGCTCGTTGCGAGCTCTGTCTTCGTGGCTCGTCACCTCAGGCATCGCGCTAGGAAAGCGGTTCGACTCCGAAGGTGTGGCTAGAGTCTCGAAGGGCGGGATTGAATTGAAACCGCCCAGCTCTTCTAACGCTTTTCGTAGCCTGGCCGATGGCCTTGCTCGGGCATCAAAGTCTTCAACAGAGCTAAAAGGTTGGCCACTGATGATTCGATCTGTTTCATGGTGAGTGATATTTCGGATGTCGCTGAGCGCGAGTCTAATCCCCAGCTCTTTTTTCTTGGGTGAAGTTTCTTTCCACTCAACGCGGTATTCGCTTTTGCTGAGGTTCACGTCGATGCCAAAAATTGGAATGCCCAGCCGTTTTGCCTCTGTGAGCAAGAGCCGTTTTGGGTACATTCCTGGATCGTGAGTGAGGAGGCCCGCGAAAAATTCGGCCGGAAAGTATGTTTTTAGCCATGCGGTTTGATAGGTCGGGAGAGCAAACGCTGCCCCGTGTGCCTTGCAGAAGCCAAAGGACCCAAACCCTTCTAAAACATTCCAGATGCGATCAATGTCTTCGGCGGTGAAAAGATTTTTACCTGTTTTGTGATCTTTTCTTGAGGCTGTCGCCTGCCTGAACTGACGTTCAAGGACGGTGGTATCGCCATTCATGGCTCGCCGGTATTCGTCAGCCTTGCTGAGAGTAATTCCCATACAGTCTGCAAGAATGCGAATCACTTGCTCATGGTAGATAACGACACCAAAGGTTGGCTTCAAAATCTCTACAAACCTCGGGTGTAAATAGCTCGGTGAGGTAATGCCATGTCGTGCATCGACAAACGGAGCAATCATGTTGCCCTTCATCGGG
>JALRLI010000101.1 GCA_023254555.1 Microbacteriaceae bacterium
AGCCCCGACCAGACTCCCACAGCCAGCCCTGCAGCATAGGCGGCACCGAGCGCTGTGGTCTCAAGAATTTGCGGGCGTACCACCGGATAGCCGAGCAGGTCGGCCTGAAACTGCATTAAGAAATCAGAGGATGCCGCACCGCCGTCAACCCGAAGCTCAGCCAGCGGCTCCCCCATGTCGGAGTGCGCCGCGTCAAGCACCTCGACACACTGAAATGCGATCGCCTCAGAGGCTGCTCGAACGAGATGTGCCCGATTGACAAAGCGGGTGAGCCCGACGATCACGCCACGTGCATCCGGCTGCCAGTGCGGGGCATAGAGCCCAGAGAAGGCGGGAACGATGTAAGCGCCGCCCGAGTCTTTAACGCTCGCGATAATGCCGTCGATCTCGCTCGCGTCGCTGAACAGCCCGAGGTTATCGCGCAGCCACTGTTGCAGTGAACCAGCCACTGCCACCGAACCCTCGAGTGCATAGCGCGGCGCCTGACCGTCTATTTGATAGGCGACTGTGGTGAGCAGCCCGCTTGATGAGTGGCAGACCCGTTCCCCAGTATTCACCATCAAGAAGTTTCCGGTGCCATAGGTGCTCTTCGCTTCGCCCGGCGCAAAAGCGGCTTGCCCGAACGAGGCCGCCTGCTGATCGCCCAAGATACCCGCCACCGGCACACCGGCTAGCTCAGGGCATCCGTGTGCATCGACGCCGTGAATGTGCGTGTCGTGCTGCCCAGATACTCCGGCGACCGGGGCAATCACGCCAGAAGATGGCACGATTTCAGGCAACAGCGAAGATGGAATGTCGAAGGCGCGAAGCATCTCATCACTCCAGGTGCACGACTTGATATCCATCAGCAGCGTACGACTGGCGTTCGTGACATCGGTCACGTGGCGACCACCGTGTGGACCTCCTGTGAGGTTCCAGACGATCCAAGAATCCATCGTGCCAAACATCAGTTGGCCGGCCTTGGCCCGCGAGCGCGCATCAGAAACGGTGTCAAGTAGCCAACGAACCTTCGTCGCCGAAAAATAGGTGTTTAGCGGCAAGCCCGTCACATACCTGATGCGCTCAAGGTCGAGAGTTTCAGACAGCTGCTCAACGAGAGGCTGCGTGCGAGTGTCTTGCCACACAATGGCGTCTGAAAGAGGGATGCCCGTGGTGCGGTCCCAAATCACCGAGGTTTCACGCTGGTTCGTCACACCCACACTCGCGATGTCGGCGGCGGTCAGCCCGGCACTCGCCAAGGCATCACGCAGCAGCTCACGGGTGTTGCGCCAAATCTCGGCAGCGTCGTGACCCACCCAACCCGGCTTGTCGAAGATCTGCCGGTGCTCTTTTTGCGCAACCGAGTGAATCTTGCCCGTGCGATCAAAAACGATTGCCCGGGTCGAAGTTGTGCCGTGGTCAATCGACATCACGAAGTCAGCCATACTCGAAGCTTATTAGAATTGACCCGTGTCGAAACCTCTCAGAATAGCCACGGTCAACGTCAACGGAATTCGTGCTGCCTATCGAAAAGGCATGGGCGATTGGCTTGATGCTCGCGATGTCGATGTGCTCACCATTCAAGAGGTGCGCGCCGCAACCGAAGACCTCGTGGGTCTGCTCGACTCTGACTGGCATATTCTGCACGACCCAGCTGAGCAGGCAGGCAGGGCTGGCGTGGCGATTGCGTCGCGCATCCCGTTCAATACGCATCGCTTGCGCTTCGCTGATGAGTCTTCGCAGAGCTCTGGCCGTTGGCTCGAAAGTGAGATCACGTATAACGGCAAAGCGCTCACCGTGGTCAGCACCTACGTGCACTCGGGTGAGGTCGATACCCCGCGCCAGGAGGCAAAGTGGGCATTTCTCGATGCGATGACTGAGCGGATGCGCGAACTCGCGACCGAGTCAGAACTCGCCGTCGTCACCGGCGATCTGAACGTCGGCCACCGTGAACTCGACATCAAGAACTGGAAGGGTAACGTCAAGAAGTCAGGCTTCTTGCCCCGCGAGCGAGCTTATTTCGATCGCTTTTTTGGCCCGGCCGGTGAGACCGTGCTCGGTGTCGATGGCAGCGAAGGCACCGGACTCGGCTGGATTGATGTGGGTCGCACCTGGGCTGGCGAGGTTGAAGGCCCCTACTCGTGGTGGTCCAACCGCGGGCAGGCTTTTGACAACGACACTGGCTGGCGACTCGATTACCAGCTCGCTACCCCGGCACTCGCATCCACCGTCGTTTCCTACGCCGTAGACCGCGCACCCTCGTACGATGCGCGTTGGAGTGACCACGCGCCTGTCGTTGTCGACTACCAGCTTTAGGATTGAAGAATGACTGACTCGAACGGCGGCGCGAAGACCGGTGCAAAGCCCGTTATTTTCTCGGGGATGCAGCCCTCAAGTGATTCGCTGCACCTTGGTAATTACATTGGCGCGCTCAGCCAGTGGGTGCAGATGCAGGAAGACTACGATGCGTTCTTCTGTGTGGTGAATCTGCACGCGATTACCGTGCCACAAAACCCGGCAGAGCTCTTAGAGCGCACTCGCTCAACCGCTGCCCAGTACATTGCTGCGGGCATCGACCCCGCAAAGTCGACGCTCTTCATCCAGTCACAGGTTTCAGCACACGCTGAACTCGCGTGGGTGTTGAACACCCTCACCGGTTTTGGTGAGGCGAGCCGAATGACCCAGTTCAAAGACAAAAGCCAGAAGCAAGGAGCTGAGTCATCATCGGTGGGCCTCTTTACGTATCCGATGCTGATGGCTGCTGACATCCTTCTCTACCAAACGAACTCGGTTCCGGTAGGCGAAGACCAGCGTCAGCACGTTGAGCTCACTCGTGATCTCGCGCTTCGATTCAACTCGCGCTTTGGTGAGACGCTCACCGTGCCCGAGGCGACCATTATGAAAGAATCGGCGAAGATTTACGATCTGCAAGATCCGACTTCAAAGATGTCTAAGTCAGCCGAGACCGAGGCTGGGCTGCTGAAGATTCTCGATGATCCGGCAGTGACGGCGAAAAAGATTATGCGTGCGGTCACCGATGACGACGGAGAGATTCGTTTTGACCCGAAAGCGAAGCCCGGGGTGTCGAACCTGCTCGCAATCTACTCGGTGCTCAGTGGTGACCCGATCGACGCTGTAGCCAGCACCTTCGAAGGCAAAGGCTACGGCGATCTGAAGAAGAGTCTGGCCGAAGTGGTTACCGAGACGTTTGAGCCAATTCGCAATCGCACCAATGAGCTCCTGAGCGACCCCGCCGAACTCGACAGACTTCTCGGTGCCGCCGCAGATCGCGCTAACGAGGTTGCAAATCGCACCCTGAACCTCGTGTACGAGCGCATGGGAATCGTACGCCGCTCGTAGGCCGCCCTTATGCCATACGTCACCTCGGCAGCACCGGTTTTTGAACTGGCGGTGCTTGAGCGCGCAATGGCTCGGGCGCTTGAACTCGCCACTCAAGGCCCTGCCGACAACGAAAACCCGCAGGTTGGCTGCGTCATTCTCGACACGACCGGGGCAGTTGTCGCAGAGGGTTGGCATATGGGCAGCGGCACACCCCACGCCGAGATTATGGCAATGGATGCGCTGCCGGCAGAG
>JALRLI010000102.1 GCA_023254555.1 Microbacteriaceae bacterium
GGCTATTCAAGGCGTACCCGGCCTCGAGAGCACAACGGCTACGTCGTCGACGAACTCGTCTGTGGTGCAGGCGACGTTCACCTACGGCACAGACCTGGTTTTTACCGAGCAGAAGATTCAGCAGGCGATCAATCGCATTCAGAAGAATCTGCCTGAGGGTGTTGAGCCACAGATCCTTTCTGGCGGAATCGATGATTTTCCGGTCATTCAGATTGCTGTCACCGGTGGTGCCGATGCCAGCACGCAAGAACTTGCAAACCTCGTAGAGCAGTCTGCTCTCGCCGATTTTCGCGACATTGATGGAGTTCGTGAGGTTCGCCTGAACGGTGCGCTCGGCACTCGGGTAGCCATCGTGCCTGATGAGGCGAAGATGACTGCGGCCGGAGTGACGGTCAAGCAAATTTCTGATGCCTTGGCTCAGAACGGCCTCCTTATTCCGGCAGGTGAAATTACCGAAGACGGCAGAACCCTGTCGGTACAGACCGGCGGCAAAGTGACGTCGATTGAAGAAATCGCCGCGCTGCCGATCCCGGTGAGCAGCTCAGCGGGCTCCGCTGCGAGCGGCACGACGGCTGGGGCTGCGGCTGGGAGTGCATCCACTCAATCGCGTACCCAGGTAGCTCAGCCAAAGACCGCGGTAACAATTGGTGAGATTGCGACCGTAGAGCTGGTTGATAACCCAGTGACGTCAATTTCCCGGGTGAATGGCGAGCCGGCTCTGACCATTGCGATCACGAAGTTGTCTTCGGCCAACACGGTTGAGGTGTCGAATGCCGTTAAGGATGCAATCCCTGAGATTGAATCGACGCTCGATGGTGTGAAGCTCACGATTGTGTTCGATCAGGCACCGTACATTGAGCGCTCAATCGAGTCGCTCGCCACCGAGGGAATGCTCGGGCTTGTCTTCGCTGTAATCGTGATTTTGGTGTTCTTGCTTTCGGTTCGCGCAACGTTGGTCACAGCGATCTCGATCCCGACATCGGTGTTGATCACCTTCATCGGGCTTCAGGCAACGAACTACACGCTCAATATCCTGACGCTCGGCGCGCTGACCATCGCTATCGGCCGCGTGGTGGATGACTCAATCGTTGTCATTGAAAACATCAAACGGCATCTCGTCTCTGGAGGAGACAAGGCTGCACAGATTGTTGGCGCGGTCAAAGAAGTCGCCGGCGCCATTACCTCCTCGACGATTACGACGGTTGCGGTGTTCCTGCCACTGGCGTTTGTGGGTGACCTCACCGGAGAACTCTTCAGACCGTTCGCTCTCACCGTCACAATCGCACTCTTGGCGTCGTTGCTCGTTTCACTCACCATCGTTCCGGTGCTCGCGTACTGGTTCATTCGCCCCGATAGCGAGAGTCGACGTGCGAAACGTAAGGCAGCCGCTACTCAGTCGACCGAGAACACGGTTACTCCCTCTGTCGCTGCAGCGGAAAAAGCCACATGGCTGCAGCGGGGCTACCACCCAATCATCAATTTCACGCTGAAGCGACCGGTAATCACCCTGCTTGCTGCGCTCGCAGTAATGGTTCTTACCTTTGGCGCGAGCCCGCTGATGAAAACGAACTTCCTCGGCTCTGACGGTCAAAACTCCGTCACGCTGACCCAGTCACTCGGTGCTGGCACAAGCCTCGACACCCAGCTTGAGAGGGCCATCGAAGTTGAGGATGCGCTGCAGAACATTGAAGACGTCGACATTGTTCAGGTCACACTCGGGGGCGGTTCTGATTTTCAGGCGTTCTTCGGTGGTGGTCAAGATGGCACCATAACCTACTCAATCACCACGAACGAACACGCTGACCAGGTTGCGCTGCAGCAAGAGATTCGCGAAACAGTCGAGGCGCTGCCGAACTCTGGAACAGTGGCACTGTCGGCCCAGGGTGGTGGCTTCGGAGCATCCACATCAATTGAAATTGACATCACCGCGCCAAATCAAGATGCGCTCGATCAGGCTTCGAATGATTTAGTGGATGCGCTGAAGAAGCAGAGCAGTTTGACTCAAGTTGAGAGCAACCTCGGTACGTCGCGTCCGTACGTTGAGGTGAAGATTGATCGGCAGGCTGCCGCGAATAAGGGTTACTCAGAAGTTGCACTTGCCGGCTTGATTTCGCAGAAAATGCAGCCAGATCAAATCGGTTCGGTTGTGATCGATAACACGAGTGTGAACGTGTACATTCAGGCTTCGAGCTATCCACAGAATCAGGCTGAAATCGCCGAAATCCAGATCCCTACCGCTACCGGTAACGTTGCGCTGAGCTCGCTCGCCACAGTTGCGGTTGTAGACGGCCCCGTTTCGATTACCACCGTGAAGGGTGATCGTTCGGCCACGATTTCCGCGACTCCTGTTGGCGACAACCTCAGTGTTGCCAATGCTGATGTGAATCAGGTGCTCGCCAACACAGACCTGCCAGCGGGCGTGTCGGCTGAGCTGGGTGGAGTTTCGGCGAGCCAAGCAGACTCATTCAGATCGCTCGGCATCGCACTGCTCGCAGCCATTCTCATCGTGTACATCGTGATGGTAGCCACGTTCAAGAGCTTGCTGCAGCCGGTTCTGCTGCTGATCTCGGTGCCGTTCGCGGCAACCGGTGCAATCGGACTGCAAATTGTTTCAGGAATCCCGCTCGGCGTTGCTTCGATGATCGGCGTGCTGATGTTGGTCGGCATTGTCGTGACGAACGCGATTGTTTTGATCGACCTCGTAAATCAGATGCGCACCAAAGGTACTCCGCTTCGTGAGGCGGTATTCACCGGCTCATCGAACAGGTTGCGCCCGATTCTGATGACCGCATTGGCAACAATCTTCGCGCTGATTCCGATGGCAGTTGGCCTGACCGGCGAGGGTGGATTCATTTCGCAACCGCTGGCAATCGTAGTGATTGGCGGATTGGTTTCGTCGACGCTGTTGACCCTGGTTGTGCTGCCCGCGCTGTACTTCGTCGTCGAGCGTTCTCGCGAACGCAAGCGTGAAAAGCGCGCAGCTAAGCGGCTTGCAGCTTGAACCTGTACCTCCGGCTGCTCTGGTTCAGCATTCGAGTGCGGATGCGCTCGAAGCTGCACCTCTACGACACTGCGGTGACGCCTTTTCGTGTCTGGCCGAGTGACCTCGACACGCTCATCCATATGAACAACGCCAAGTACCTTGCGATTATGGACATAGCGCGAATGGATCTGATGGTGCGCTCAGGCACGTGGTCGAAGCTGAAACAACACGGCTGGTACCCGGTCGTTGCAGGCCAAACTATTAGCTACTTCAAGTCGCTCGAACCGTGGCAGAAATTCGAGGTTCACACCCGCATCCTCGGGCTGGATGATCGTTGGGGCTACCTCGAGCAGCGCTTCATGCGCAAAGGGACACTCTACGCACGAGCAATTGTGCGCTCGCGATTTCTGAAGAGAAC
>JALRLI010000103.1 GCA_023254555.1 Microbacteriaceae bacterium
GAATTGGCAGAACCGAAATCGCCACGATTGACAGCCCCAAAAGGAGCTTCGACCACAGGGGGCTGACCCAATCACCAAGAATTTTTTTATCGCGCGCAAGCCACCAAATCACAGCCATCAGAATGGGCGCCGCTAAGCCATTCGTGATCGCCGCGAGAATCAAGAACTGCATTGGCTGAACGCCCACCAGATTCAGTGCAATTCCGAGCAAAATTGAGAGCACCATCACCGCGTAAAACGCTTTCGCTTGACTAGGCCGACGCTCAAGACTCTCTGGCCAATCAAATGTTTCAGCGATTACGTATGACGTAGAGCCGGCGAGCACCGGAATTGCTAAGAGGCCGGTGCCAATGATTCCAAGTGCAAACAGTAAGCCGGCGAAATCTCCAGCGATTGGCTGGAGTGCAGAGGCAGCTTGCTCAGCGGTTTCAATCTGCGTTATTCCGTTCTCGTGCAGGGTAGCCGAGGTAGTGATCATGATTGCAGCCATCGCGAGCACACCGCTGAGCATCCCAAAAAATACGTCTATACGCATCGCCGAGATATTTCGGGCGCCGACCTTCTGCAGCTTTGCAGCTCTGCGTTCCTCCACTTCCTCTGCAGATTGCCAAAAGAACAGATAGGGAGAAATGGTTGTGCCGGCCAGAGCAATCAGCAGAGCGAAGTCAGTCTTCGACCAGGTAACTGACGGAATGACCGAGTCGATAACCACCTGGCCCCAGTCAACCTTGACAACGAACAAAACTGCGACGTAGGCCAGCAGCGAAAGAGTCAGCCATCGAAGGATGCGCGAATACCGGTGATACGGAACGAAAACCTCGGTGACACTGATTCCCACTGCAAAGAGAATCACTCCCAGTAACTGAGGCACGGGCAAAAGTAAGTTGAGCACGGCTCCGAGCGAGGCGAGGTCAGCGGCTATGTTGACAGTGTTTGCGACAACAACCAGCCCAACGCAGAGGAACAGCAGGGGCCTCGGAAATTCACGTTTGATGACGCTCGCTAGGCCACGCCCGGTGACAAGGGCAATTCTGGCACTCGCCTCCTGCACCGCAAATGCAAGCGGTAACAGCAGCGGGGCCGTCCACAACAACCTGTTCCCGGTTGCGGCGCCCACCTGCGAGTAAGTGCCAATGCCAGAAGGGTCGTCATCAGCAGCGCCAGTAACAATTCCCGGCCCGAGCCGCGCGAAGTATCCTCTACCTCGAACACGTTTGCGGTTCGGGTGATGTTGGGAACTGCGTTCTCGCTTTAGCACTTCGAGTAGAAGTCAGCGAGTTCACCACCGAAGGCGTCTTGAAGCTTGGGCAGAAGATCTGGGTTAGCCGACGCATCTGCGAACCAGTTTGGACCCCAGAGCATCTCGTACTCTTTGAGCTGCTCTTTCGCGGTATCGTCGGTGGCTTGCTCACATACTTGGTCGATGTAGCCGCGAATATCTGATGGGTCTTCGAAGATGCCCAGTCCGAATGTTTCGCCCTCATCGCTACAGAAGAGAACATCGCCGGCTACGGGTTCTCCGTCGTTTTGAGGAATCACGTCGCCGAGTTTTTGTGTTTCTTGCGATTCACATGCGATGTCACTCGCTTTGATCATGTCTTTGGCGCTTGACAGGGTGAGCGTCGGGTCACCGGCCGTGCATCCTGTCAGCGAGAGTGCGAGGGCTCCGACAACAGCGAAGGTAGAAGTGACTCGAATCATGAAAATCCCCAATCTGGCGTTCGATTACTGTCGACGATACCAGTGGTGCTGTGGTCAACCGAGTAGCTCGCTTCAGGCAATTTTCAGAACCGTTTGCCACAATCAAGACGTGAAGAAAATAAAGATCACTGTTTCTACGGCTGCACTCTCGCTAGCGGCGTTCGCACTGGTCGCTGCGTCTCCGGCTCACGCCGAGATTGATGCAGCGACCGCTGATCAGGTAGTGACTTCAGCGCTCGAAAACCTCGGAGTCGCTGAGTTGTCGCCGGAGCTAGCACAAGATCTCTCTCAGAGTCTGGTCGAGGCAGAGGAGGCAGGGCTCGTCAGTCAAGAAATTATCGATGCGGTGAGCGGCCAACTCGCTGATACTCCTCCGAGTCCAACGACAGATGCCGAGCCCGAGGCCGCCGTTGATCCCGTCGAGAACCTACTCGACGACCAGCTCGATTCGCACCAGCAAGACTGGGACAACGTATCTGTACTCTGGCAAGAAGCTTTCCAGACAGTACGAGCCGACTTTGAAGCCTGTCGAGAGGCGGGGTCAAGCACCTCAGAGTGCGCCAGAACGTTTGCGTTCACGCTCCAAATCAATCACGCCGAGCTTACGCTCGCTGATATTGATGCGAAAATCGCTGACGTCCCCAATCTGCCCGAAGAGGAGCAGGCAGCGGCGCTCGCAGAGTTAGAAGCGGAAAGGGCAGCGGTGGAGGCTCATCTCGTTCGAGCTCAGACCAAGCTTGCGACGGTTGCCACGGGCACTCCGTCTGATGCATCCAAAGTGAGCAGGATGCTCGATAAAGTTCGCGAAAAAGGGAATTCCCTCGCCGCACTTGGCGCATCGGTCGGTGTGAATCGCCCCGAAAATCAATCAGGGGGAGCTGAAGGCAACCTGCCAGCGCAGTCAGGCCAGCCAGCCCAGTCTGGGCGCAAAGCGGCCGAGTCGGTAACTCCAGGTCAGACTCCTTCTGCGAAGCCTTCGACAGCGGGATCAAACTCAGGTGGAAATGTCCCAGCAAATCCCGGTAAGAGCGGCGAAAAGGGTAATTCTAATGCTGAGCGCGGTAAAGCGAATGCGAACTAAAAGTGCGACCATTGCAGCGGCCCTGTCGGTAGCGCTGCTGGGTGCAGCTGTTCTCACCGCCTGCCAGGGTCAGGTACCCAGCTCTGAATCGAGCGCGTCGACCATACTGACCATGGAGCTGCCACCCGAAGTTTCTGCAAAGGGTGTAGTTTTGGCTGCGGTGCTGCTTTCAACTTCTGACATCGAAGCGGCGCTCGCCGAGGGTCTCGTCACCCCGACCGAGCTTGAGTACGCTCAGAGCGCGATTGATGACGGAACCCTAGCTGAGTGGAAACAGCGCGCTGAAAAAGAACTAAGCGGAAAGTAAATACTAAATGTTCGTTGCTGCTGCACTCGACGGCCAGCTCACAGACCTCTTAGGCAGCGTGGGAGTTATCGTTTTCTATCTCGCGGTTTGGGGCTTGGTGTTCGCGGGCACGGGGCTCTTTGTTGGGGCCTTTATTCCATTTATCACCGGAGACTCGCTCCTTTTCGCATCAGGTTTGGTGGCAGCCGCGACACCCGAGCTCAACGTGTGGTTACTCGCACTGGGCACTGGCATCGCTGCGTTCGTGGGAGACCAAACTGGCTTCATCATGGGACGGCATTTGGGCAGGCCTTACCTCGACAAGAAG
>JALRLI010000104.1 GCA_023254555.1 Microbacteriaceae bacterium
GAACGCGAAAACATCGACGTGGCTCGGGCAGAACAGGCTGCTCGCTTGGCGCAACATCACATTGGGATGGCACGCAGATTAGCCACTGATGACGAGGCGCTCGCGAGGCGGCAGCGCAGCATAGATCTCGTGCTCTCGAGTGAAACACTCAGTGAAAAAATGGCCGCAGCGGCGGAGTTACTCGCGATCGCGACTGCTGATGCTGAGGCCCTCGCCGAACTGAACGATGCCCAAGAGCGTGAAGACGCACTCAGAAACCTTGGCATTGAACCGGGTGCCGCGATTCCACCAACGTTGCGCAGCCAGATAAAAGCGCTCGAAGACGATCAAAAACGCAGGGCGACGCGAAACCTGCGCGATGGTATCGACCGAGTGCTCACTGATCTCCTCTCGTTGTATCGAGACGTGCTCATGATTCAGCTTGACGCTCAACAACCACTCATTAATGTCGAGCACACCAGCTCAATTCAGCGGCATGCTCACGACCGAGACGCCGCTCGAACAATCGAGATGCTCGAGGCCATCGAGAAGGCTCGTGAACGAATCGCGCGAAATGTCACACCCGCTCTGGCGCTTGAGGCAATGCTTGCGAGCAGCATTCGCTAGCAAGTCATTTCACCGGTGAAATTCGAAGAACAGGGATCAACATGAAAAACGCAAACCGTTTCGTGGCTGCACTCGGCGCCGCTGTGGCAACCACTCTGCTGCTCAGCGCGTGTTTTCCCTTTTCACTGCTCGGTGAGCCAAGGCAGACAAAAGCAAGCGGCGATGCGCCGGCAACCGCGCAGGAGTTCTACGCTCAAACCGCTACCTGGAAGACCTGCGCCGCCGAAATCGAGTGCGCTGACGTGTACGCCCCACTCGATTGGCAGAATGTCGGATCAGAGGGTGCCATATCTCTTCGCCTCACCAGGCACGTCGCGACCGGCGCCGACCGGCTCGGCAGTTTGTTTGTGAACCCCGGCGGCCCAGGCGCGTCAGGCGCCGAATTTGTCGCCCAGAGCGTCGACCGTGCATCCAGCAAAGCGCTCCAAGAGTCGTACGACATTATCGGGTGGGATCCGCGCGGAGTGGGTGATTCGACAGCGATCGAATGCTACGACCCCGCGGGGATGGACGAGTACATCTTCGGGCTTCCAAAGAACACTCCGCGAACCGATGCGTGGATTACCGAGATGCGTGAGTCAACCGCAAACTACGGAGCTGCCTGCGAGGAGCAGAGCGGCGAGCTGCTCGCGAACGTCGACACAATTAATACGGCGCACGACCTCGACATGTTGCGCTCAGTTGTCGGAGACAAGAAGCTGAACTACATCGGCTATTCGTACGGCACTCTGATCGGTGCGTATTACGCTGAGCTCTATCCGAAGCGTGTTGGCCGCGTGGTACTCGACGGTGTTGTCGACCCAACCGCGACAATGTTTGACACCGTACTCTTTCAGACCAAGGGCTTTGAGCAGTCGCTTCGAAATTACCTGGCCTGGTGTCTCGACCAAAACGATTGTCCGTTCACATCAACCGTCGACGATGCCGCCAAATCAATCGCGCAGCTCCTCGCGAAAGTAGAAGCGAACCCGCTGAGGGGCGAAGACGGGCGGATGCTCGGCACGGGTACCCTCATCACCGCCATCATCTACCCGCTCTACGACGAGGGCAGCTGGCCCTACCTGAATCAGTTGTTCTCACAGCTGCGCAGCGGTGAAACCCAAATGGCCTTCACGCTTGCAGATTCGTATTACTCGCGTGACACTGATGGCACATATCTCGACAATTCCAACGAGGCGTTCGCGGCAATCAACTGCCTCGACTACGCGCGGGAAACCGATGTCAGCGTGATGAAGAAAAACGCCGCTCTCATTGAGGCTGAGGCTCCTATCTTCGGCAAGTACCAGGGATATGGCGAACTCGCGTGTGCCGACTGGCCAGTACCCGCAAAAACAATGCGGCAAGAAATAACAGCGAAGGGCTCAGCGCCAATTCTGGTCATCGGCACAACGCAAGACCCTGCCACTCCCTACCAAAATGCGGTCAATCTCTCGAAAACTCTCGATAACGGCTACCTCGTTACGTATAACGGTGAGGGTCACACCGCGTACATGCGCGGAAGCGAATGCGTGGATGCGGTCGTCGACGATTACCTGTTGACCGGCAAGGTGCCAAGCTCAGATCCCCAGTGCTAGAGGCACGCACCGTGGCGCAGGGGAGCTCGAATAGAGACGGGCTGATTCGCACTGGTAGGGTTAGAAATGGTGTGTGAGCGTCGATTGCGCTTCATACACGCGCCGCTTTAGCTCAGTCGGTAGAGCGTTTCACTCGTAATGAAAAGGTCGTGGGTTCGATTCCCACAAGCGGCTCGAACATCACCAATGAAGACCATCCGAACGGAGATGATCGTGAAACAGAAAAACGACTGGCAGCCAAAACTTTGGTTGCGCATCCTCTTGCCATCAGTGCTCGTCGTCATCTGGTTAGCACTCGCGGGGCTTGGCGGGCCAACGTTCGGCAAGATTTCTGAGGTTTCAACAAACGATCAGGCTGGCTTCCTGCCAGCGAGTGCTGAGAGCACTGAGGTCAACGATATTCAGTCTGATTTCCGCACCTCTGACTCGATTCCGGCAATCATCGTCGTAGAGAAGAACGATGGTGAGTTTGCTCTGCAAGATCTTGCAGAATTTGCCGATCTCACCGCCGCAATCAAAGATGCACCAGGTGTCGCTGAATCCGCAGAGGGTGATGCTCCGAGCGTGGTCGGCCCAGTTCCATCAGAGGACAAGCAAGCAGTAGAGTACATCGTCTTCCTTGATTCTGAGGGTGAAGTACTGCGCGAAGACGTTGATACGCTTCGCACAACCGTGCAGAAGAACACCCCAGATGGGTTCACCGCATACGTCACGGGCCCTGCGGGTCTGCTCGCCGACTTCGTAGCCGGATTCGCTGGAATCGATGGCATTCTGCTTATCGTTGCACTGCTCGCTGTGTTCCTCATCTTGCTCGTCGTGTACCGTGCAATCTTGCTCCCGTTCCTTGTGCTGCTCACCTCTGTGTTCGCACTTTCGGGTTCGATTCTCGGTATCTACTACCTCGCGCTGTGGGATGTCATCAAGGTGTCGGGGCAGTCTCAGGGCATCCTGTCGATTCTCGTTATTGGTGCCGCAACAGACTACGCACTGCTTTTCGTAGCCAGATATCGAGAGGCACTGTTTGCGGTCGATTCGAAGTGGGCTGCGCTCGGACGTGCGATTCGCGGCTCATTTGAACCCATCTTTGCCTCAGCCGCAACGGTCATCGTTGC
>JALRLI010000105.1 GCA_023254555.1 Microbacteriaceae bacterium
ACCGTTCAACAGGGCGGCAATCACCACAAGGGCTACGAGTGCCCAGAGCAGCCAGCCGAGAGTATCGCCTGCCTGCACCCGGGTGATGACCTGACCGACCAGCACCGGCTGGCCGAGGGAGGCGGCGGCGCCGATGATGCTCAGCACGATTACGAAGGCAAGCATGCCCCGCTGCTCGAAGATGTAGGGCAGCAGTTCGCGGAAGCTGGCGCGCGGACCGGATTCTTTTCGCGAGCGAGAACGTGCGCCGCGCATCCCTCGGCCGCGCCTATCGTTGGGTTCGGTCATGCCTTCTGGCCGGGAACGAGCTGCATCGTCTCACCTTCGGCTTTGATCTTTCGCAGCAAAACTGCTGCCTCTAGGGCAGCCAGCGCAGCTTCTTCGCCCTTCGATTCTTGTGAACCTTCGAGCCCCGCGCGATCAAGCGCTTGTTGGTTGGTATCTACGGTGAGCACACCGAAACCAATCGGCTTGCCGGTTTTGATAGCAACCTGGGTCAGACCGTCGGTGGCAGCTGATGAAACATACTCGAAGTGTGGAGTGCCACCGCGAACAATCACAGCGAGACAAACGACCGCGTCGAATCCGTTTTTGAGGGCTGCTTTCGCAACCACGGGCAGTTCGAAGGCGCCTGACACCCGAAAGAGTGTGTGGTCTGCACCAGAGGCAACAATTGTCTCGTGTGCTCCCTTGATCAGACCATTGGTGACGACCTCGTGCCAGCGACCAGCAATCACTGCAATGCGGAGTCCGGTTCCGTCTACTGAAATGGTTGGCGAGCCTTCACCGCTCATAGTCGCTCCTTAGGCGTTCACAGGTTCGTTGGCGAATCGATTCTTAGTTGTTGGTGATCTCGCTGGGTTGCAGGTCTGCGGGAAGGAGATGGCCCATCAGGTCGCGTTTTGCCTCGAGGTAGCCAGCATTAAACTCGCCAACACCAACAATGAGTGGCACAGTGCTGCTGACCTCGATGCCGTACTTCCTGAGTTGTGCCGCTTTTTCAGGGTTATTGGTGAGTAGCTTGATGTCGAGAACACCCAGATCAGCCAGAATATCCGCGGCGGCGATGTAATCGCGTGCGTCAGCGGGAAGGCCAAGTCTCAGGTTTGCCTCAAGGGTGTCCATGCCTTGTTCCTGCAACTGGTAGGCCCGCAACTTGTTCGCCAGGCCAATTCCGCGACCTTCGTGACCGCGCAGGTAGATGACAATGCCTCCCTGCTCATTAATCATCTTCATCGCGTTCTGGAGCTGAGGGCCACACTCGCACTTGAGCGAACCAAAGGCTTCACCGGTGATGCACTCGGAATGCACACGCACGAGCGTTCCACTCGGAGCTGGATCACCTGAGATGATCGCGACGTGGTCAGACCCATCGCGACGATCACGGTAGGCGCGCATCCGAAATTCGCCATACTCGGTTGGAACGGTAGTTTCTGCTTTCAGGCTAACCCGGCGATGCAATGAGCGTGCGCGTTGGAGGGGAACCTCGAGGCCATCCAATGCATTGAGGTACTTGATGAGTTGTTCGATTGTGACAACTGGCACACCATCACGCTCGCCGAGTTTGATGAGCTCAGGAAGGCGCATCATCTCGCCATCTTCTGCAACAATTTCGGCAATCGCTGCAACCGGCCGCAGCCCGGCAAGTTTCATGAGTTCTACTGAAGCTTCAGTGTGGCCATCGCGAGCGCGCACGCCTCCATCAACGGCGCGCAAGGGAAGGATGTGACCGGGACGGTTCAGGTCTTCGGGTTTACCATCCGGGTTTGCAAGCGTGCGCAGAGTTGTCATGCGGTCGTTCGCGCTGATACCGGTCGTGACTCCGCGGCTCGCGTCAACTGAAACGGTGTATGCGGTGCCTCGAGCATCCTCATTGAGTTGCACCATCACCGGCAAATCGAGCTGGTCGGCAATCTCGTTCGTCATCGGAGCGCACAAGAATCCTGAAGAGTTGCGGACCGTCCAGGCGACCCACTCTTGGGTCGCAAGCTCGGCGGAGAGTACGACGTCGCCTTCGTTTTCGCGATCTTCGTTGTCGGCGACGATAACGGGTCTTCCGTCGCGGAGTGCGGCAATCGCCTGGTCAATTGTTCCGATAGGCATACGAGTTACTGTTCTTTCTGTGCAAGTTTGCCGAGCACTTCGGGAAAGTGCATCATTCGTGCGACGTGACGAGCGAGCATGTCGGTTTCGATGTTCACACGGTCACCAACCTTGAGGCTGCCCATGATGGTGGCGACAAGTGTTTCTGGAATCAGCGACACCTCAAACCACTGATCTGGTTCGCTCGGGTCTGAGATATTGCTCACCGTGAGCGAAACACCACTGACCGTGACCGAACCTTTGTCAACCAGCAGTGCAGCGAGTTCACGGCTGAGCCCGAAGCGCAACACACGCCACTGCTCAGCCTCGGTGATTGCGGTAAGCGTTGCTGTGCCATCTACATGTCCCTGCACGATGTGTCCACCGAGACGATCGCCGGCGAGGGCAGCGCGTTCAAGGTTAACGGGCGAGCCGACCTCAAGATCTGGCACGGCACTCATCTTGATGGTTTGCGCCATAACGTCTGCGGTGAAGGTATCTGCGGTCTGCTCAATCACAGTGAGGCAGGTACCGTTGACACTGATGGAGTCGCCGTGACTGGCATCTGCAACGACTTTGGGCCCGCGCACCGTGAGGCGCAGTGAATCGCCAACAGGCTCGATGGCGGTAATCGTTCCGAGTTCTTCAATGAGTCCAGTAAACATGGAGCCTTCTTTCGGATGATTCGCAAGGCGGTTAGGAGCGTTTTCGCGCTACCACCAGCGTATCGTTATCGAGTTTTGTGAACTCGGTGATGTCTAATTCTTGCGCGTTCGCGAGCGTTGCGACACCAATTTCGTTCACAGCTAAATTGTTGCCGCCCAGCAGAATCGGTGCCGTGTAGATGAGAAACTCATCAGCGAGGCCGGCGGCAATAATTGCTGAGATGACGGTTGGCCCGCCCTCGACAAATACGGTGCGGATACCGAGCGCCGCAAGCGAAGCAAACTCTGCCGTCAGGTCGTTGCCAGCGAGTCGAATCAGGTCTGGATGCGCTGCGAGTGTCGACCCAGCGGGGAGTTCTCGCGTGCCCAACACGATGGGTCGCGGTTGCGCTGCGAGCAACGTGCCATCGGCATCGCGTGCTGTGAGCGAAGGGT
>JALRLI010000106.1 GCA_023254555.1 Microbacteriaceae bacterium
AACGGCAGACCCATGTTCTCAAGGTCGATAACCGCGTCAATAGCCTCTTTCGCGAGAATCTCGGCAGCATCTTGGTCGACGAGGTAGTCGCCGCCCTTCACGGTGTCGAAGGTGTGCCATTCCCAGTTATCGTCCTCAACGTTTGCCAGTGCCGCAGCCATGCCACCCTGTGCTGCACCGGTGTGCGAGCGAGTTGGGTACAGCTTGGTGATAACAGCGGTCTTCGCTTGTGGAGCGGCTTCGATGGCGGCACGCATACCGGCTCCGCCAGCGCCGACGATAACCACGTCGTACTGGTGGTAGTGGATGCCGTCGACAACCTTTACGTCTGATTCGGTTGATTCAGTAGTCACAGAACAGTTCTCTCAATTCGTTGGCGTAGCGCGAGTGGCTATGCCGTGCAGAAGCTGGCCACGAGGTCTGCCGGAGCGCCTGCGGGGCATGGGTCGAAGGTGAAGATTACGAGGGTGCCGAGCACGATGAGCAGCACGGTTGCCAAGAACAGCGCGACCTTGAGGGTGCTTGCAATTCCTCGGCGAACGACATAGTCGTTCACAATAGTGCGCATTCCGTTGGCACCGTGAATCAGGGCGAGCCATAGCAGGAGCGTATCCCACCACTGCCAGAACGGATCAGAAAGCTTGCCACCAACAAAAGCGAAGTCGATCTGCTTGATGCCTTCGCCCATCCACAGGTTCACGAAGAGGTGACCGAAGATGAGAACGACCAGTACGACGCCCGAGGCGCGCATGTAAATCCAGCCCCACTTTTCCCAGTTCACGCCTTTATTGGGTGCTGGGCGGGTGGCGGTGCGAGGAGCTTCAATTGTTGTCATGTTTTTATCTCCTCTTCCTTAGTAGCTAAACACGTTCATCAGGTGGCGAGGCACGAAGGCCAGCATGACGAGCGCCCAGAGCACGAGTACCGTGATGAACATTGCCTGCTGGTAACGCGCGCCCTTGCGCCAGTAGTCGATCAGGATGATGCGAATACCGTTGAACGCGTGAAACACAATCGCGCCGACCAGTGCGGTTTCACCGAGGCCCATAATCGGGTTGTGGTACGTGCCCATCACCGCGTTGTACGCCTCGGGGCTCACGCGAATGAGCGAGGTGTCAAGAATGTGCACCAGCAGGAAGAAGAAGATTGCAACACCGGTAATACGGTGTAGCACCCATGACCACATTCCCTGATTACCGCGGTACAGGGTACCGCCTGGTTTCGGTTTCTCTGCCGTTACGGCATCATTTGGGGCTGCTGTCGTTTGAGTCGACACGAACCACACTCCTCGGCTGAATAGAACTACCGTTGTTCACATGGGGCAAATCAATTATGGCACTTAAAAGAATAGGGTGGATACATGACCGACTCATCTCGTGCCATTGACCATCTCTCGTGCATCATCCCCGCAGGAGGTGTCGGTTCTCGACTCTGGCCACTGTCGCGCGCGAACGCTCCCAAGTTCTTGCTCGACCTCACCGGTAGCGGGCAGTCGTTGCTGCGTGACACCTGGGATCGCCTTGTTCCAATCGTGGATGCTGAGCGCATCGTCGTTGTCACCGGTAACGCCCATCGTGCCTCGGTGATTGATCAGTTGCCTGATGTACTCGAGATGAACGTGGTCACCGAGAGCGAACCGAAGGACTCTTCGGCTGCGATTGGCTTAGCTGCGGCGCTGCTCGAGCTGCGCGATCCGGAGGCGATTGTGGGTTCGTTTGCCGCCGACCACGTGATTCGTGGGCCGGTGCTGTTCGAGCGCGCGGTTCGACAGGCGGTTGAGGCGGCAGCACTCGGGTACATCGTGACCATTGGTATACAGCCAACTGAGCCCTCGACCGGGTTCGGCTATATCAAGATGGGCAAGCCCTTTGGTGAGGTTGCGAGTCACGACACCTACGACGTGAAGAAGTTCGTTGAAAAGCCGGGTCACTCCGACGCGAAGAAGTACGTTTCGTCTGGCAAGTACCTCTGGAACGCGGGAATGTTTATCGCGAAGGCGAGTGTGCTGCTGGAGCAGATGGCTCAATCGCAGCCACAGATGGTTGCCGACCTGCGTGAGATCGCCGCGGCCTGGGGCACAGAGCGCTCGGCTGAGGTTCGCGAACGACTCTGGCCAACGCTGCCGAAGATTGCGATTGACTACACCGTGGCCGAGCCAGCTGCCGAGGCCGGTCGAATGCTCACGGTTGCCGGTCATTTTGAGTGGGATGACGTGGGAGACTTCGCTTCTGTTGCCAAGCTTCTGACTCGTGGACGTCCCAGCGATTTGGCGGTACTCGGCGACCGCGCACAGATTCTCTCTGACAAGTCGAGCGGAATTGTGGTCAGCGATAGCGACCGTCTCGTTGCGCTCGTCGGCGTCGAAGACATCGTCGTGGTCGATACGCCCGATGTGCTGCTGGTCACAACCAAAGATCACGCTCAGCAGGTGAAGTCGCTCGTTGATCGGATGAAGCTTGCCGGGGGCAACCACCTCCTTTAGGCTTTCGCGGGCGAAATCATTGAAAAAGTTGAACAAAAGGATGCACTGAGTGAGCTTCGAAGATAATGACGGTGAAACGCTCATTCAGGGTGGAGTCGCGATTGAGTCGCTCCCGAAAATCACGTTGCACGACCACCTCGACGGTGCGCTTCGACCCGAGACCATCATCGATCTCGCCGGGGCCGGTACTGGGGCCGGTACTGAGGTCGGTGCTGGTGCTGGCGGCTCGGATAGCGCGGTCGAACTGCCAACGACCGATCCTGCGGCGCTCGCCGACTGGTTCTTTATGAGCTGTAACTCTGGCTCGCTGCCCGAGTACCTCAAAACGTTTGACCTGACAGTTTCGGTGATGCAGACCGCGGCCCAGCTCGAGCGGGTAGCTCGCGAGTGGGTGCTCGACATTGCAGCCGAGGGAGTGATTTACGGTGAGTGCCGCTGGGCCCCCGAGCAACATCTTCGCGCGGGGTTGAGCCTCGACGAGGGTGTTGAGGCGGTGCAGCGCGGGCTCGATGCCGGCGTGGCCGAGGGTGCGGCTGCCGGTGGCGCAGTGGATGGCGGGCCGATTCGGGTCGGG
>JALRLI010000107.1 GCA_023254555.1 Microbacteriaceae bacterium
AGGGCGGGCACCCGGCATACCAAAAATTCAGCACGACGACATCGCCCAAGTATTCGCCATATTCGCGTGCTTCGCCATCAGTGGCCATGCCAGAGTAAGTGACGGGATCAGCGCGCTTTTCAACCGGAATGGATTCGATGGAACCGTCGCCAGAGATATACCCGCTGCTGCCGCTCTTATTCCACGTCTCGGCGAGAGACTCGCTACTGCTACAACCGCTCAGTGCAATGGCGGCGACAGTAATGCCTGCGACTGCCATGAAACGGATGCGCGAACCAGCGCTCGTAATCGCACGCATCACACCGCACCCACATCAATTGCGTTTTTCAACAGGTCAGCAGCAGGATTACGGTAGTCGACCTCAACCCACTCACCGTTTCGCTTTTCGAAGGAGGTGATGCTGCTGAGGTCGCAGCGACGCTTTCTCGGATCGTGGGTCAGGGGTTTTCCTGCAATATCGAGGTGCGTCATCCAAATCGGGGATTGATGACTCACCACCACGATGTCTCCCTCGCCTTCTGTGTTCCATGCATCATCCATCGCTGAGCGCATTCGATTCGCTACCGAGCGATAGGGTTCACCCCAGCTGGGCAAAAACGGATTCCAAAACTTGTGCCAGTTCTTTGGGTTTCGAAAGGCTGCACCTTTACCGTGATTCACTTTGCCCTCGAACCAATTGGTTGGTTCGATCACGCGTTCATCAGTCACAATGTCGAGCCCAGTTGCCTTGGCAATAGGTTGTGCAGACTGCTGGGCTCTTTCGAGAGGAGAAGCCAACAATCGACCAACTGGGCGACCCTGAGCGACAATGGCAGCCGCCGCAGCCTCGGCCATCTGCTGCCCACGATCCGACAAGGCAAAACCAGGCAAGCGACCGTAAAGGACACGGTTGGGGTTGTACACCTCACCGTGACGCACCAAATGCAGTCGCTTCTCACTCACCCGACCATTCTACGGATGACCTCCTGAAGATTTACCTGAGAGCGCCCGGTAGACTTGGCGGGTGACTGAACGCGTACTCATCAAAGATTTAGCCGCGCATCCTGACGGCGACGTAACTGTTTCTGGCTGGGTTGAAACCATTCGCGACCAGAAAAATGTGCAATTCATTGTGATGCGTGACGAATCTGGGGCGGTGCAACTCGTGAACGGTGCTCTGCGCGAGCCGAACCCCGAGCTTCCCAATTCCGATCACCTGCTGGCTCTCACAGAGGCGATTTCAGCACTTGCTCATGGCAGCTTCATTGCGGTCACCGGCGAGCTTCGCCACAACGAGCGCGTGAAGCTTGGCGGCCTCGAAATCGAGATAGCTTCGATGGATGTCGTCAGCGAGGCCATTGCCGAAACCCCCATTGCCTCAGACTCAAGCCTCGACAAACGTCTTGACTGGCGCTTTCTCGACCTGCGCCGTCCCGAACAGAATCTGATTTTCCGAATTCAGACGACCTTCGAGCACGCCCTTCGCAGTTACTGGGTTGACAACGACTTCATCGAGATTCATACCCCAAAGCTGATGGCGAGCGCGAGCGAGTCACGTGCTGAACTCTTCGAGCTCGAATACTTCGAGGGCAAGGCGTACCTCGCTCAGAGTCCTCAGTTCTTCAAGCAGATGGCACAGCCGGCAGGCTTCGGTAAGGTTTTC
Source organism: Microbacteriaceae bacterium (assembly GCA_023254555.1). Classification (GTDB taxonomy): domain Bacteria; phylum Actinomycetota; class Actinomycetes; order Actinomycetales; family Microbacteriaceae; genus JALRLI01. Next base: position 1,643 of record JALRLI010000107.1, read on the forward strand.
GAAATTGCTCCCGCGTTTCGTGCCGACCCCTCCTTCACCTCCCGTCACGCGACAGAATTCACCTCAATAGATGCTGAGATGAGCTGGGTGAACAGCCACGAAGACGTGATGAAAATGCAAGAAGAGCTTCTGGTTGCTGGTTTTACCGCCGTGAAAGAGAAGCACGGTGAGGAAATCGAGCGCCTCTTTGGTATTGAACTTCAGGTGCCGAGCACACCGTTCCCCCGTATCCCTCTCGCCGAAGCGAAAGAGATTGTAGCCAGCCGTGGATACGTTGTGCCTCGCGCGGATGCCGACATGGACCCAGAGGGCGAGCGCCAAATTGCGGCGTACGTCAAAGAAACCTACGGTCATGATTTCGTGTTCTTGACCGAATACGCCTGGAGCATTCGCCCCTTCTACCACAAGCGTCACGAGCAAGATGCAGAGCTCACCAACAGCTACGATCTCATCTACAACGGAACTGAGATCTCAACTGGGGCGCAGCGTGAGCACCGAATTGAAGTGCTCGAACAGCAAGCTCGTGAGAAGGGGCTCGAGCCTGATGAGTTGAGCTTCTACCTCGATTTCTTCCGCTACGGCGTTCCACCGCACGGTGGGTTCGGCATGGGTCTGCAGCGCATCCTAATGCTGATGCTCGGCCAGGCTTCTATTCGCGAGGTCACCTACCTCTTCAGAGGGCCGACACGCCTGCTGCCCTAGCTCGCGCGTCTCGGATGACTCTGCAATCAGACCGCCAAGTCGATGGCTGCTCGGTCAGACACTCGGGCTTTCACCTCTGCAACCGCCGCGACGTGATCAGGATGAACCTGATAGGCCTCCAGCGCCGCTAAATCGGTGAACTCACTTACCAGGGCGAGGTCCCAGTTGGTGTCGTGATACGCGCAGTTGCGCTGAACCTTGAGCTCGCTGACTCCCGGGATTGAATGCTTGAGTGGTTCAAGGATGCCCTTGATGAAACGCGCCTGCTCATCGCGCTCCTCGTCGGAGGTGCCGTTGAGCTTCCAAAAAACAAGGTGCTTAAGCGCCATTTGAGATACCTTTCGTTTCGCTTCTCTTGAGCAGTGCGGCGGTAAGCCGTTTTTGGTCGATGTGCCAGTAGGAGTGCATCCGCCCATCTATCAGCAGCACCGGGATTTCTTCAGCGTATTTGGCTGTGAGTGCGGCGTCGTCAAGCATATTGAGTTCTTCGAGCGTTATCTCGAGACGTGCTCTGACGACCTCCTCAGAAGTGAGTACCTCGTTCAGTGCGATTCTGGCATCGTCACACAGGTGGCAGCCAGGTTTGCCGATCAGAGTTAAGCGCACAGAAGACACCGTCTCAGTTTAAAAACAAAAAGCACCAAACCGGTAACCGGATGGTG
>JALRLI010000108.1 GCA_023254555.1 Microbacteriaceae bacterium
GGCAGGCAGTAGGGGGTAGTTCTTGGTCTCATCCAAAACCAACTTAACAGCAAAACGATTCGCTGTCATATCCCTTAAGCCAATGGTGGGTAGATTACCGCTGACATTGAGTTGCCCCTGGCCCTCAGCATAAATGACCGACTCAACTTTGGCCTTGAGGATCTCGCCTGGAAGGCTCGGAATAAAGAACTCCGCTTCATTGCCAGGCTCAATTTGATGCAACTCATTTTGTTTAAAGAGGGCATAAATTTGTGGCGTATCTTCCATGAAGGTCATGACCGAGGAAATTGGAAAGGCAGCCACATAAGCACCGGGACGAAGTTGCACGTTCACGATGATGACGGCTTGATGCGGCGCTTGTGCGTCGGCTTCGATCACCACGCGAACGTTTGATTGTTGACCAACCGCAGATAAAAGCGATTTGGCGAGCGCGGCGCTGGCGCCCGGCGGAAAGCGCACCCCGTTGAGTGCTGTCTCACCACTCGCGCCAACCCGAACCTTGAGCGTGGTGACCGTATCTTGACTCTGCGATGCCTTCGCTTGAGGTAAGTTGATACGCAGGCCGTCCCTTGCGACGTAGGTGGTGGTCAGCATCAGGAAGATGACCAACACCAACAAAATGTCGATAAAGGGGATGAGCTTGATCTCCGGCGCCAATTCAGTCACGTTCGCCTCTGCTGCACCACCGGTGCTGTTCCCGCACGTGTACGGCATCAATATGCCTTCTCGCGCTGAACTCATTGCTCACGGTCGCACCTTCGAAGAGATCAACCGAGACATGGGCAGCGACCGTCTGTTCTACCAAAGTGTTCCTGACATGAACGCGGCAATTCTCGAAGGCTCGTCAATCACCGAGCTTGAAGAGAGTTGTTTCACTGGCAAGTACATTGCCGGAAATGTCGATGACGACTACCTCGCCTGGGTAGAAGTGAATCAGACCAGCTAGTTCGCTGTCTGGTTACCCGAGCTTCGGGTAACGATGCGAGCTACTTCTTAGCTGGTTTTGCTTTGGCCGCTGGTTTTGCCTCAGACTGAGCGGCTGACGTCTCATCAGTTGCTTCAGCGTTCTCGGCAGTGCCCTCGCCCTTTTCTTCAGAACTTGAAATCTCTTTTTTGAAGATTTTCATTGACTGACCAAGGCTACGAGCGAGACCCGGAAGTTTCGGTGCACCAAAAAGAAGCAGAATCACAAAGAGGATGATGACCAGATGCCATCCATTGAGATTGCCAAGCATAACCGTGTACTCCTAAAAAGTCGTGCCCTTGAAGACTACCCCACGTCAGTTCGACGCGCGACTGCGGTGGTGCTCTTCTTAGCCGCTACCCTATTGAGAATGAGCGCGAGAAACGCACCTGCGGCGAGCCCTAGTGCCGCCCCGACAAGCGCCATAAAGCCAACAGCTTGGCCCATGGTGTAGTCAACGCTCACAACCGGAAATGACAGCGTCACAAGCGTTGCGATGAGTGCACCCAGGACAGCGCCACCGATGATGACGCGACCGAATCGCACACTCCTGCGCAACTCAACCGTTTCTTCGGAACTCGTTTCCATGTGCCCATTCTCTCAAGTTTTGCTGAGTAAAGGCACCATGCCGTCAAGCGAAGCACGAGTGCCCGAGGCAGACACCAGATTCGTACTGAGCGCATCCGCCCATGAAACAGACCCCGTAGCGAGCGACAGCCAGGTTTCAGGGCTCATCTCGACAACGTTTGGAGGTGTACCTCGAGTGTGCCGCGGGCCCTCAACGCACTGAACTGCCCCATAGGGCGGCACCCGAACCTCGAGTGTGTGACCGGGAAATTCCGCTCCTAGTTGCTGCAGCGTATAGCGAACCGCGGTTGCAATCTGATCGAGGGATGCTTCACCAGTGCGCCAGGATGAAACCGCTGCCTCACCCTCTGCTGCACTGATTTTTTTGGGAGCCATGACTCTCAGCGTATCGGCGCGAGCGGAGGCACTTGGGTAGGCTGGGGAGCGTGAAAATTCTTGTGCTTGGTTCTGGTGCCCGCGAACACGCCATTGTGAAGGCGCTGCTGCGAGAGAATGCCGGGCATGAGATTGTCTGTGCGCCCGGCAATGCCGGAATTGCGGCCGAGGTCGAAACGCAACAACTGACAGTCACCGACGTTGAGGCCGTTACACGATTCGCTATAGACGGTAACTACGAACTCGTCATCGTTGGCCCCGAAGCACCGCTAGTCGCCGGAGTTGCTGATCCAATCCGCGAACGTGGCATCCCGGTCTTCGGTCCTGGCAAGGCAGCAGCGCAACTCGAGGGAAGCAAAGCATTCGCGAAACGGATCATGTCTGAGGCGGGTGTTCCAACTGGCCGAGCAACCCAGGTCGATTCGCTCGAAGAAGCCGTCTCGGTTCTCGATGAATACGGCGCTCCTTATGTGATTAAAGCTGACGGACTCGCTGCGGGTAAAGGAGTTCTCGTATCGAGCGACCGCGATGCCGCACTTGAGCACGTTGAATACTGGATGCGCCACGGCCAGGTTCTAATTGAAGAATTTCTCGACGGGCAAGAAGTTTCTCTGTTCTTCTTCGCTGACGGTCACAACGTATTGCCACTTTCACCCGCGCAAGACTACAAGCGAATCTTTGACAATGACGAAGGTCCCAACACCGGCGGCATGGGAGCTTATTCGCCGCTGCCCTGGGTTGCGGAAGACTTCGTCGAAGAGGTCACCCGCACGATTGCAATCCCTACGGTCAGGCAGCTCGCTAAAGAGGGAACGCCGTTTATAGGCCTGCTGTACTGCGGCCTGATTGTCACCGAGAAGGGCATCCGGGTTATCGAGTTCAACGCGCGTTTCGGCGATCCTGAAACCCAGGTTGTTCTGCCACGCA
>JALRLI010000109.1 GCA_023254555.1 Microbacteriaceae bacterium
GAGGGACCCACCGATACTCCCTGTGGTGTGTGCCCGAGCTGTGTTGAACTGAGTCGTGAGGGCGGAGGCTCGCTCGATGTGATCGAAATCGACGCGGCTAGCCACGGTGGTATTGACGATGCGCGTGACCTTCGTGACCGCGCGATTTTTGCCCCGGCCCGTGACCGCTACAAGATTTTCATTATTGACGAGGCGCACATGGTTTCGGCTGCTGGCTTTAATGCGCTCCTCAAGATTGTTGAGGAGCCACCAGAGCATGTGAAGTTTGTGTTTGCGACAACCGAACCCGAAAAGGTCATTGGCACGATTCGCTCGCGTACACACCACTATCCGTTCCGGCTCATTCCACCAGCGCAGCTGCTCGACTACGTCACCGAGCTCTGCGCGAAAGAGGGCGTTGACGTTGCGCCGGGCGTACTCCCGCTCGTTGTGCGTGCTGGCGGCGGATCGGCTCGAGATACGCTGTCACTGCTCGATCAGCTCATTGCCGGTTCAGAAGACGGCAAAGTTTCGTATGAGCGCGCTGTTGGCTTGCTCGGCTTCACACACGGCGACCTGCTCGACGAGGTTGTGGTCGCGCTCGGCTCGCAAAATGCGCAGGATGCGTTCACCGCGGTCGACAAGGTGATTCAGACCGGTCAAGATCCGCGACGCTTTGTTGAAGACCTGCTCGACCGACTGCGCGACCTCATCGTCGTAAACGCAGCCTCGGTTGAATCTGCCTCGGCAATTTTGCGTGGCGTGCCAGACGATGAGCTGCAGCGCATGTTTGAGCAGGCGCAGTCTTTCGGCGCTGTCGAGCTGTCACACACCGCGGATGTCGTCAGCGCGGCCCTTGACGATATGACCGGAGTCACCACTCCGCGACTTCAGCTTGAGCTGATGATTGCTCGTGCGCTCGTGCCCTCTGGCAATGATGCGGCGCTCGCACGGGTCGAACGGCTCGAACGACGAATCGGCATGAATCCGGGGGATGCCCGTGCCGCTGCCCCGGCACAGCCGCAGACGCAACCGCAGACTCAGCCGCAGACCGAGCAACTCGCTCAAGCTTCGACGCAGACTGCACCTGAGGCGCCCCAGGCACCTGCGCCGAAGCCTGATGCCCAGCCAGCGCCGGTGGTCGGCGAGGTGTCACTGCAGATGGTGAAAGACTCGTGGCAGCAGGTACTCGACACCCTCATGAAGCTCGACCGACGTGCCTGGATGGCGGCCTACAACGCAACTGTGCGCCAGTTCGAAGGCGACATTCTCACGCTCTCATTTACCAGCCAAGCTGACGCCGCGAGTTTCAAAGAGGGCGGTTCTGCATCGAACTCGGTCAGCGAAAAACTGCGCACCGCAATCGAAAACGTGCTCGGTATTCGGGTGCGCTTCATCGCACGAGTGCAGACTCCGGGTCAGGCAATGGGTGAGGTCGTGAACACAGGCGTGGTTGAACCCCTGCCGGCAGATTCCACGAACGTTGCGGCTGAGGCGCGACCAGTTGAGGCACCTGATCTCAAATCTGAGCCGGTGGCCGAACTCCAAGCTGATCCGGTGGCCGACGAACCTGCCGCGCCCGCACCAAAATCTGAAGCCGAATTCACTCGCTACGGCGAAGCTGTTGTGCGCGAAGTTTTCGGCGCGACGTTCGTTGAAGAACAGCCCCTGCCCGAAGAGAGCTAAGCAACGTGTACGAAGGAATCGTTCAAGACCTCATTGATGAATTCGGTCGACTGCCAGGAATCGGCCCCAAGTCGGCACAGCGCATCACTTTCCATATTCTGCAGACTCGATCCTTCGATGTGCAGCGGCTGTCAGAACTGCTCGTCGAAGTTCGAGAAAAAGTCAGATTCTGCAGCAAGTGTGGCAACGTCACCGAAGAAGAGCTCTGTTCTGTCTGCCGCGACCCGAGGCGTGACACCACTCTTCTTTGCGTCGTCGAAGAACCGAAAGACGTGCTCGCAATCGAAAAGACCCGACAGTTCAAAGGGCTCTACCATGTGCTCGGAGGTGCGATTAGCCCCATTGACGGTATTGGGCCCGATGATCTCAGCATCGCTCAGCTGATGCAGCGACTGGCCTCAGAAGACATCCACGAAGTCATCATCGCAACCGACCCCAACCTCGAAGGCGAGGCCACTGCCGCCTATCTCTCTCGTCTGCTCAAGACAATAGAGGTGCCAGTCTCGCGACTCGCATCAGGCCTGCCGGTGGGCGGCGACCTGGAGTTCGCTGACGAAGTGACTCTCGGTCGGGCGTTCGAGGGTAGACAACCCCGTACCTAACATCCGGGCGGCAAAACCCCTGCGCCCGCTGACCGTGTGCTTCGACCGGTATCAGCGAACCGGTAGGATAAAAATTCGAGGATTTTCCTCACGCTCCGTCAATATCTGAGGAGAATCGTGGCGCTCATCGTGCAGAAGTTTGGTGGCTCATCCGTAGCGGATGCCACCAGCATCAAGCGCGTCGCAAAACGAATCGTAGAAACCCGCAAGGCAGGCAATGACGTTGTCGTTGTTGTCAGCGCGATGGGTGACACCACCGATGAACTCATCGATTTGGCGGATGCCGTATCTGAGCATCCTGCGCCCCGCGAACTCGACATGCTGCTCACCGCCGGCGAACGCATTTCAATGGCTCTGCTGGCAATGGCAATTAAAGGAATGGGTCAAGACGCGCTCTCGTTCACCGGCAGCCAAGCGGGCATGATCACCGACTCGACCCACGGCGCCGCACGAATCGTAGATGTCACCCCGAAGCGTGTGCGGGAGGCACTCGACGAAGGCGCGGTTGCAATCGTCGCCGGCTTCCAGGGCTTTAGCCGTACCACCGG
>JALRLI010000010.1 GCA_023254555.1 Microbacteriaceae bacterium
TGCACTCGATCCCGAATACGCTGCAAAGCTTGGCGTAGACATTGACGCACTGCTGGTCTCACAGCCAGATACCGGCGAGCAAGCACTCGAAATCGCTGACATGCTGATTCGCTCAGGTTCGATTGATCTTGTTGTGATTGACTCGGTCGCCGCACTCGTTCCACGCGCTGAAATTGAGGGTGAAATGGGCGACAGTCATGTTGGCCTCCAAGCTCGACTCATGTCGCAGGCCCTCAGAAAGCTGACCGGCGGCCTGAACCAGACCAAAACCACAGCAATCTTTATCAACCAGCTTCGCGAGAAAATCGGCGTGTTCTTTGGCAGCCCAGAAACCACTGCTGGCGGTAAAGCGCTGAAGTTCTACGCCTCGGTGCGCCTCGATATCCGCCGCATTGAAACACTCAAAGACGGCACCGATGCAGTCGGCAACCGCACACGCGTGAAGGTCGTAAAGAACAAAATGGCTCCACCGTTCAAACAGGCTGAGTTTGACATCCTCTATGGCACGGGAATCTCCCGTGAGGGCTCTCTCATCGATTTCGGTGTAGAGCACGAGATCGTGAAGAAGAGCGGCGCTTGGTACACCTACGAGGGTGAGCAGCTAGGCCAGGGCAAAGAGAATGCTCGACGGTTCCTTATCGAAAATGCTGACCTAGCTGAAGAGATTGAGCAGAAGATCTTGGCAAAGCTCGGCATCGGCGAGCACGCCAAAGCCGAGGTTGGGTCTGATTCGGCGCCGGCCTCCCTTGATGATGCGCGCACCGAAAAGCTCGGCGCATAACAAGGATCTCTCGCTGACGAGCCACCATGGTTGTACGTTTCTTGCCAGAGAGGGCTGAGCAGTCTGAAACTGCTCAGCCTCTCTCCGGTAACTCTCGAGAGGGCGAGAAGCTCGCTGAAGTGGTAGAACTTCGACAGCGTCTTGCGCTTGATTACGTTGTTGAAGTGAAAGAACCAACGATTTCAGCCTTCGACAGGGCAGTTCGACTTTTGGCTCGTAAGCCAATGTCGACTGAAGAACTCGCAGCGGCCTTGCGCAAAGAGCAGTACCCAGAAGAGCAGGTCACGGCTACGGTTATCGAGTGCCTTGAGCGCTGTTATCTTGACGATGTTGCCCTGGCAGAGCGACTGGTGGCGCGAGCCGAAGAGAAAAAACGGTTGAGTAAAACAGCGCTGGAGCGCATGCTCCGTGAGCGAAAAATCAGCCAGCTGGTTATCGAAAACGCGCTTTTAGAAATCTCGAGTGAATCTGAATCCGAGAAAATGCGAGACATTGCGCAAGAGCGCTACCGCAAACTCGGTCGGGTTGACGATGCGACAGCAAAGCGAAGGCTCATTGGATATCTTGCCCGCCGCGGGTTCGCAGGCGGAAATGTCTATCGAATCGTCAATGAAGTCGTCGAGAGCGGCGGCTTCTAGGCTCGTGAATGAACGAGTAGGGCCTAACACCTCGGCGCAGCGGGTGCTGACTGAGCTGCACGCTGCAGCCTCCCCTGAGCGGGCTGCACTGATGCAGCGTTATTTCAAAACTGCCGAGGGTCAATACGGTTATGGCGATATCTTCCTGGGCCTGAGCGTGCCACAGACTCGCAAGATTGCGGCGAATAGCCTGCAGATAGCACCTGCTGAGCTCGATGAATTGGCGCAATCAAAAGAGCACGAGGCTAGGTTGTGTGCGCTCGTTATTCTCACCACGCAGTTCAAGCGTGCGAAGCGGCAGCCTGCTCTTCGAGAGTCTCTGCTGGCAACCTACGATTGTTGGCTTCGAGCGGGTTATGTCAATAATTGGGATCTCGTCGATGTGAGTGCGCCCACGTTGGGTCAGCAACTTTTCACTCCAGAGAGAGGTTCAGAGAGCACCGATACATATTTGGCCGAATTGGCTGCGTCCGACTCACTCTGGCTGCGGCGTGCATCCGTCATTTATACCTTCGCAGCGCTCTCTATCGGCCAGATTCAACCCACTCTGACCAGCTGTGAACGGCTGGTGTACGACAGCGAAGACCTCATCAACAAAGCCGTTGGCTGGGCGCTACGAGAAGTTGGCAAGCGCGATATCCAGGCTCTCAAAGATTTTCTTCGCGCACACATCAGTGCGATACCGAGGGTGACGCTGCGCTATGCCATTGAAAAAATGCCCGAAGCTGAACGACAGAAGTGGCTCAGATACAATTGAGCTGATGAGCATAACAGAGCAGCCAACCAAGATTGCGCGCTCAGATGCTGCACTCAACCCTGACGGATCTGCCCGAACGTTCGAAGTGAAAACGTTCGGCTGTCAGATGAACGTGCATGACTCTGAGCGGCTCACTGGCGCGCTCGAAGCTGCTGGATACGTAGCGGCGACAGGAGATGAGCCAGATGTCGTCGTCATTAATACCTGCGCGGTTCGCGAGAATGCAGATAACAGGTTGTACGGCAATCTCGGCCACCTCGCGCACGTTAAAAGCCGGCACCCGGGCATGCAGATTGCGGTCGGCGGCTGCCTCGCACAAAAAGACAAGAACACGATTCTCGAAAAGGCGCCATACGTTGATGTCGTGTTCGGCACGCACAATATGGGTTCGCTTCCCAGCCTTCTCGAACGTGCGGCGCACAATGATGAGGCGCAGATCGAGATTCTCGAGTCGCTTGAAACGTTTCCCTCGACCCTCCCAACGAAGCGCGACTCGAGCTTCAGTGGCTGGGTGTCAATCTCAGTCGGTTGTAACAACACCTGCACCTTTTGCATTGTTCCGTCACTTCGGGGCAAAGAGAAAGACCGTCGACCAGGTGACATTCTCGCAGAGGTACAAGCGCTCGTTGACGACGGGGTGATTGAGGTGACACTGCTCGGTCAAAACGTGAACACCTACGGAGTTGAGTTCGGAAACAAGGGCGCTTTCGCTGAATTGCTCAGGGCTTGCGGAGAGATCGAGGGTCTTGAGCGTGTTCGCTTCACCAGCCCGCATCCGGCTGCGTTTACCGACGACGTGATCGACGCAATGGCCGAGACTCCCAACGTGATGCCACAGCTACATATGCCACTGCAGTCGGGATCTGACGAGATTCTCAAGGCGATGCGCCGCTCCTATCGAAGTAAGAAATACTTGGGAATACTCGAACGGGTCCGCGAGCGCATCCCGAACGCCTCAATCAGTACAGACATCATTGTCGGTTTCCCGGGAGAGACAGAAGAAGATTTCCAGCGCACACTTGACGTCGTGCGTGAAGCAAGGTTTGCGGTCGCCTACACCTTCCAGTACTCGATCAGGCCCGGCACCCCTGCAGCTACCATGCCCAATCAGGTTCCTGCAGATGTGGTTCAAGAACGCTATGAGCGGCTGATAGCGCTGCAAAATCAGATTTCACTTGAGGAGAATCAGAAGCAGGTTGGCAGAACTGTGCACGTAGTCGTTGCCAATGGTGAGGGTCGAAAAGATGAGGCGACGCATCGACTTTCAGGGCGTGCCGAAGACTCGCGTTTGGTGCACTTCGATGTGCCCGAGGGTGAACCCGAGCCCCGCCCGGGCGATGTCGTAACGGTGACAGTTACGCGCGCCGCCCCCTTCTACCTCATTGCCGATGTTGATGAGGGAAGTGAGTTCCAGGTTCGTAAAAGCCGTGCAGGAGATGCATGGGAGCGCATGCAGGCGGATTCGTGCGGCGTTCCATCAACGCAGAACGGCCCAGCGGCTGGTTCGAAGGGCGCAATTAATCTCGGCATCCCCTCGCTCCGATCGAATCACACAGAGGGTTAATGCGCTCCGACATTATCGCGGCCGTCGGTCCAACCGGAACGGGTAAAACCGAGCTCTCTCTCGATCTCGCCGAGGCGCTCGCTCAGAGGTCCATAGCCGCTGAAATCGTCAACGCCGATGCGATGCAACTGTATCGAGGCATGGATATCGGTACGGCAAAACTTCCAGCGGCAGAGCGCCGGGGTATCCCGCACCACATGTTTGATGTGCTTGAGGTCTCAGAAGAGTCGACGGTCGCGTCGTATCAACCAGCGGCGAGGCAGATAATTGACGAGGTCATCGCTCGAGGTGCCGTTCCGATTCTCGTCGGTGGGAGCGGGCTGTATGTTTCTTCGGTGCTCTTCGAGTTCGATTTCCCTGGAACCGATGGAGCAGTCCGCGAGAGACTCGAGGCTGAAGCAGCAGCGAATGGAGTCGATGCTCTCTTCGAGCGGCTGCAAACGCTCGATCCGCTCGGAGCTGCCGTTATTGACCGCCATAACCCGCGCCGGGTTATTCGCGCACTTGAGGTGTTCGAAATAACCGGAAAGCCGATCAGCGCTGGCTTGCCGGCTGAACCGGTGCCCTGGAGGAGTGCGCTCGTCATCGGGCTTAACGATGAACGCGAGGCGCTCACAGCGCGACTCGACGCACGGGTAGAGCGGATGTGGCGAGACGGGCTAGTCGACGAGGTGCAACAACTCATCCCAGCAGGAATCGCCTCGGGAATCACCGCCAGCAGAGCGATTGGCTATGCGCAAGCACTCGCACAGCTAGCCGGTGAGATTGACGAGCCAGAAGCGATTGCGCAGACGCAAGCATTGACCCGCCGGTACGCAAGGCGACAAGTGAGCTGGTTCAAACGGTACCCCAGCATCGAATGGGTGCAGGCGGGTTCCTCTGACCTGGCCGAGCATATTCTCGAAAAGTTCTAAACTGACAAGGTGTCGCTCACACTCACTTTTAGCAAAGGGCACGGAACCGGAAACGATTTCGTGCTCTTCACCGACCCCGACGGTGAGATAAATCTCAGCCCAGCGCAGATTGCCTGGCTCTGTGACCGCCATTTCGGAATTGGTGCTGACGGCGTCATTCGAGCCGTGAAGTCTGCGAATCTCGATGCTGGTGCTGCAATCCTTGCCGAGGAGCCAGCAGCGGAGTGGTTCATGGATTACCACAATGCAGACGGCACAGTTGCAGAAATGTGCGGCAACGGCACCCGGGTGTATGTGCACTACCTCATCGCGCAGGGGCTGATCGCACCAGAAATCGGCGACACAGTGTGTATCGGCACACGAGCCGGTGTGAAAGACATTCTGGTCAGCGCAAACGGCTACCAAACCGACCTCGGCAGGTGGCAATTGGATGGCGAGAACCAAGACCGCCTCGTCAAGGCGGTGAATCTCGATGTCGCTCGACCTGGGCTTGCGCTCAACGTTGGAAATCCTCACGTCGCGGTGGCGGTGGCCGATGCGCAAGAACTGAGTGAAATTGATCTCTCGTACATCCCTCAGATTGAGCCAGCGATGGCGCAGGGTGCGAACGTTGAATTCGTGATGCCTGAAGAGCCACTGGTGAAAGACGGCGTTGCCCGCATAAAAATGCGTGTGCACGAGCGCGGAAGCGGCGAAACGCTGAGCTGTGGCACAGGCGCGGTAGCTGCCGCACTGGCGTTTCGATACTGGGGTGGTCCTGAAGCGCCAAATTCATGGCGAGTTGAGGTTGCAGGCGGGGTACTCGGTGTGCGGATGTTCGCCACAGAAGAGGGTGAACACGTCGGCCTCTCTGGCCCGGCCGAGTTGGTTTACTCGGGCGAAGTCACCATTCCGTTCTAAGAACGAGTGAAAGTCAGTACTCGAAAGCCCGCATCGTTCGCGGTGCGTTCTGCGGCGCCAAATCGGCCTAACGTCTCGTTGATCCAGGTCAGCAGAGAATCAGCGCCGAGTTTTTTGGCGACAACTAAGTGAGCTTTGCCACCTGGTTCAAGTCGCGGAAGCCAGTGCGACAGGATCTCGTGTAGAACCGCTTTGCCAACTCGAATTGGCGGATTCGACCAGATTTCACTGAGCTGCAGCCCATCGGGCACTGCTTCGGGAGTCGCGGTCTGCACGTTGCTCAGTCCAAGGGATGCGGCGTTTTGCCGAGTGAGCTCAAGCGCCCGCTCATTCACATCCACCGCCCAGACCTCGGCGGCGGGGCTCTGCAACGCCAGACTCAGCGCGATTGCGCCCCAACCGCAGCCAAGATCGAGCAGCACGCCTGCGTTGGGAGGGGCATCCACCTGGTTGAGTAAAACCTCGGTGCCACGATCAAGATGGTCTGGGCTGAAGATTCCGCCAGCTGTTTGAACTTGGAAGGGTCGACCCGCAAGTTCAACGCGAATAGTTTTCGGCCTGAACTCTGATTTTGGGTCGTTCGTGAAGTAGTGCTCATTTCCCACTCTCACAGTATTTCAGGTGGAAGGCGAGGTATCGTTTTACGAGATGACTCAGAATTCACGCCTAGACAGGCTCACCAGCGCAGAAGCGTTGATGGCTGAAGAAGACGCCCAGCCTCGAGATTCTGAGCGAGCGCTTTTTGATCGCGAACAGTTCGATCTCGAGGAGCGCAATGCGCTTCGGCGGGTGCAGGGTCTCTCAACCGAGCTTGAAGACGTAACCGAGGTTGAGTACCGACAGCTTCGGCTCGAGAATGTCGTGCTGATTGGTGTTTACTCACAGGGCTCACTTCAGGACGCGGAGAACTCGCTACGCGAACTTGCAGCCCTCGCTGAGACCGCAGGAGCCGTGGTGCTCGATGGTCTTTTGCAGCGCCGACCACATCCTGACCCGGCCACCTATCTCGGCAAGGGTAAAGCGCACGAACTCGCTGACACTGTCGCGGCGCTCGGCGCAGACACGGTGATTGCAGACACTGAGCTTGCACCGAGTCAGCGGCGTGCGCTCGAAGACATCGTCAAGGTGAAGGTGATTGACCGCACCGCCGTCATCCTCGACATCTTCAGCCAGCATGCAAAGAGCCGTGAGGGTAAGGCGCAGGTTGAACTTGCGCAGCTCGAGTATCTCCTGCCGAGGCTTCGTGGTTGGGGCGAATCGATGTCGCGCCAAGCCGGTGGACAGGTCGGCAGTGCAGGCGCCGGTATGGGTTCTCGTGGTCCGGGTGAGACAAAAATCGAACTGGATAGGCGCCGCATCCACACGCGCATGGCAAAGCTGCGCAAGCAGATTGCCGGGATGGCGCCAGCTCGGGAGGCGAAACGAGCAAATCGCCGCCGTAACGCAGTGCCGTCGGTCGCGATCGTCGGCTATACGAACGCTGGTAAATCGAGCTTGCTCAACCGCATCACAAAGGCTGGGGTGCTCGTCGAGAATGCGTTGTTCGCCACGCTCGACTCGACTGTGCGGCAAAACCGCACTCCAGATGGGCGCAATTACACGCTGAGTGACACCGTCGGTTTTGTGCGGAATTTGCCACACCAGCTTGTTGAGGCGTTTCGTTCAACCTTCGAAGAGGTGCAAGATGCTGATTTGTTGGTGCACGTAGTCGATGCGTCTCATCCTGACCCGGGAGCTCAGCTTGCCACGGTTCGTGACGTCATTGGCGAGGTTGACGCGACACACATTCCTGAGATTGTCGTCTTCAATAAGAGCGACCTAATTAACGACAGTCTGCGGCTGGTTCTTCATGGGCTTGAGCCAAGCGCAATCTTCGTTTCGGCTCGCTCTGGTGAAGGCATCGAGGAGCTCCTCGGGCGGATCGCGAGCGAACTGCCCGACCCAACTGTTGAATTAGACGTGGTAGTTCCCTATGACCGCGGAGACATTGTTGCGGCGTTACATGAGCGACACCGAGTGCTCGAGACTGAGTATGTCCCGGGCGGTACGCGGGTGCATGCGAAGGTGAGCCCCGAAATGGCGGCAACGCTGAGCGCATTTGGCGCTTAGGCTGGTAGCTGTGCCATTTTCTTTTGAAATCTTTCCGCCGCGCAATAATGACGCGCAGGTCGCACTGAACGAAACAATCCGGCGGCTGGCCGAAACTAATCCTGAGTTCATTTCGGTCACGTACGGCGCCTCTGGATCAAGTCGCGATGCCTCGTTTGACACGCTTCGCTACGTACACAACCACACTGATGTCACCGCACTGGCCCATTTGACCACGATTGGCCAGAACAAACAGCATTTGACCGGCCTCATCAATGAGTGGATGGATGCCGGTATCAACGACTTCTTGGCTCTGCGAGGTGACCCACCCCTTGGTCAATTTGAAGCAGATATAGACACGAGCAATTTGATGCCAAGTGCTGAACTCGTTCGTTTGATTGCTGCGCAACGCGAGGCTCGCGGTGGTGAGGGCCGCATTGCCGTTGCGGCGTATCCGAATGGGCATCCACGCAGTGTCAGCCGCGAGCGTGACATAGCGATGTTGGTTGAAAAGCAAGATGCCGGAGCCGACTTCGCAATCACGCAGCTATTCTTCGAAGCTGACGAGTATTTGGGGTTCGTAGCGGATGCTCGAGAAGCAGGCCTGACGATTCCGGTATTGCCTGGACTTATGCCGGTAAGCACTGCGAAACAACTTCGTCGCATAGCTGAACTTGCGGGGCACGAACCTCCCGCCGACCTCCTTCGCCGGCTCGAGCAAGCCGGAGATACCGTCGCACCTGAGATTGGTGTCGAGTTTGTTGTCTCACTCGCTCGTGAGTTGCTCGCAGGGGGAGCGCCTTCGCTACACCTCTACACCTTCAACAGGTACGAATCTGTAATCGCAGTGCTGCAGCTGCTTCGTCTGATTTAGCTAGACCGAACGCAATACCGCTACGACTTTGCCGAGCACCTCTGCATAGTCACCGAGGATCGGCTCGAAAGCGCTGTTGCGTGGGAGCAGCCAGGTGTGGCCGTCGCGTTGTTTGAAGACTTTCACGGTTGCTTCGTCATTCAACATCGCAGCGACAATGTCGCCGTTGTCGGCAGTCTTTTGCTGGCGCACCACGACGTAGTCACCATCACAGATTGCGGCATCAATCATCGAATCACCCACAACCTTGAGCATGAACAGGTCGCCGTTTCCAACCATCTGGCGGGGGAGTGGCACAACCTCCTCAACCTGCTGTTCAGCGGTAATCGGAATACCAGCTGCGATTCGACCGACAAGTGGGACCATCGCGGCATCACCAATTGGACTGACTTCAGCCGCCCCGGTCGCGCCTGCTTCTGTCTCTGGGAGGTCGATCAGCACTTCAAGCGCACGTGGTCGATTCGGGTCACGTCTGAGATACCCACTCAGCTCCAACTGATTCAACTGATGCGTGACACTAGATAATGAGGAAAGGCCAACAGCGTCACCAATCTCGCGCATACTTGGTGGATAGCCACGTGCGTCAACAGACCGAGCGATGTACTCGAGAATCGCGCGCTGTTTTTCACTCAGGTTCTTTCTCCGGCGGTTCGCAGACTTCTCTTCGAACTCGCTGATCTCTTCACTCACGGTGAACTCCTTTTTCTCAGTGTTCTGCGCATTATTTGGTGGATGTTCCTCAAATGTCAGTGGCTGATGTTTCACTTTCTTTGTTCGAAAGAATACCGATTTTTCGAACAAGCTTCAAACATTTGTTCGATTTATTTGTGAATATTTCAGAAAATATTCGAAACAAGTGCTTGATTAATCGAATATTCGAATGTATATTCGAAACAAGTGTTCGGTTTTCACCTCCCGGCCGAGGTGAAAACCGAACCACAACCAGTACGTGAACCGTAATGGCAGTGCAGCAGGAGGAGAAGAAAATGAATCAGAACTTCAACAGCGAACCAATCAGCATCGCAACACGACAGCACGAAGGAGCTCGCCCGCAGGCAGCTGCTCAGCCGCGGCTCCGTATCACTCAGCGAGGTCAAATTGTTTTGGTTGCACTCACTGCGCTCATTCTCGCTCTGGTCGTGGGTATGTTTACTTTTGGTGTTTCAGGTGCGAACGCGTCGAGTGCTGAGACAAAGAGCGACTTCAGCTACGTTTCCATTCACGCTGGCGAGACACTCTGGGATCTCGCTACACGGCTTGATCCGCATGCAGATCCCCGTGATGTAATCGCTGAAATCATGCAGTTGAATGCGCTCACCAGTTCAGAAGTTGAAGTGGGCCAGAGAATCGCGCTTCCTGAGCGATTCGCCTAGCTCGCCTTAGAATTGAGGGGTGACCTCCCTAAACGACCTGCCCCTGCGAGCAGACCTGGTCGGTAAGCAGCCCTACGGCGCGCCACAAGACTTTGTCTCAATCACGCTGAACGTGAATGAAAATACGCATGAGCTTCCCGATGAAATCGTTGATGACATAACTCGCCAGCTGCGCGATGCAGTAAAGACGGCGAACCGCTACCCAGATCGTGAATTCACCGAACTCCGTGAAAAGCTCGCTGAATTTCTTGGTCACGGCCTCACAGCGGAGAATATCTGGGCGGCGAACGGTTCGAATGAAGTTCTTCAGCAGATACTGCAGGCCTTCGGTGGACCTGGCAGAACTCTGCTGAGCTTCACGCCCACCTACTCGATGTACCCGCTGCTTGCGTCGGCCACCGGCACAGGCTGGATAGCTGTGCCGCGCCCTGAAGACTTCGTGCTGACAGCAGAGTATGTGGCATCAAAGATCCGCGAGGCAAACCCCAGCATCGTCGTGCTCTGTTCGCCAAACAACCCAACAGGCACACCACTTGATAAAGCTGTAATCGAGGCGGCCTACGATGCGTTCGACGGCATGCTTATCGTTGACGAGGCGTACATCGAATTTGCTCCCGAGGATCGAACGGCACTTGACCTGCTGCAGAGCCGGCCCCGGCTTCTGATATCGCGCACTATGAGCAAGGCATTCGCATTCGCAGGAGTGCGCATCGGCTACCTAGCAGCCAACCCCGTCGCGGTTGATGCGCTCCGCTTAGTCAGATTGCCGTATCACCTTTCGGTGCTGACACAAGCTGCAGGTGTCGCTGCGCTGGGTCATAACAAGGAGATGCTCTCAACAGTCGCCGAAATTACCCGCCAACGAGAACGTATCGAAGCTCGACTTGCAGAGCTTGGGTACGAAGTGCATCCAACGGAGAGTAATTTCGTGCTCTTCGGGGGCGTCAAAGATCCGAAAGCGACCTTCGAAGCGCTGAGGTCTAAGGGAATACTTATCCGCGATGTTGGTATCCCAAATCACCTGCGAGTCACAGCTGGCACCGAATCAGAGACCACGGCGTTTCTCAACGCAATGGCTGAACTAGGATGATGAATATGAAGAACAAAGCCACAACGAGTGAGCGCACCGCGTCACTGTTGCGCGAGACGAGCGAATCTCAGGTCGAGATTTCGCTGAACCTCGATGGGTCGGGAGTGTCAGAGATTAACACCACCGTTCCTTTCTTCGACCACATGCTCACCGCTTTCGCGAAGCACTCGCTCATCGATCTGAAAGTAAAAGCTTCAGGCGACACAGAGATTGACATCCACCACACGGTGGAAGACACGGGTATCGCGTTGGGCACCGCAATCCTTGAAGCTCTCGGCGATAAGTCTGGTATCTCTCGATATGGCGACGCTCTGGTTCCGCTTGACGAGGCTTTAGCCCAGGCAGTAATCGATATTTCGGGTCGTCCCTACCTCGTGCACGCAGGCGAGCCAGAAGGTTTTGAGTATCACTTGATCGGTGGTCACTTCACAGGATCGATGGTCCGGCACTTCTTTGAGGCGCTCGTACTCAATGCTCGATTTACCGTGCACTTGAGAGTGCTCGAGGGGAGAGACGCGCACCACATTGCCGAGGCAGAATTTAAGGCCTTCGCGAGAGCTTTGCGTCAGGCAAAAGCTATTGACCCGCAGGTGAAAGGTATCCCTTCCACCAAGGGTGCTCTGTGACGCAGCCAAAGGTAGTCATTCTTGACTACGGCTCGGGCAATATTCACTCTGCCGCGAAAGCGTTACAGCGAGCCGGCGCACACGTTGAAATTACCGCAGACAAGAGGGCGGTCACCGAGTGCGCCGGGCTTGTTGTGCCCGGTGTTGGGGCATTTGACGCAGTGATGCACCAGTTGAAGTCAGTTTCGGGTGATGAGCTCATCGACCGCAGGCTTGCCGGTAGTCGACCGGTGCTCGGCATCTGCGTTGGATTGCAAATCATGTTCGAACACGGGGTTGAGCACGGTATCGATTCAGAAGGCCTTGGTCAGTGGCCTGGGTCAGTGACGAAACTCAATGCCCCCGTGTTGCCGCACATTGGTTGGAATACAGTCGACGTACCATCGGGTTCAATGCTGTTCGAGGGAGTGGCCGACGAACGCTTCTACTTCGTACATTCTTATGCGGCACAGGAGTGGCTCCTAGACCCACACCACGCGATTGACCCGCCGAAGGTGACTTGGGCAGAGTACGGCTCAAGGTTCATTGCAGCAGTTGAGAATGGTCCTTTGTCGGCGACCCAGTTCCACCCTGAAAAATCAGGGGAGGCGGGCATTCGACTTCTGACTAACTGGGTAAAGTCACTCGGCTAGCATTCACTAGAATTGAGGCTATGACTGGTCTTATTGCTGCGCCTAAACTTGAACTTCTGCCCGCTGTCGACGTAGCTGACGGTAAGGCTGTGCGGCTCACCCAGGGTGAGGCAGGCACTGAGGTCAATTACGGCACACCGCTTGACGCCGCGATGGACTGGGTGAATCAGGGGGCAGAATGGATACACCTCGTTGACCTGGATGCTGCCTTCGGTCGGGGTAACAATACCGAACTGCTCAAACACGTCATCAAGCAGGCAAAAGGCGTCAAGGTCGAGCTATCAGGCGGAATTCGCGACGATGCAAGCCTCGAGGCGGCTCTCGCGCTTGGAGCGACCCGCGTAAACCTCGGAACCGCGGCACTCGAGAATCCAGAATGGACCGCAAGCGTGATCGCAAAGTTCGGCGAGCAGATTGCCGTCGGTCTCGATGTGCGTGGGCACACACTCGCGGCTCGAGGCTGGACCGAAGAAGGTGGCAACCTGTGGGAGGTGCTTGAACGCCTCGAATCAGCAGGATGTGCGCGATACGTCGTCACCGACGTCACCAAGGACGGCACCCTGAAAGGTCCGAACGTTGAGCTTCTCAAAGAGGTCATGCAGCACACCGATCGCCCGGTTGTGGCATCAGGCGGAGTTTCCAGCCTCAACGACCTCGTAGCCTTACGCGAGCTCGTGCCCCTTGGCCTTGAGGGAGCAATCGTTGGGAAGGCGCTCTACGCCGACGCGTTCACGTTGCCTGAAGCGCTCGACGTCGCAGGACGATAGCCGTCCATTACGATGCACCGCGAGCACAGCCACGCAGAGAACACCGCTGATTCAGCGGGATTTCCGTGGGAAGGACGCTCATTTGAACAGCACTCTGATGCGTTCGCCAATGACCACGGTGAAACACCCGCTGAGCTCGCCGCAGTACTGCGACAGTTGAAGAACGCTGAAGCAGAACTGAGCGAGGCTCTCGCTGTATTCAGCAAAGCACGGTTGCTCATCCCGCTACTCACGGTGGCTGGCGATTTGGGCGAAACCCCCGATGGTCGAATTGTAGACAAAACTCAAGAACTTTCAATCGTGACAGTCAAGGCGCCAGACGGACGCTCGGTATTGCCGGTTTTTAGCTCAGTGGCGGCGATGCGACGCTGGAATCCTGATGCGCGCCCCGTGCCAAATTTCGGAAAGAACGTGGCTCTGGCGGCTCTCGAAGACGGAAATGATCTCGTGATTCTTGACCCGGGCACCCCCGAAACCCAACTCGGCCTTCGACGACCTGCGCTCTGGGCGCTCGCTGACGACGAACACTACGCACCCAGCTGGGCAGATGACCGAGTTCTGGCAGAGTTCACGGAGTCGATAAAGAGCGAAGAATCAGTTGATGCACTCTCGCTCGCACCCGGCGACCCAAATTTCGATCTCACTAGCCCCGAGCTCCTCGTGCGACTCAGCTTGCAGCCCGGTCTCGACCAAGCCCAGGTTGCGGCGCTTCTTGGCAGACTGCAGCAGAGATGGGCATCCTCAGAAATCATCGCGAAGGGCGTTGACTCGATGATGCTGCGAATCGAATCGACAGAACAACCGAGTTAGCGTTTGACTACCAGTTCAGCCTGTCGTTAGTTGACTGGGCCGGTGTATTTTTCACCGGGCCCCTGGCCAATAGTGTCAGGGATCGCTGAGGCCTCACGAAAAGCGAGCTGGAGCGAGCGCAAGCCGTCGCGCAGGCTTCGAGCGTGCATGTCGCTGATGTCGGGCGCAGCAGCTGTAACGAGCCCTGCCAGAGCGTTTATCAGCTTGCGAGCTTCATCGAGGTCGGTCTGCGACTCGGGGTCATCCGCGAGACCGCATTTCACCGCAGCAGCACTCATCAGGTGTACCGCTGTCGTCGTAATCACCTCGATGGCAGCAACATCAGCGATGTCACGAGTCGCTTCTGCAAGAGCCTCAGCCTCCTCGTTTGACAGGGTAGCTTCGGCTGAAACGTGCTCGTGCGCATCTGACATAGAAATCCTCGCTTGGTGATTAGCCTGCGCCTCTGTTAGGATTGGCGAGGCTCCGGTTGACCTAACCGGATCGAAAGTGGAGATAATCCCACCCGCGTTTACCGCTCTACATAGGTTACCGGGTAGTTAGCACTCCGTAAGACACGAGGCGAAAGGCTCGCATCTTGCAGCTAGGGTGTTGAGCGCCAATCACTGTGGTTGCGCGTGATTTCTCCTCGTCGAGGCGCCGAAAGGCACAGCCAGAAGAACGATTGAAGGAGCTACGCATCAGCGATCCCCGCACAAACGACCGCATTCGCGTTCCTGAGGTGCGCCTGGTAGGACCCGGCGGCGAACAGGTAGGCGTTGTACCGATAGAGGTTGCTCTTCGTCTCGCCGCTGAGGCAGACCTAGACCTCGTTGAGGTTGCCCCCAACTCGAAGCCACCAGTGGCCAAGATTATGGATTACGGCAAGTTCAAGTACGAAGCGGCTCAGAAGGCGAAAGAAGCTCGTCGTAACCAGGCAAACACCGTTCTGAAAGAGGTTCGGTTTCGTCTCAAGATTGATAAGCATGACTATGACACCAAACTCAAGCGTGCTGAAGGGTTCTTGAACCAGGGCGACAAGGTCAAAGCAATGATTTTGTTCCGCGGTCGTGAGCAGTCACGTCCCGAGCAGGGCGTTCGACTGCTGCAGAAGTTTGCCGAAGATGTTGTCGAATTTGGTGTTGTTGAGTCAACACCAACTATTGATGGCCGCAACATGACGATGGTGATTGCTCCGCTGAAGAATAAAGCTGAGGCCCGTGCTGAAGCTGTTGCAAAGCGAAACGCAAAGACCGATGCGCGAATCGAGCGGCTTGAGGCCGAAAAGCACGAGGATGCCGAGAAGGTTCACGAGCTCGTTGAGGCCGAAGCTGAGCAGATTGCAGAAGAAGTTGCAGCAGCGAAGCCTGTAGCCGAAGCACCTGCTGACGCACCGGCAGAGAAACCCGCGGCGAAATCAGCGGCGAAGTCTGCAGCTACCAAGCCGGCGGCGACGGCGAGCGCTACGAAACCAGCCGCGAAGCCTGCAGCCAAGGCAGCCGCGAAGCCTGCAGTCAAGGTAGCCACGAAGCCTGCTGCGGCGAAATCAGCAACGAAGACCACAACCGCCAAAAAGCCAGCCTCCAAGAAGGCAGCCGAGTAGGCACAGAAACGTTGTTGCGTGAGCAACACACAAAAAGGAGAAACAATGCCGAAGCAGAAGACCCACTCAGGGGCCAAGAAGCGCTTTAAGGTCACCGGTAGCGGAAAGATAATGAAGCAGCAGGCCGGTATGCGCCACAACCTCGAGGGCAAGAACAGCGACCGTAAGCGTCGTCTCAACGCCGAACAGGTACTTTCACCCGGTGACGCAAAGGTCGCCAAGAAGCTTCTCGGTCACTAAGCCGCAAGAATTAGAGGAATAAGAACATGGCAAGAGTAAAGAGAGCCGTTAACGCGGCAAAGAAGCGTCGCGTCGTACTCGAGCGCGCAGAGGGCTACCGCGGACAGCGTTCGCGCCTGTACCGCAAGGCTAAAGAGCAGGTCACCCACTCGCTCGTCTACAGCTACAACGATCGTCGCAAGCGCAAAGGCGATTTCCGTCGCCTTTGGATTCAGCGCATCAATGCTGGTGCTCGCGCAAACGGTATGACCTATAACCGCTTTATCCAGGGCCTAGGTCTCGCGGGTATCGAGGTTGACCGCCGTATCCTTGCTGAGCTCGCAGTTCACGAACCAGAGACGTTCGCAGCCCTGGTTGAGAGCGCACGCAAGGCACTGCCAGCGGATACTTCAGCGCCTAAGGCAGAAGCGAAGTAGCACAAAGCATACTCGTAGGGCCCCGCTGATGAGAATCGGCGGGGCCTTTGCGTTGCTAGGCTTGATCTGTGCTTGAAAACCCGCGTTCGCCGCGAGTGCGCCGTGTGGCAGCTCTGCAGAAAAAGTCAGAGCGCCGCGAAACGGGTCTTTTCTTAATCGAGGGCCCGCAGTCTCTGCGAGAAGCACTGATGTTCAAGCCTGAACTGCTTCGTGAGGTGTATGCGACTCCGACAGCGCTCGACAAGCATCGTGACATCGCTGACCTGTGCTCGAAAAACGGCGTTGTACCAGAATTCATCACCGAAGACGTGCTCGACGCGATGTCTGAGACGGTAACCCCGCAGGGTTTTGTCGCTGTGTGCCAACAGTTTCTGAAGAGTGCGAAGAAGATTTTCGATGGCGATGCCAAACTCGTCGTCATCATGCAGGAAGTTCGAGATCCGGGCAACGCGGGAACAATCATCCGCGCCGCCGATGCAGCAGGTGCAGACGCTGTAATACTCGCCGGGCGAAGTATCGACGTGTTCAACCCGAAAGTTGTGCGTTCTACGACAGGGTCACTTTTCCACTTGCCAGTTGCTGTTGCTGAAGAGCTCGGGAGCGTGATCACACTCGCAAAGCAGTCTGGTCTGCAGGTGTTGGCCGCAGACATTTCGGGGGATGATCTCACCGCTGCCCGCGCAGAAGGACTGCTCAAGCATCCCACTGCTTGGCTTTTCGGTAACGAAGCACGAGGCCTCGCGGCCGAAGAACTCGCTCAAGCAGACCGAGCACTAAAAGTGCCGATCTACGGTCAAGCGGAGTCAATGAATCTCGCCACCGCGGCATCCGTCTGCCTGTATGAAAGCGCGTTCGAACAACGCACTGCTCACTAGTTCTCGCGAGCGATTAGCCGAAGAGAGTCTCTCCGACGAATCCACCTTTTTTGAATCCGGGGGGAATCGCAAATACCGCAGACCCTACGTGCACAATCCACTGATTGAGGAGGTCAAGCTCGTCTAAGCGTTGCTGAATGGGTACAAACTGCGTGAGCGGGTTCACCTGATAGCAGGCAAAGAGAAGTCCAGCCTTGCCATTATCTTCGAAGTTGACGCCGCGGCGCAGGATGCGCTCGTTTGGGTCAGTTGACCTCGCTCGTCTGATGTGCGCGAAGTCGGGAATTACAGGAAGTCCGAGTGAGTTCACCGCCTCGAAATCAGCTGGGTCGGTCTCTTTCGTTCCGGTAAGTGGTGCCCCGACAGGAAGGTCGCGACCAATCGTTTCCTCGCGCGCGCTGCGTGCGACCTTGTCCCACGTGTCGAGCAGCATGTCGATACGGCGCAGTACGAATGCGCTGCCTCCGGCGAGCCATCCTGCTTTCGCTGTCTCCCATACCAGTCCATCGAATTCATCAACTTCGGGATCCGGATTCACGGTGCCGTCAACCTGACCCATCATGTTGCGCATTGTCGTCCCGGCAGGTTCAGCGCCGGCTGCGCGACGGAACCCGCTCTGTACCCAACGAATACTGGCGAACGAGGCTAGGTCGCGCATCAGCATACGGTGTGCGTGCGCCACGGTGAGCGGGTCGTCAGCCTGGATGTTCAGCATCAGGTCGCCGCCGCTGTAGGAGGCATCGAGCTGGTCGCGCGTGAATGCTGGCAGGGGGGCGAGCCAATCAGGAACCAGATTCGGGTTCACCCGTCGCACGAGCTCAGCTCCAAAGCCCACGGTAATCGTCAGGTTTGCTGGGATCTCAGCAAGCTCCGGTTCGCTATCTGCGAGCGCGCCGCGACCTTCGGTGAGCCGTTCGATGTCGCCAGTAACGACACGCAACATTCGCTTGATTGCATTGCGATCAGTGCTGGGCAAAAGATCATATGCTGCGTACCGAATATTGGCTTGCAGTGGGTTCGGTTCGACGATGCCGGCCTGATGTTTACCGTAAGGGGAAACAGTACCCTCGCCAAAAAGCTTGGCTGCAGACTCATATTCCTTCGAATTCTTCGGGCTGCCGGTATTGTCTGAATCCGACTGCGAGCTCAGCGATCCAGTTGCGGCCCCGATTCCGACCGCCGCAACGGCACCGGCGCCAGCCGCGGCACCTCCAATGAGGAGGTGCCGGCGACTGACTCGACGCGCAGAATCGCTCGCGGATGCGCCCAATGGCTCACCCGTCGGCTGCTCTGTGTTGTCGTTTGGGCTCATTGAATTAGTTGCCCATCTGAGACATTTCAGCGTTCTCGTTGTAGCTCTCATCGCCACCGGCAGCAGACTTCACTGGAGCCGTCACCTCGAGGGTTGAGCCGTCTTTGAATTTCAACGTGACAGTTACTTCTTCACCTACCGCTGGTGTAGTCGAGAGGTTCATGAGCATCACGTGGTTTCCTCCAACTTCGAGCGTGGCAGTTTTTCCAGCGGCAATCACCAGACCGCCCTCAATCTTTTGCATTTGACCTTCTGCGGTCACCTCGTGCACCTCAACCATGCCAGCGATATCACTGCTGCCGCCAACCAGCACTACTTCAGCATCACCGGTGTTTTCGATAAGGCCAAACATGCCGGTCATTCCAGGCATGGTGGGTTCTTTCACCCAGGCGTCGGTAACGGTTACTTGGTCAGCCATCGTGGCCATTGCATCGGTGTTATTCGAGGCGTTAGTGGCACACCCGCTGAGTGCCAGCGCGGTGATGGCGATAGCTGCGAAGAGTGCAGTGAGTTTCTTGGTCGTTTTCATATTGATTACTTTCATTCAGAGTTGTTTTTGGTGCGCTTTCTGAGCGCGAGAATGGCGACGTAGATCACTGTCGCGCCGAATGCCCCGGCTATCGCAAAGGTTGCAATGCGACCCCAGTCGAGGCTGGAGGGAGCATTACTTTCAGTCTGCGTGATCGATGAAGCTTCGTCAGTCGAAGAAGCATCATCGTGATTGTGTGTCACTTCTGCCACTGGCTCACCAACTGCAAACTGGTAGGTGTCGTTAATCGGATGACCGTCTTCGGATACCACTCGCCACACAACTGTGTACTGCCCGTTCGGCAGGTTAGCTATCAAAGCGCGCGAGATCGCGCGCCCGTCTAGAGCAACGTCACCTGCAGTGACATCTGCCCCAGTTTCATTGGTGACATTGAGAATCAACCTGAGGTCTTGAATTTCACCGAGAAACTCAATGCGCACCTCTGTCGGTGCAACTTCGAGTGACTCGCCTTCAGCCGGGTTGGCCGATAGGACCTGATCGTGCGCATTGGCGGGAGCAGCGAAGGCAAAGAACGTGACAACCGCAATGATGGCTACCAGCATCGTGCCAAACGCCACCCCGAAACGGGTGGTTTGTGACATTTCAATACTTTCTTGTGAAGCGATGAGTGATCTACGCGAAGAAAGCGGGTGGACCTCGCCGTGCGTGGATTCGTGTCACGCGTGACACGAGCGGATGCACATCCTCCGTAAGAGGCGCTACGGGTGCTGGCCAGCAGCCAACCAGCGTGAGTGAGTAGCCGCGAAGCGCCGCCAGTGCTGCCAAGACAATGGTGACAATGGTTACGAATGCGCGTTCGCCGTAGGCCAAGAGGCTGAAGGTGACGAATGCTGCGACGATGTGGGCCAGCCACATCGATGCATCTGCACTGCTCCCGCCAGCCACGCCAGCGACGTCAGCATTCTGGATTAATGAGCTCGCGGTGTGCATCGAATGGCTCGAGTGAGTGTTTGCAGCAGGTGCGACACCCGAAGCTGTCGCGCCAATCATCGAAAAGGAGAAATGAAACAGTGCTTGGCTTGCCAAAACAACAGCGAACAGCCTCATCAGTGAGAGAC
>JALRLI010000110.1 GCA_023254555.1 Microbacteriaceae bacterium
CTCGACCAGCCTCTGAAGACCCTGTCGGGCGGGCAGCGGCGTCGTATAGAGCTGGCGCGCATCCTCTGTTCAGGTGCCGAAACGATGTTGCTTGATGAGCCAACAAACCACCTCGATGCTGACTCAGTGGTGTGGCTTCGCGATTTCTTGCAGGGATACCAGGGCGGGCTCATCGTGATTAGCCACGATGTCGAGCTGGTCGGCGAGACGGTGAACCGAGTGTTCTACTTAGATGCCAACCGGCAAGTCATCGACGTCTACAACATGAACTGGAGGAACTACCAGAAACAGCGCGAGGCCGACGAGCAGCGGCGTAAGCGTGAGCGGGCGAACGCTGAGCAGAAGGCCTCGACCCTGCAAATGCAGGCCGCGAAGATGGGGGCTCGCGCGTCTGGCGCGGTTGCCGCAAAGCAGATGGCCCGTCGTGCTGAAACTCTTCTCGCTGGATTAGATGAGGTGCGCCAAGCAGACAAAGTCGCAAAGCTGCGATTCCCAGACCCTGCCCCCTGCGGCAAAACGCCACTTATGGCGAACGACTTGTCACGCTGCTACGGGTCGCTCGAGATTTTCACCGCGGTTGATTTAGCAATCGATCGGGGCTCACGGGTGGTAATTCTGGGGTTCAACGGCGCCGGCAAGACCACGCTGTTGCGCATCCTCGCAGGGGTCGATCAACCCGATACTGGCGAGGTTATCGAGGGACACGGTCTCAAGGTTGGTTATTACGCGCAGGAACACGAAACACTGCGCGTGAACGACTCGGTGTTACAAAACATGGTTTCGGCGGCCGCACATATGACCGAGACCGAGTGTCGCAAGGTGCTCGGCTCGTTCTTGTTCACCGGAGATGATGTGCTGAAGCCTGCCGGAGTGCTCTCTGGCGGCGAGAAGACTCGACTGGCTTTGGCCATGCTCGTAGTGTCAAGCGCGAACGTACTGCTACTCGATGAGCCCACGAACAACCTTGACCCGGTCTCACGTGAAGAGATTCTGGGGGCTCTCGCAAACTACAAAGGGTCGGTGGTTCTCGTCTCGCACGACCCAGGGGCGGTGGAGGCTCTGAATCCAGAGCGCGTGCTCATTTTGCCTGACGGTATTGAAGACCACTGGAACGCGGAGTACGCCGAGCTCATTGAGTTGGCGTAGCGAGCAGACCTAGTTCGAGGTGAGCGACACCTCAACCGGGGTTGGGTTACTGAACAGGTCAAAGACCGGGCAGTGAGCATCCACTACCTGACGCAGCTCTTCGTAGCGCTCTGGTGATTCTGGTCCGGTCACATGCACGCTCAGACGAATCGCGGTGAAGCCGGGGCGTACGTTCTCATCCCAGGCGAAGATGCCGTGCACATCGAGGTCGCCCTCAGCCTTCACATCGATGTCCTCAACAACGATGCCAAGGCCCTGCGCGTAAAGCCGATACACCACCACCTGGCAAGCAATCAGGGCGCCGAGCGCATACTCAACCGGGCTCGGTGCAACGTCGTCACCTGCGAGACCAGCGGGCTCATCAATCACGAACTCGTGCTTGCCTGAGGTGATTCGGGTAGCTACCGCTCCCTCGCCTCGACCCTTGACCTGGTAGGTGAGCTGGGCGTTCGTGCGATCTTTCGCCACAAGCTCCTGCCAGGTTGCACCGGCGGAGTTCAGGCGGTTGGCCCGTTCTTCGACCGCAATTTCAGGGATTGCGACTGCTTCGAGAGTGTGTGACATGGTGTTTCCTTTCAAGGGTGAGCGTTCTGTCTGCGGGTTTAAAACCGTCCCGCGGCAGCAAGATTGAGTTCGACACTAGACCGCAGATGCACGCAAGTGCATCTCGAGCAGAAACAATCAGACATGTTTCGTCATGAAGTGAAACGCTTTGTTATTTGCTGAAACAAAGTTGAACGACACTCTGATCGAATGTTTGGCTAGAGCTCAATTTGACGACGCAATGAGGAGAAACAATGTCAGTCACGGATGAGTACCTCGCCAACAATAAGAAGTACGCAGAAACCTTCGAGGGCCCCCTGCCGTTGCCCCCGGCTCGTAACATCGCGGTCGTTGCCTGTATGGATGCTCGACTCAACGTGTACGGCATTCTCGGTCTCAACGAGGGTGAATCACACGTCATTCGAAACGCAGGCGGCGTGGTGACCGATGACGAGATACGCTCGCTCGCAATCAGTCAGCGACTACTCGGAACCAAAGAGATCATCCTGATTCACCACACCGATTGTGGCATGCTCACGTTTACGGACGATGAGTTCAAGCGCGGCATTCAGGATGAAGTAGGAATCAAGCCTGAGTGGGCTGCAGAATCATTCAGTGACCTTGATGAGGATGTTCGGCAGTCGATCCGACGTATCAAGAACAGCCCCTTTATTCCGCACACAGACGCGGTCAGAGGATTTGTCTTTGACGTTGCGACCGGTTTGCTGAATGAAGTGACTCTCTAGCAACGGATTTAGAGCGGTGGGGAGGGCAAACGCCCTCCCCACTTGCACGCCCGGGCACATGTGCTCTGGAATAATGGAAAACGGTAGTTCACCCCAATACATGAAAGAAAATTCAAATGACCGGTCTCGTCCGCACCGCAACTGCTGAAGCAATTGCGACTCTTCTCTTCGTATTCTCGATCGTCACCGCGATCAACACCACTGGTGGTGCTGCGCCGTTCGCGATCGGTTTCACCCTGATGGTTCTGGTGTACGCAACCGGTCATGTTTCAGGTGCACATCTGAACCCAGCCGTTTCTTTCGGAGCCTGGCTTCGC
>JALRLI010000111.1 GCA_023254555.1 Microbacteriaceae bacterium
GACGACGTCGAAATTTGGAAGTCCGTCAAGCAATCAGAACGATTAAAGTATTTTGCGTACCTTAGGCTACCCGCGATCGAGCAGCTCGCGTCTAAATACGAACGCATCCTATACCTCGACACCGATGTATTCATCCAAACTCGGATGCCCTCTATAATCTTCGACATCGACATCTCACGGTATGCTGTCTCAGCAGTACGCGATGTCCAGCAGAGGCAGAACGCGACACATTACGTCGACGATTTTAAATTGAACGGCTTAGGGTCGGCTCCATATTTTAACTCAGGGGTCCTACTGATTAATTCAGAACTGTGGAGACGAGACGCCATCTACAATACGATGGCTACTCTAGCCAAAAACTCTGTCACGGCGACCCGCACAGACGACCAGACGCTCCTGAACCTCGCTCTCTACAAGAAGTGGGGCGCCCCCACGATTACTAACGATGGTGTGTCCATCGCTAAGGAAATCGAACTGGACGACCCCTTCGAAAAGATCGGCGCCGAGCTGGTCAAGGAAGTTGCTAAGAAGACCGATGACGTTGCTGGTGACGGCACCACGACCGCTACCGTTCTCGCACAGGCACTTGTGCGCGAAGGTCTGCGTAACGTGGCAGCTGGTAGCGACCCGATCAGCTTGAAGCGCGGTATCGAGAAGGCTGTTGAGGCTGTTTCAGCTCAGCTGCTCAAGAACGCGAAAGAAATCGAAACCACTGACGAAATCGCTGCAACCGCATCGATCTCAGCCGCTGACCCACAGATTGGTCAGCTCATCGCAGAGGCAATCGACAAGGTCGGTAAAGAGGGCGTCGTTACCGTTGAAGAGTCGAACACCTTCGGCACCGAACTCGAACTCACCGAGGGTATGCGCTTCGATAAGGGCTACCTTTCGGCGTACTTCGTCACCGATCCAGATCGTCAGGAAACCGTTTTCGAAGACCCTTACATTCTGATCGTCAACTCGAAGATTTCGAACATCAAAGACCTGCTTCCAGTTGTCGACCAGGTCATTCAGTCAGGTAAGCAGCTGCTCATCATCGCTGAAGACGTTGACGGCGAAGCGCTCGCAACCCTCGTTGTGAACAAGATTCGTGGCATCTTCAAGTCGGTAGCGGTGAAGGCTCCGGGCTTCGGCGATCGTCGTAAGGCACAGCTGCAAGACATTGCTATCCTCACCGGTGGCCAGGTCATCAGCGAAGAGGTCGGCCTCAAGCTCGAGAACGCAACGCTCGACCTGCTTGGTCGCGCACGTAAGGTCGTTGTCACCAAAGATGAGACAACCATCGTTGAAGGTGGCGGAGACTCAGATCAGATTGAGGGTCGCGTTCAGCAGATCCGCAAAGAGATCGAGAACACCGATAGCGATTACGACCGCGAGAAGCTGCAGGAGCGCCTCGCGAAACTCGCCGGTGGCGTTGCCGTCATCAAGGCTGGTGCCGCAACTGAGGTTGAGCTCAAAGAGCGCAAGCACCGCATCGAAGATGCTGTTCGCAACGCGAAGGCTGCTGTTGAAGAGGGCATCGTGCCTGGTGGTGGCGTAGCGCTCATTCAGGCTGGAGCAACCGTCTTCGACAAGCTGAAGCTCACCGGTGACGAGGCTGTTGGTGCGAACATCGTGAAGGTTGCTATTGAAGCACCACTTCGCCAGATCGCACTCAACGCAGGTCACGAGCCTGGTGTCGTTGCTGATCACGTTCGCAACCTGCCAGTCGGGCACGGTCTGAACGCAGCAACCGGTGAATACGGCGACATGCTCGCTCAGGGCATCATCGACCCAGCGAAGGTAACCCGTTCGGCACTGCAGAACGCTGCTTCGATCGCAGCGCTGTTCCTCACCACTGAGGCTGTAGTCGCTGACAAGCCAGAACCAGAAGCACCAGCTATGCCAGCTGGCGGCGGAATGGATTTCTAAGCCAAGCTGTCAACACAGTAAAAAGTGGGTGGAGCCGAAAGGTTCCACCCACTTTTTTGTGATCGCGCGCGCTCAGTGTGCGAACATTCGAGCGTTTGCCGACTCAACCTCTGCGTAGTGTTCCTGCGCCATGCTCAGCGCCACTGAAATCTCTTCGAGGTTGCCCTCGACCATGCGCTGAGTGCCGTGCCACTCAGACACGAGGTCTTGAAAGGCCACTGCAGCCGCGCCCGTCCAGCTCTGCGACAATTGGCTGAGCTGCCCCTGCATCGTCGCCATCAATGACTGCATCTGAGCGACTGTGCTTTGCAGTGTGGCTGTTGAGCTCATCATTACTTCGGCATCTACGTGAAACTGTGTCATCTCGGGTTCTCCCAATCGGTGTGAATGTGTCGTTGGGGCGGCAATCGCAGCCCCCAGTGAGAACCTAAAAGACGAGCCAACTTCGCATACGGGAGAGCCTCGGAGCTGTTGACAAGTTAAGCGTTTACGAGCTGAGGGGGAGCGGATGCTCAACCAGTGGCAGCTCAACCCTGAACGTTGCCCCGCCACCCGGAGTCTCGTGCACCGAGACGGTTCCATCGTGGGCAGCCACAATTGAGGCTACGATTGCCAGCCCTAAGCCACTGCCACCGGTTTCGCGGTTTCGCGAAGTATCCGCGCGCCAGAAACGCTCGAAGATTTTCTTTCTGACCGACTCAGGGATTCCCTCGCCGTGATCGATGACCTCAATTCGAACGGTGTGCTTGTACGGCCTCGGGGTAACTGCAATCTCGATGGGGGAGCCCTCTGGCGTGTAGCGCAGGGCGTTACTCACGAGATTGTTGAGCACCTG
>JALRLI010000112.1 GCA_023254555.1 Microbacteriaceae bacterium
TGTGACGCGAGCTGCGGAAGCGAGGAAACCTCGCGGTAAATACTCTGCAGTGGCTCGGCTGCAGCAAGGAAGATAGGCAAGCTACTGGTACCGATAGCGTGACGAACACCACGGTCAACGATTCTCGCAAACTGGCGCAGACGCGTCTTCTCGCCTTCTTCGCCCTGCATCTTGCCAGCTACTGTTTGACCCGCGTGGAAATGACGGTGCACGGCGTGATCGAAGTCGCGAGGAATTTCATCAGAATCAACTTTTCGCGGCGCTTCGTCAGCACTCACCGCAAGGAGGTGCACGTCATTCGCCGACAGCGCGAGCACATAGCAAGCCTGAGGAAAGCTGAGCGTGCGAAGGAGCGGCTTCACGTGGTAACGGTGTCCGACGCTGAGTGAAGGCGAAAGCTTGTTGGGCAGGCGAAACGTAGTAGCCTGCTCAGTGCTCGCGAATACGGCAAGACTGCGTGACTGGTGCAGCCAGAATGCAGCATCTGACTCAATATCTTCAAGGTGCTCGCGAATCGCGGCGATTTCTCGAGAGGGCGCCCCCAATGCTTCGAGTTGTTCAACCGCCGAGCGCGTCTGATCCTTCAAAGCGATGCGAGCCATATCGCCCTGCTCTGCCAGCACGCCTGATTCGATGTACATGCTTACGCGCCAGCCACCTTCGATTGATGCGAGTTTTTCAACCTGATTTTTGGTTGGAATGTCGTTGTGCAGCATGATTCCCCTTCGTATTCATTTGTAAATCGGATGCTCAAGAAGAGCTCCTCACTATTAATTCTACCGCGCTGGTAGCCTGTGTATATGGGTGTTCAGATCGAGCGAACAGAGCTTCCAGGTATTGGAACTCGCTATGACGTCATGACAAATTCGGGACGCAGAATCGGCGTAGTCTCGCGAAGGGATGGTGACAGCGAGCTGGCTATTTTTGAACAGGATGATCCAGACGCCTGCCGCAGCCAAATACACCTGAGCCAGGAAGAGGCAGCAGCATTGGCTGACGTGCTCGGCGCCTCAATGCTCATTGGGCAGCTGACCGGTTCCGACTCTGCAGACGTAGACCTACAAACTGAAAAGTTTGTCCTTCCCGCCAAATCAACATTCGTGGGCGGCGTTCTCGGCGACACAAAGGCGAGAACAAAAACAGGCGTCTCAATTGTTGCAATTTCACACAACGGAACTGTTCAGCCCTCGCCAACTCCGGATGCGCCGATTCACGCCGGCGACACCCTCATCGCGGTAGGCACCAGGCAAGGGCTCGACGCCCTTGGGCGACTACTCGCGCAGACCGACTAAGGCCGGTCATGCACGAAACAACGCTTGTCCTCATTGAAGTGGGGGCGCTTATTTTCGCGCTCGGCATCGTCTCATGGCTGGCGCATCGCGTGCAGATTTCTCCGATCCCGTTCTACCTGATCATCGGCTTGTTCTTCGGCGAGGGCAGCTTTTTGCCCCTGGCCGAGTCTGAAGAATTCTTCCAAATAGGGAGCGAAATCGGAGTCATTCTGCTGCTCGCCATGCTTGGTCTGGAATACTCCGCGCAAGAGCTGCTTTCGAACATGCGTCGGTCAAAATTCGCTGGCATCCTCGACGCACTCATGAATGCGCTTCCGGGCGCACTCTTCGCGCTGGTTTTGGGCTGGGGTCCCGTTGCGGCGGTCGTTCTCGCCGGCGTCACCTGGGTTTCTTCGTCGGGCGTCATCGCCAAAATGCTGAACGAGTTGGGTCGTTTGAGCAACCGTGAAACGCCGGTGGTTCTCTCTATTCTCGTGATCGAAGATTTGGCAATGGCGTTCTACCTCCCGATTCTTTCTGCGATTCTGATTGGTGCGGGTTGGCTGACCGGAAGCATCACGGTGTTGATCTCTGTGCTCGCCGTAACGGTTGTGCTCTTCATGTCTTTGAAGTTCTCTGACAGGTTTTCGCGCCTCTTCGATTGGGAGCACGGTGAGTCACTGCTGCTGGGAGTATTTGGGCTCACACTGTTAGTTGCCGGTGTGGCACAGCAGTTCAACGTTTCTGCTGCTGTGGGTGCGTTTCTCGTGGGAATCGCACTTTCGGGCAAGGTTGCCCAATCAGCTGAAAAGCTTCTCACGCCACTGCGAGACCTTTTTGCCGCGTTCTTTTTCCTGTTCTTCGGCCTATCTACAGATGTTATGGGTCTCGGCCAGATGATCGTGCCCGCCCTGATTTTGGCGGCAATAACGATTGCGACCAAGGTGTTCACGGGCTACAGGGCAGCCGCTAGCGCGGGAATCGGAATCCCCGGACGCTGGCGTGCGGGACTGGTACTCACACCTCGAGGTGAGTTTTCGATTGTGATCGCAGGACTCGCTGTGAGCGCTGGTGTGCAGCCAATGTTAGCTCCGCTGGCAACCGCCTACGTGCTCATTACCGTATTCAGCGGTCCACTGCTCGCCAAGATTCCCGACACGCAGTGGTTTATGAACGCCGTGAAAAAGCTATCTAAGCGCCCAGTCGGCTCTTGAGGTTGTTGTCGATTGCTGCCAAGAAGTCTTCGGTGGTCATCCATCCCTGCTCTGGACCTACCAGCATTGCGAGGTCTTTGGTCATCGCGCCTGACTCCACCGTCTTGATGACGACGTCTTCGAGCGTGTCAGCAAACTCGATGAGCGGCTGATTTCCATCAAGCTTGCCTCGGTGTTGCAGGCCGCGA
>JALRLI010000113.1 GCA_023254555.1 Microbacteriaceae bacterium
GGCTCGAACAGGCGTCGGCTAGCCTCGGCGCGGGTCGTGCCCGCACCTTCTTTAGCGTGACGTTGCCGCTCATTGTTCCCGGTGTTACCGCCGGCGCACTGTTCGCGTTTGTGACGTCATTTGATGAGATTGTGCTCTCGCTGTTCATCCAAAACCCATACCTTCAGACCCTGCCGGTGAAAATCTTCACCAGCATGACCCAAACCACTGACCCGACCGTTGCCGCGGTTGCTGTTATTACGATGCTCACATCGATCGTGATCATCCTTGGCATGCAGCTCATCGGTAGAAGACGAAAGTAAAGAAATATGAGTGACAAGACTCACAAAGAACCAGCGCTTTCTCCTGAAGAGCAGCTGCGCGAGCTGGATTACAACACCACCGCAATCAACCTGATGACCGACGCCGGCATCAGCCTGAAGAACGTCACCAAGCGTTATGGCGATAAGGCAGTCGTTGATGACATCGACCTCATCATCGAGCCGGGCGAATTCATGACGCTGCTTGGCCCCTCGGGTTCGGGTAAGACCACGACGCTGAATATGATTGCCGGTTTCGCTGACGTTACTGAGGGCTTGTTGCACATCTACGGCAACCCTGTCGCCAAGCTGCCTGCGCACAAGCGCGACATCGGTATGGTGTTTCAAAACTATGCGTTGTTCCCACACAAGACGGTGGCCCAGAACATCGCGTTCCCGCTTGAGCGTCGCAAGATTGCCAAGGCTGAGCAGAAGACGATGATTGCTGAAGCGCTCGAGATGGTTCGCATGAGCGACTTCGGCGACCGCTATCCATCGGAGCTTTCGGGTGGTCAGCAGCAGCGTGTGGCTCTTGCTCGCGCACTCGTCTACAAGCCACGGGTGCTGTTGATGGATGAACCACTCGGCGCTCTTGATAAGAAACTGCGCGAGTGGCTACAGGCTGAAATCAAGCGCATTCACCGTGATGTCGGGTCGACCTTCGTCTACGTCACCCACGATCAAGACGAAGCACTGTCAATGTCTGACCGCATCGCCGTGTTCAATAATGGCAAGATCGAGCAGGTCGGAACCGCGGTGGAGCTGTACGAGCGTCCAGTGACACTCTTCGTCGGTAAGTTCCTCGGTGAATCAACGGTGTTCTTCGGCAAGGGTGTTGCCAACGCGGATGGCACCACCACGGTTGACGTTTCAGGCAACAAGGTGATTGCTGACGGCAAGAAAGACGTTTCGGATTTCGCTGTGCTCGTTCGCCCCGAGAACATCTCTCTGCACAATGCAGGGTTCACAAACGCAGACTCGGCTCAGAACGCGGTTCCAGGAAAAGTCGAGACGGTAACCTACCTCGGCTCGGCTTGGCGCTACGAAATCAAACTTCCAGACGGCAATGTGGGCACGGTTCGAACCCCACACGACTCACCTGTGTTTGATAGCGGCGCTGACGTGGTTTTGACATGGCCAATCGAGGCAGGCGTTCTGCTTGAAGATCTGGGCGACGCCGACGAGTCACTCACGTAGTTTTCGACACATTCTTTTTAGTCACCACCCCCAACAGGTGCATGAGGAGGATCAGTGGAGAGCACTGAGGTTGTTGTTATTGGTGCCGGCTTTGCGGGCTTAGTAGCCGCGCGAGAGCTTGGCGATGCAGGGTTCAAAACGGTCGTGCTCGAGGCACGTGATCGACTCGGTGGGCGAGTGTGGACAGATCACCGCCTCGGTCATGACCTTGAAATCGGCGGCAACTGGGTGCACTGGGTGCAACCCCACGTGTGGGCTGAGGTTACTCGGTACGGCCGGCAGATAGTACGTTCACCTAAGAGCGACAAAGCCTACTGGCTCGGCGATCACGAAGAAGTCTGTCAAGGCTCACTCGA
Organism: Microbacteriaceae bacterium; assembly: GCA_023254555.1. Taxonomy (GTDB): domain Bacteria; phylum Actinomycetota; class Actinomycetes; order Actinomycetales; family Microbacteriaceae; genus JALRLI01. Next base: position 1,853 of record JALRLI010000113.1, read on the forward strand.
AGACTTCATGCAGCTGATAGACCGGGTACAACGTGAGCTGGTAGCTGACTCGCTCACTGCGATTCCTCGCGCGGGCGACCCACTGGCGGTCGGAGACATGGCAGAGCTCTTCCGATCTGTCGCTGCAAGATCGATTCGACGCTCTCGAAATGACCGCTGCAGAGCGCCAGGCAAATGAGGCGGTTTGGGTAGGTCACTGCAACGCACCGCTCAATGAAGTTGGCCTCAGCAGCGCTCTTCGCTGGGTCACCGCTACCGGCGGTATCTGGGAGCTTATGCACGAGGCATCTGCAACGTTTCGCATCGAGGGAGGCATGACCGCGTTCATCGCTGAGATTGCGAAAGATGTACGCGGCGAGATTCGGCTCAACAGCCCAGTCAGCAAAGTTGAGCATGGCGCAGATTCCGCCATCGTCACCTACGCAGACGGCAAGCAAATTCGAGCGAAGCACGTCGTGACAACTCTGCCCATCAACATCGCAACATCGATCGAGTTTGTGCCGCCGTTGAACGAGACTTGGCAGCGAGCATCCACAGAAAAGGTTGCCTCGAAGGGAACAAAACTCTGGATTCGAGTGAAGGGCCAAGTCGACCGGTTCTTTGCGTACTCAACACAAAAGCATCCACTCAGCGTGGTCAAGGTTGAGTTCATTGGTGAAGACAGCACCATTTTGGTGGCCTTCGGCCCAGATCATGAAGCCATTGACCTCGAGAGTGTCGAGGAAGTTCAGGCTGCACTCAGCGTGTGGCGCGATGACC
>JALRLI010000114.1 GCA_023254555.1 Microbacteriaceae bacterium
AGCGCTCGCAGTGACCGTCGACGACCTGCTCGTTCGCGAGCACCGTCTGGTCGTTCGGGCACCAGTTGACCGGGCTCTCCTTGCGGTACGCCAGGTCGCGCTCGTACAGCTTCTGGAACAGCCACTGGTTCCAGCGGTAGTACTCAGGATCACTGGTGTGGATTACACGAGACCAGTCAAATGAGGGTGCATAGATACGGAAGCTGGCTTTCTGCTGCGCTATGTTCTCGTATGTCCACGCTTTGGGGTCGACCCCGCGTTTGATTGCCGCGTTTTCTGCGGGCAGGCCGAATGAATCCCAACCGATTGGATGTAACACTTCATATCCCTGGCCCCGCCAATACCGAGCAAGGATGTCTCCGAAGCAAAAGGCTTCAGCATGGCCCATATGTAGGTCGCCTGAAGGATACGGGAACATATCGAGAATGTATTTGTGTTGTTTGCCGGCAGCCTCACCGTCGGTTTGTGACACCTCGAATGGCTTGAGTGACTCCCACACGGGTAGCCAGCGCTCTTGTAGCGCCTTGAAATCGTACTCTGCTTCAGGGGAAACTTGCTCAGACATATTCCCTCTAGATTACCCGGGATTATGGTGCGTTCAGAGCACTGAGAAGCGCTTGTGCCTTGAGTTTTGTTTCACTGATTTCAGCCTCGACCACAGAGCTTGAGGTGATGCCTCCCCCAGTTCCGATGTGAGCAACATTGTTCTGCAAAAAGAGACTCCGGATAACCATCGCCAGATCCATCTCGCCAGTGAGTGATAGGTAGCCAAAGCAGCCCGAGTACACTCCTCGTGGAGCACATTCAAGCTGCTGAAGTTGCGCAATCGCACTGTGTTTCGGCGTACCCGTCATAGACCCCGCAGGGAAGCAGCTCCTGAAAAGATCAAGTGCATCGCATCCCGATTTCAGCACACCGGTGACAGCGCTCACCAGCTGGTGCACGTGCGGGTAGCTTTCAACTCTGTGCAGTTCGAGAACCCGCACAGAATCAACTTCACACACTCGCGCAAAATCGTTTCTCATGAGGTCTACCACCATCAAATTTTCAGCCTGCTCCTTGTCGCTATGCGCGAGATCCTCGAGAAGTCGTTGATCTTCTCGGCTATCCGCTGAGCGGGCTCTCGTACCTTTGATTGGTTTTGTCAGCGCCTCAGACTGAGAGTTGAGGGCTAAAAATCGTTCAGGTGAGCTGCTAATCAGCGAGGCGTCTCCGAGCACTGAATCACGTACATGTATGAATCCGCCGTGGTGGCTGGGATTACCGTTGCGTAGACGCAGGTAAACTTCAGACCCAGTCTGCTCAGTTTTGGCGGTCACCTGTGTCGTGAGGCAGAGGAGGTACGCATCACCTTCAGCAATCGCTTGCTGACACGCACTGATCTTCTGGCTGTAGTCAAACTCGTTGTCACGCCAAATAGCGTCATCGCTCTGAGCCCGTGCTGAATTGGCTGGCAGCGATGTTACTTCAAGAGCCGACTCAAGTTCGCGCATCCACGCTTCGAGCTGATGGGCCGAATTTGCAATCGCTTCAAGCGCACCGGTTTCGTGATTGACAACTACCGCTCGATCAACCCACAGCATTGTCGCGGGTCGCAACTCTCTCTGATAGTCAGCCGGAATGTTTTGTAGCCGAACCCCAAACTCATAGGTAAACCAGCCAACCCAGCCGAGGCGAAACCGTGGTTCACGAAACTCGGTGCCTTTATTCGCACACACAGAAGGGAGTCCGCGACGCTCACTGCTGATTCGATTGCGAAGTGTTTCGAGAAACTCGATTTCGAATCCTTCAGAAGCGTGAAGAACCTCAGTGGCGACGCCCAGATAGCTAAAACGGGCATCCGCGGTTTTGAAATCATTGGAGTCAAGCCAGAAGTAATTCTCACTGATCACCGGCAAAGCATGAAAAATTTGCTCGGCGTTCAGATCGCTTGGCAACAATTTTCGGCTGTACACCAAAGTCACTGTACTAGCCTTGAGCCAAGTTCTTATCGAGTGGCTGTTCTACCCAGAAATCCCCGATACCTAGAAATCCCCTGTTCAGGAAGCGAGGCAGAGATGACCCGAATTCTCCGCTTTGCAAATGGTGAGCTGCATGCAGCGAAAGACCCAATTGAACCTGGAACATCGCCCGAAGTCGCTGACTCTATGTTGATGTTGAAAGGAGCCGTCCGAAATCTCGACATGCACCGCGAAAGGTTCGCTTCTCAACTCGCTGAAGTAGCGCCCGAGCTCGTCGACCAGTTACCTCGGTTTTACGAGTTAGCTGCAACGGAGCTTGCGAATGAGAACGAAGTCTTTCCGCGAATCGATTACTACGATGGTTCTCTCTGGCTCAGAGTGCGACCGGCGCCCCAGCTTTTTGAAACTACTGAGCTGATCTCACACCATTTTGAAGTAACTAAGGCTCCAATCAAGGGTCCTAATATTGCGCTTTATACCTCGCTCAACGAGCAGAATGCCTGCGATACCCTGCGACTCGATTCCGATTCGAACGTCATAGAAACCGCTACCTCGGCAGTTGTCTGGTGGATGCGCGACGAAGGGAAAAGCGAAACACTACACATCGTCGCAAT
>JALRLI010000115.1 GCA_023254555.1 Microbacteriaceae bacterium
AGAGGCTCTTCAGAATACGAACGTGGCGCTCGGCATTCTGCCGATGGGCTCAGGCAATGTGCTCTGCCGCAATTTGGGGCTGCCCCTGAACGATATTGATGCCCAGCTGCGCGCGATTTTCTCAGGCACCAACAGAATGATCGACGTTGGTCGAGTCTCAATCAAGCGCGAGTCAGGCGTGCATGAGGAACACGTGTTCTTGGTTCTCGCCGGTATGGGCCTCGACGCCCGCACCATCAAGTACACAAAAACAGACCTTAAGAAGCGGCTCGGCTGGCTGGCCTACGTCGATGCTGGGCTGAGAACCATGGTCAAAGATAAGCCGCTGCACGTTCACTACCGCCTCGATGGCGGCGGCGAAAAATCAAGCCTCGTCTATTCGATCATGTTTGGTAATTGCGGTATCCTTCCCGGCGGCTTGCTCTTGATTCCTGATGCGACAGTGGATGACGGACTGCTCGACCTCATTGCACTTCGCCCGGTCGGACCGTTTTCGTGGCTTCGCATCTGGGGAATTTTGAGCTGGGAAAACGGCGTGCTTCGACGCACAAAAACCGGACGCAAGGTCATCGACCTCGTTCATGACACCCGTTACGTCACCTATAAGCAAACGAAGCACCTTGATCTCAGGGTCGACTCACCCGAACCTATTCAGCTCGACGGTGATGACTTCGGTATCGGTGTCGGCGTGACCTGCACCGTCGATCCGCTCGCCCTTCCCGTCAGAGTGCTACCCGAGTGGAATACCTAGCGAGTCAGTGTGACTCCTCGCCAGAAATTACCTGATCAAGCCACTCACGCGCCGAAACGAAGACCTCGTTTTCGTGCTCATCTGTAGTCGTGATCTCGCGACGATCAGCTCTCGGGTACGAACCCAAGAACACGACGTTTGGGCTGAATCTGCGCACGCCGAGGAGCGCATCTGCCACTCGCTCGTCACGCACGTGGCCATCAGCGTCAATGACGAAGCGGTAGCGCCCGAGTTCATCACCAATTGGCCGGGATGCGAGCAAGCTCAGGTTCACCCCTCGGGTGGAGAACTGCTCGAGCAGATCGAGCAACGCACCCGGGCGATCTTCGGGCAGCTCAACGATCAGGCTCGTTTTGTCTGAACCGGTTCGCTCACCAACTGGCGCGTTACGACCGACGAGCACGAACCGCGTTACCGCATTCGAATTGTCGCCGATATCGGTGGCCAGCACCTCGAGGTCATGGTGTTTCGTGATGGTCGGTGGCGCGATTGCTGCGTCAGCGAGTGACCCGTCGAGCAGGCTTGCGGCTGCGAGTACGTTTGAGCTCGCCGGAATGTGCTCGTGTTTTGGCAGGTGCGCGCCCAACCACGCGTGGCACTGACCGTAGGCAACCGGATGCGCATTGATAACCTTCACGTCTTCAATTCGCGTACCCGGTCGAGCCACGAGCACGAAGCTCACCGGCACCAGGTATTCGCCCACGATTCTGAGATTCGGGATGGTCGCAAGTGCATCTTGGGCGACTGCGACACCGCCATCCACTGAATTCTCGATAGCGATCATTGCGTAATCGCTGCGACCAGAAACGACGTCATCAAGCGCCTCGCCGATGTTATGCACGGCACGCCAAACCTGGCCCTGCGCCGCTTCAACCTGTGCAAGAGCTGCCTCAGTGAAGGTGCCGGCGGGGCCTAAATAGCTGTACACGCGCTGGGCGCTCGGCTGATCAGACATGCGTTTAGCCTATCTGAAACCGTGTTTTCGGCTGATGACTGGCACACTAGAAACATGCATGAGCGCGCCGGTCAACTCCCCACGAACGCCGACCTTATCAATGTGGATGCGCTTATCGCCGCCTATTACGAGCTGAAGCCTGACCCAGGCAATGCGTTGCACCGAGTCGTTTTTGGCACCACCGGCCATCGCGGCTCCTCGCTCGCTGGCTCGTTCAACGAACACCATATTGCCGCTGTCACCCAAGCAATCGTCGAGTATCGGGTGGATCAGGGAATTACCGGGCCAATCTTTGTCGGGGCTGATACCCACGCACTGTCGGCTCCCGCTCTTCGAACCGTGCTTGAGGTGCTGGGTGCGCATCCGGTTCACGTGTTCATTAGCGCTGATGACGAGTACGTTCCGACTCCTTCGCTCAGCCGAGCCATCATCGTGCACAACCGTGGTCGCGAGCGTGAACTTGCTGACGGCATCATTTTGACCCCGAGCCACAACCCGCCAGCCGACGGTGGCATCAAGTACAACGCGACGCACGGTGGCCCCGCAGACACTGACGCGACTGGTTGGATTGCGGCGCGGGCGAACGAGCTACTCGAGCGCGGTGCCGACAGCATTCACCGCGGCACGAGCGCCACAGTCGAGCTCTATGACTACCTGAATAACTACGTCGACGATCTGGCCAGGGCGATCGATATGGATGCGATTCGCGAGGCGCGGGTGCACATCGGCGCGCACCCTCTCGGGGGCGCAAGCGTGGCTTACTGGGATGCAATTCGCGAACGCTATGGCTTATCCCTCGAGGTGCTCGGACCCGGGGTCGACCCGACGTGGGCGTTTATGTCGCTTGATTGGGATGGCC
>JALRLI010000116.1 GCA_023254555.1 Microbacteriaceae bacterium
TTACACCGAAAATCTCAGACCCATGCAAGCTTTCGCAGTCCTATTCTTGTTGGACATGTTTCTTCGCCTATTCATCTCTGTGAAGATCTCGCCCACAATGTTGATTGCCAAGTTGTTTGTGTATCGGCAGACGCCTGAATGGGTAGGAGCGCCACAAAAGCGGGTGGCATGGGGGATTGGGCTAGGGCTTGCCATGCTCTCCTGTGCCTCGCTCGGGCTTCTGGCGCTCCCCGTTTACGTTGCTCTCGTGCTTTGCGGCATCTGCCTCTCGGTACTGTTTCTTGAAACAGCCTTCGGCATCTGCATTGGTTGTGAGGTGTATCGTCTCTTTTCGAAATCCGAGCCGCTCTACTGCCCTGGCAATGCGTGTAGTTATAAAAAATCAGCCTAAATTTTTCTCGTAAACAATGAAGTCGGTGAGTTCGCCAAGTTCGTCATACAGCTTGCGAGCAGTGACATTGTGATGCTGCGTTATCCAGTGAAGCCTGTGAGAGCCCGCTCCTACAGCAATGCTTTCGAGCTCCGCTGCAAGCGCACGTGCTACGCCACTGTTTCGAGATGAGGGTGAAACGAACAAATCCTCTACGTACACTGCAGGACTGTGCTCCCAGGTGGAGTGAGTAAATGAGTAGTGCGTGAAACCAACGACTTTCTCATCGAGTTCGGCAACGCGTGCGTAAATTGGCCCAGCATCTGCGAGAAGTCGATTCCAGGTAAGTTGGGTCTGCTCGTTAGACAGGGACTGATTGTAAAAAACCAAGTATTGATTCCACAGCTCAAGCCACGCCGTGGAGTCAGAGACTTCTAGCCTGCGAATCAAGAGGGTCATTCCAAAATCCTACCGAGCAGGCAATCCCCCACAAGAGTGCCAGTTCGGTCTGATTTCACATTCGAGGGGCAATGTTCGTCGGTGTTTTGCGAATCCCATACTTTTGGTGGATGTTCAACTCCTCCCCAGCACAAGAGACATCACATGATGATGATCCAGAACGCCCATCTGCGCTCATGATGCGAAAGATGCGGAGCCCGAAATATGCGGCTATTGGGGCGGGCCTCATTGTCGTACTCGTTGCACTAGTTTTCACCGCCTTCCGAAGCCAGCAGGCATTCTCAACGTCTGAAGAACTCTCTGAGACGTCATCGAGTGATACCGGGCAATTACAGAGCGTCGACGATGTAAGCGGTGGCTCAGGAGAGAGCGCAAGCCAGACCCTCAGAGTTCACGTTCATGTAGTTGGCGCCGTAGCGAAGCCTGGTGTGTACGAGCTAGAAGCCAGTGCCAGAGTCATTGATGCAATTGAGGCTGCGGGAGGAGCGAATGACGACGCAGACCTGCAACAGGTAAATATGGCGCGTTTACTGAGCGATGGTGAACAGATTCGAGTACTTACAGCTCAAGAAGCAACGTTGACAAGCCAATCTGCTGTCGGGAAGTCTCTGTTGAATCTGAACAGTGCGACAGTCGATCAGCTTGAAGAGTTACCAGGCGTGGGTCCAGCGCTCGCTGCTCGAATCGTAGATTGGCGTGAAGCGAATGGTTCGTTCAAGAACGTGGAAGAACTCTCCTCGGTTTCAGGCATAGGTGAGAAGTTGCTTGAAAATGTGCGAGAACTGGTCACACTGTAACTTTTGCGGACAGACTTTCGACTTTTCATCCCAACGCTCCTCGGTTGGGGTTCAACAGTAGCCCTCCTCCAGGTGCCCCAACTCGGGTTTCTCGTTTTCGCCGTTGCACTGGTCGCCAGTCTTGTTAGCTTTGTAGGAACACTTCGCCCCGAAGCCACAGCGCCGCTGAAACGAAGAATCACTCAGGTAATAACTCTCACGTTGTTACTGATTGCGGCATTCGGCTTTCGAGTCGGTTTCGAGCATCAATTTCGCTCGAACGAGGTACTCGCAGAAGCAGTAAATTCGGATGAATCCCGGTCGTGGGATGCGATTGTGACAAGCAGTGCTACCCATACTGACACCGGATTTGGAGCCCAGTATTCCTTTGAAGCGTCACTCACGCAGTTCGAGGGCGGGAACACACTTCATCAGACGGCAATCCCGGTTCGCGTTTCAACCTCAGTACCCGAAGCTGAGGAGCTCATCATCGGTGAAGCCGTTCGCCTGGCGGGGGATGCACGCTTCAACCAGATTTCCGCTCAGGTTGTTCTCAATCTGAACGCACACTCAGTCGAGTCTCTCGAACGGCCGGAGTTCCTATCTGCGATGGATAAGATCAGGGAACATCTGAGAGACTCATCTTCTCGGTTAGACGGGTGGGCTGCTGAGCTCATTCCCGGGCTCGCTGTCGGTGACACCGAGCTTGTCAGTAGTGACTTGAACAACGCGATGAAGACTGCTTCGCTTACGCATCTGACGGCGGTTTCTGGGGCAAACTGCGCCATCATCACGGGTTTAGTCATGTTCCTTGGACTTAAACTCGGTTTACGAAAATGGTTGCGGATAACGCTCTCTCTCGGACTGCTCGCGCTTTTTGTTGTCCTGGTGACCCCTGAGCCAAGCGTGCTCAGGGCGGCGGTGATGACCGTAGTGACAAT
>JALRLI010000117.1 GCA_023254555.1 Microbacteriaceae bacterium
GATACCCGCGGTAAAGAGATTGATGGAGCCTGCGGGCAGCTCGCCGCGGCCGAATAGAAACCAAATACACAGGCGGGATGCGCAGATGACGGCCATTGACGATTACCTCGCTGCGGTGCCGACTGAACAGCGTCAGTTGCTCGAGAACGTGCGGCGCGAAATGCGCGCGCTGCTCCCTGACGCAGAAGAAACCATCAGCTACGGTCTACCCTGCGTCAAGGTCGCCGGAAAGGCGGTGGGTGGATTCGCAGCAAACAAGAACAACTGCTCGTATTATCCGTTTTCTGGGGGAGTGCTCGCCGAATTGAAGGATGCACTCGAGGGCTTCTCTCAAACGAAAAGCGCACTGCACTTCACCGACACACAACCGCTCACGCCAGAGCTCATCAGGTTGCTCATCGAAACGCGGCAGCGCGAGATCGCCACAAAAGGCCGGTAGTCACGTTCGACACAGGGGGTGCGCAGAATCTTCACAGCGCATTCAAAAGTTTGAGCACGAAGCTGTAGTCATGAATAAAACCTCTCGCCTCGTCCTCTCTGGTGCAACAGTTGTCGTTGCTGGTCTCGCCCTCGCTGGGTGCACGATAAATATCGGTACACCGAATAACCAGGGTGAACACGGGGGAATGATGAACTCGTCGCAGAACAGCGCTGGGTACAGTCAGCAAGATCTGATGTTTGCCGAGATGATGATTCCTCATCACGAGCAGGCTGTTGAAATGTCAACACTCGCCGAAACGCGCACAACTAATGCTGAAGTGTTGGCGCTGGCGAAGCAAATCAAAGATGCCCAAACGCCTGAGATTGAGCAGATGCAGGGCTGGCTCGATGCATCCGGTTCAAGTGAAAAGACCATGGATATGGATCACATGGGTCACGGCATGATGGGCATGCTCTCAGATGAGCAAATGACTGCGCTCGAAAACTCGCAGGGTGCTGAGTTTGACAGGCTCTACCTTGAGGGCATGATTGAACATCACGAGGGCGCAATCCAAATGGCGCACATGATTGAGAACTCAGATAACGCTGAGGCTCGAAAATTGGCGGAGGCGATAGTGACTTCTCAAACCGCCGAAATCAAGCAGATGAAGCAGATGCTCGCCGCGATGTAAACCCCTGGGGGTATTGGGGAGCATAGTAGAATCGGTTCTATGAACTCGGATCTGCGTGCGAAGAAAGTTGCGACGCCGCCGTTTCAGAAGAGAGCCCTCACGGTTTTGATGATTGCCCAAGCTCTTGGGGGCTTAGGTGTTGGGGCAACGCTTACTGTTGGCACCGGCTTGGTCACGCATGCGAGTGGCAACGAGTCAATCTCAGGCTTCGCGCCAACCATGGCGACACTGGGAGCAGCGATAGCTGGTATTCCGCTGGCGAAGCTGGCGGTGTCGCGAGGTCGACGCTTCGCCCTCGCGACCGGCAACCTCATCGCACTCTTCGGGGCTATTCTGATCATCGTGGCCGCCGCCGCAAGCTCGTTGCCGCTTATCCTGATTGGCCTGCTGCTCACCGGATTCGCGGCCGCGGTGCAGTTGCAATCGCGGTTCGCTGCAACAGACCTGTCGCTCACTCAGCATCAGGGGCGCGATCTTTCGCTTATCGTGTGGTCCACCACCATCGGCGCGGTTATCGGGCCCGAACTGGTCGGCCCGGGCGAGGCGGTCGGGCATGTCATCGGCCTGCCCGTGCTCACCGGGGGATTTCTCTTCACCGGTATTGCCCAGCTCGCGGCAGTGCTCGTGCTGCTGCTGTTCTTGCGCCCTGACCCGCTACTCGAGGCGCAGAAACGAGCATCACTCAATCTCGAAATTGCCGAAGACGTCGACTCGCTCGATGATACGCCGACGCATCAGGTGCCGGTGGTTGCTGGCGAGGCTGCGAACCCCACGTCTGAACACAACCTGCACGGTCGCCGTGCGCTGGGCATCCAACAAATCAGCATCGCGATCATTGCGCTCTCGCAAGCGGTAATGGTCGCGCTGATGGCCATGACTGCCGGGCACCTCACACACCACGGCTTTGCGGTTGAAATCATCGGCATCACGGTGAGTATTCACATCGCTGGCATGTATGCGTTTTCGCCGCTTTTCGGCTATCTCGTCGACAAGACCGGTCGTCGTTTTGTGATTCTGTTCGGTGCAGCCCAGCTGGTTGCGGCGGCGATACTCGCCGCCCTCAGTGGTGACAGCCTGCTGACACTGCAGATTGCAATGTTGCTACTCGGCACTGGCTGGAGCGCAATCACCGTGGCCGGATCTGCTCTGCTCACCCGAAGCACACCAGCCGAAATCAGGCCAAGACGTCAGGGTCAATCTGACGCGCTGATGAACCTCGCTGGGGCGTCGGCGGGTGCCATCGCGGGCTTCATTTTCGCCGCGGGCGGGTATCCGTTGTTATCAGTCTTCGCACTCATTGTGATAGCCGCACTCGTTGCACTCACACTGCTGCTCTTCGCGCTCATTCCTCGGCGCTAGGGTGAGAGGGATGCCGGGCTTCATCACTCGCCTGCGCCGGTAAGATTGA
>JALRLI010000118.1 GCA_023254555.1 Microbacteriaceae bacterium
TCGCTCGACGTCACGGTGTGAAGCTACACGTTCGTTCCTCGTTCAGTGACGAAGAGGGCACTATTGTCTACAACCCCGAGCACGGGCATCCGAAGGGAGATGGCGTGGAAGAGCCAATCATCACCGGCATTGCTATCGATAAGAACGAAGCAAAAATCACTCTGGTCGGAATCCCAGACGTGCCGGGTAAAGCTGCTCAGATTTTCGAAATTGTCGCCAAGACCAACGCGAACATCGACATGATCGTGCAGAATGTCTCGGCTGCTTCAACGCATCGCACAGACATCTCGTTCACCGTGCCAACCGCAGACTGCGCCAAGGTGCTCGCCGCTCTTGAGGCAGAGGGCGAATCAATCGGCTACGAAAGCCTGCAGCACGACGACCAAATCGGCAAGCTCGCTGTTGTTGGTGCGGGGATGCGCACCAGCGCCGGCGTTTCGGCAAAGCTCTTCAAAGCACTTTTCGAGGCGGGTATCAATATCGAAATGATTTCGACCAGCGAGATCCGAATTTCGGTGGTCACCCGGGTAGACAGTGTCGATGAAGCCGCACGCGTTCTGCACAAGGCATTCGGGCTGGATGCCGACACCGAAGCAATCGTTTACGCCGGTACCGGCCGCTAACTCGAGCGAGGAACAGACATGGCAGATCGTACATTGAACGTCGCAGTTGTCGGCGCAACCGGCCAGGTCGGCGCTGTGATGCGCACCTTACTGCTCGAGCGCAAATTTCCGGTGGCGAGCATCCGCTTCTTCTCGAGCCCACGTTCAGCTGGCACCACACTCACCTTCGGCGACCGCGAAGTCGTTGTAGAAGACGTCAACACCGAAGACCTCAGCGGCATCGATGTTGCGCTCTTTTCAGCGGGTGGCGCAGCATCGAAAGAGCACGCCCCCAGGTTCGCCGCAGCCGGCGCAATTGTGATCGATAACTCGAGCGCTTGGCGACTCGACCCCGATGTGCCGCTCGTGGTTTCAGAGGTCAACCCTCACGCTATTGCTGAGGCGAAAAAGGGCATTATCGCAAACCCAAACTGCACCACGATGGCAGCAATGCCGGTAATGAAGGTGCTCGACTCTGTTGCCGGCCTCGAACGACTCATCGTCACCACCTTCCAAGCGGTTTCGGGTTCTGGTCTCGCCGGAGCGAAAGAGCTTGAGGGTCAGGTGCAGGCTGCGGTTGCGCAGGGTGATGTGACTCGACTGGTTCATAACGGCAGCGCGATTGAGTTTCCTGAGCCAGCTGTGTACAAGCGCACAATCGCGTTCGACGTTATTCCTCTGGCGGGAGCCATCGTCGAAGATGGCCTCGGTGAGACCGACGAAGAGAAGAAGTTGCGCAATGAGAGCCGAAAGATACTTGAGCTTCCAGAGCTGCTGGTGAGTGGCACCTGCGTTCGCGTTCCAGTCTTCACCGGTCACTCTCTTGCAATCAATGCTGAGTTTGCTCGCGACATCACCCCTGATCAGGCTCGCGAAGCGCTCAAGTCAGCGCCAGGAGTTGAGCTCAGCGATATCCCAACGCCGCTGCAGGCAGCCGGAAGCGATCCAAGCTTTGTTGGCCGAATCCGTGAAGATCAGTCAGCGCCGAAGGGCAAAGGGCTCACCTTCTTCATTTCGAACGACAACCTACGCAAGGGGGCTGCGCTGAACGCAGTGCAAATCGCAGAAATTATCGCGGCGCAGTAAGCGTTATCAGCGATGCCTCGGGTCGGCACGCGAAGCGAATCGGTGAGTAAATCGAGTGGCCAAGGCCAGCGCTGACATTCAAAAACGCGGCTCGAGCCTTACTGAACCACACGCTCAAGCCTTTGGCCTGACGGGTGGGTAAATCGCAGTTCGTGGTCAGGGCGCCGTACCCAGGAATGCACACCTGCCCACCGTGGGTGTGCCCGGCAAAAATCAGCTTGGCATCGGCCTCAAGTAGTGCATCGAGTGCCGAGCGGTAGGGGGCGTGCACCACGCCAAGCCGTGTAGTCGGCGCTTCCTTCTCTTTCTTGCGAAGCGCGCGAAGCGAATCGAGCATCGCAGCTTCATCGTCGTAGCGAATGTGCGGGTCGTTCATCCCGAAGAATTCGACGGCACCCGCGCGAGTATCAAGCACTGCTGCCCGGTTGTTAAGACTCACCCAGTTCATCTCGGTTTCGAGAAAGTTTGTCAGAGCTTCGTTGTCGATGTCTTTCTCGCGAGTGCTCAGTCGGCTCGGTGACATCAGATACTTCAGAGGGTTTTTGAGGATTGGCCCGTAGTAGTCGTTTGAGCCGAACACAAACACCCCCGGGATGCCCTTGAGCGTTTCGAGCGTATGCCGAAGCATCGGCAGTGCTTCGACGTGCCCCATGAAGTCACCGGTCACCACAACAAGATCGGGGTTGAGGTGACGCAGCGAACGTACCCAGCGCATCTTTCGCGTTTGCCACGGAGCAAGGTGTAAGTCAGAGAGGTGCAGCACGCGGAGGGGGCGCGAACCGCGCTGCAGCACAGGCAGGGTGTGGCTTCGAACGGTGAAC
>JALRLI010000119.1 GCA_023254555.1 Microbacteriaceae bacterium
AAGCCGACCCTCGGGAACGGCTTTTCGTTGAAATCTTCAGGGCTTATGAGAATGAGCTGCGTCGCGCCCACGCGTTTGACTTCGACGATTTAATTGGCCAGGTCGTTCATCTCTTCCGCACGTTCCCTGAGATAGCGGCGATCTACCAGCGCAAGTTCAGACATATTCTCGTAGACGAATATCAAGACACGAATCATGCTCAGTACTCACTCATCAAAGAACTGACGCGTCCAGTCTCGGCAGAACTGCTCGAGAAAGCAGAGATCAATCCCCACCCGGCCGAGTTGGATTCCGTTGGCGGAATACCTGCTGCGAGCCTCACCGTTGTGGGCGATTCAGATCAGTCGATATACGCCTTCCGTGGCGCCGACATGCGCAATATCGTCGAGTTCGAGCGCGATTTCAGCGGTGCTGAAGTAATTCTGCTCGAGCAAAACTATCGATCCACTCAGAACATCTTGAGTGCCGCAAACGCGGTGATTGGTAACAACTTCGACCGGCAAGAAAAGAATCTTTGGACAGACACCGGAGACGGCGCCAAAATTGTGGGTTTCACCGGTTACTCGCAACATGATGAAGCGCGGTTCGTTGCAGAGGAAATTGAAGCTCTTCATGCTCGCGGTGTTCGTTACGACGAAATCGCGGTTTTCTATCGAACCAACGCGCAGACGCGTGCGCTCGAAGAACTGCTGATCAGATCTGCTGTTCCATATCGAGTTCTGGGGGGCACGAAGTTCTACGAGCGAGCCGAGATAAAAGACGCAATTGCCTATCTCACCACAATCGTGAACCCCTTCGATGAATACGCACTACGCCGCATCCTCAACACTCCGAAACGCGGCATCGGGCCAATGACCGACGCGCAGATCGCACAGTTTGCGACCTCGCATTCGATCTCATTCCGAGATGCGATGCGGGAAGTTGAGGCACTCGGTTTTGGCCCCAAAATCAAGTCGGCGATTACTTCGCTGGTTAATCTTCTTGACCGAGCGACCCTGATGGCGCAGTCGAGTGACGAAAAAAGGCCCGCGCCTGTCGCCGAAATTCTCGACCTCATCTATGAGGAAACCGGGTATGTGAAGCTTCTTCGCGCCAGCCGAGACCCTCAGGATGAAGCTCGCGCTGAAAACCTAGAAGAACTCCTTTCGGTCGCGAAGGATTTCGACAAGCAGAACCCTGACGGCACGCTGGTTGATTTTCTCACCGAGGTCAGCCTGGTTGCGGCGGTTGATGATCTGGACGACACCAGCGGCACTGTTTCTTTGATGACGTTGCACACGGCAAAGGGTCTTGAGTATCGCGCAGTCTTCATCACCGGGGTCGAAGAAGGGCTGATTCCGCACCAAATGTCCTTCGATGATCCCGGAGGGCCAGCCGAGGAACGACGGCTTTTCTATGTCGGTATCACGAGGGCTAGAGAGGTGCTGCATATCTCGCTGGCGAGCACCCGGGCTCAATACGGTGATATCAATGTTGCGTTGCCATCGCGCTTCTTACAGGAAATCCCTGCAGACCTTATCGACTGGCGTCAGTCACCCGGCGAAGTCACTTCTGCAGGTGGCACCGCACCACGAGCTCTCAACTCGCGCGGTTACGGTACCGGTTCGAACACGGTCGCCAGCAGGGGATTTGGCGCTTCCAACGCGGGGGGCTACGCGGGTGAAGACCGGGCCTCAGGCAATATGCAATCGAGCCTCGAGGCCTGGCGTGAGCGTAAGCGCAAGGCGAAAGAGTCGAATGCTCAAGCTGCATTCCCAAACACGATTCTTGGAAGCGTGCGTGATAACGGTGACATGCAACTCGAAGACGGCGATCGCATCACACATGACGAGTTCGGTGAAGGTACCGTGAGTAAGGTCACCGGTGAAGGCTCAAAACGAATTGCTCACGTCAGATTCGACAATTTTGGTGACAAAAAGTTGCTCATCAAGATTGCTCCAATAGCCAAACTCGAGAATTTATCTTGATGTCGAGATAAATCGGTGTACGCTTCTCTTAGACAGTAAACTCACCAGTATTGGCCCGCGCTGAAGCGGTCGATTACCTCGCATGTTGATTGGAAAAACGTGGATTTATACGAGTATCAGGCAAGAGATTTGTTCGAGCGTTATGACGTTCCGGTATTGCCAGGCATTATCGCCGACACCCCTGAGGAAGCTCGTGCAGCAGCCGAGAAGCTTGGCGGCGTCGTTGTCGTCAAAGCTCAGGTAAAAGTCGGAGGTCGTGGCAAGGCCGGCGGCGTCAAAGTGGCGAAAACGCCAGAAGAAGCGTTCGAAGCCGCCAGTGCAATTCTCGGCCTCGACATCAAGGGCCACATCGTCAAGCGAGTGATGGTTGCGGCAGGCGCAAGAATTGCCCAAGAGTTTTACTTCTCGGTACTGCTTGATCGTGCCGAACGCTCCTATCTTTCGCTCACCAGTTATGAGGGCGGTATGGAAATCGAGCAGCTCGCGGTTGAGAAGCCAGAGGCGCTCGCTCGAATCG
>JALRLI010000011.1 GCA_023254555.1 Microbacteriaceae bacterium
ATTTCGGTTCTGCCAATTCTCTGGCTCCTCGCACCCTGAAAGAATGTCGAGTTTGGCCAAAAAAAATTCCTTGCCGACGCACACTGCAATAAAATTTGGATGTATAGTTTTTCTCAGGCCTCCGACACCTGCCCCCCAATGTGCCGGAGGCCTCTTTCGTGCCTCGTGTCCGGTGCGGCTAGGCTCAGAGTATGAAGCAGCCCGACAAAACCCTGCAATTTCTAGGCGCAACCGGCACTGTCACCGGCTCTCGATACCTGATTGAGGCCGGAGGTAAACGAATTCTGGTCGACTGTGGCATGTTTCAGGGCTACAAAACGCTTCGCGAGCGAAATCGACAGGGTTTCGCCGTGCCGCCAGACACAATTGACACCGTGTTGTTGACGCACGCGCACCTTGACCACTCAGGCTACCTGCCCGCCCTCGTGCGAGATGGTTTTCGAGGCAACATCCTCGCCTCACTCGGCACAGCAGAACTGTGTTCGTTGATTCTGCCTGACAGTGCCCACCTGCTCGAAGAGGAGGCTGCGCATGCAAAGAAACACAAGTACTCGAAGCATGAGCATCCCAAACCCATATATACAGCGGAGGATGCCGACAGAGCGCTGACCCAATTTCGCACGGTGAAGTTCGACGAAAATATCACGGTTTCGGATGGCATCACCGCCACATTTAGCCATGCCGGTCACATTCTTGGCGCGAGTCAACTGCATATCGATATCCACGGCACGAGCATCCACTTCACCGGTGATTTGGGCCGTCAGGATGACGCGCTGATGAACCCTCCAGCACCTTATGAGGGTTCAGACGTACTCGTTGCCGAGTCGACGTACGGTGACCGCAGCCATCCCGAGATTGACGGCGAGGCTGAGCTTGCCGGGCCACTGCGCAGAGTTCTCGACAGAGGCGGAGTTGTAGTCATACCGGCCTTTGCCGTCGGCCGAACTCAATCGCTGCTGCTACACATTTCGCGCTTGATGAAGTCTGGCGCGATTCCGCATGTGCCCGTGTACGTCAACTCCCCTATGGCAATGAACGCGAGCGGGATGTACCGCAGCCATCAGGAGGAACATCGAATCGCGAACGATGAGTTCGACTTGATGTACGAGTTCGCGACGATGGTTTCAAGCGTTGAAGAGTCAATAGCGCTGAATGAACGCCGTGAGCCGATGATTATCATTTCAGCGAGTGGCATGATGACCGGTGGCCGAGTGCTGCACCACGTCAAAGCGTTTGGTACCAGCCCCAAGAACGCAATCCTGCTGTCTGGCTACCAGGCGGGTGGCACGCGTGGCTCGCTGTTGGCTAGCGGGGCTGAGACGCTTCGCATTTTCGGTGAGGACGTGCCTATTAGAGCCGAGGTAATCCAGCTTGACAGCCTCTCGAGTCACGCAGATGCAGATCAGATGCTCGATTGGATGCGCACCGCACCCAAGCCGCCCCGCATCACGTACATCACCCATGGCGAACCGCTCTCGTCTGACCGACTGCGGTTCAGAGTGCAAGATGAACTGAAGTGGAACGTCAAGGTTCCTCGAGACGGGCAGACTGTCGATCTCGATCGTTAGGCGGAAATCCTTCGGCGGTGAGCGAGAGCAAGCACTACCGCACCGCCAGCCATGAGGACCGCAGCGAGGCCGACGAACGGTGCTGCGTTTGAGCCAGTGTCTGCAAGACGCGGGTCTGTGTTTGTCTGTCCAATGAATGTGCCACCGGGGCCGACCTCAAAGTAGCGAATGATTTTTTCACCGTCGGTGCTCTCGTACACCACCTCGTAGATTCCTTCGGGTACATCTTGTGGCAACACTGTTGTGCCGTAGATGTCGCCATTTGATGGAGTACATCCGGCATCAATCTCGTAGGGAGTGCCAGTGGGGTTCAGCGGCGTCACCATGATTGTCCAAGCGGTACCTGGGTTCGTGGTGGGATTGCAGTTTGGGTCGTAAGGCTGATCAGGAATCACATAATCAACCTCACCGCCGCCGATTGGATCGCCCGGCTCTACATCAATGTTGATTGGTGCGTCTGGTGGCACAACAGGGAGAGGCTGCCAGACTGCATAGAACACGGTATTTGCCACAATGCTCGTGAGCGTTCCCGGCTCGTAAAAGACGCCATTGCCGTTGGCTAGGGTGTTCCAACCGACGAAGCTGTAGCCATCTCGGTAGAGCGGTACCTGAGCCGAGTTACCTGAAACCTGATACTGCGCTCCGGCATTCACCGTTGCGGTCACAGGAACATTGCCCCCGGTGTTCTGGTTGCCATCGTAGGTAACTGTGGTCTGGAGATTTTGCCAAATGGCGTAAAGGGTTACGTCAGTGGTCGGGCGGATGGTGTCGGGATTGCTGTAGCTCACTCCGCTGCCATCAGCTTGTGTATTCCAAGCAACAAAGGTGTAGTTTGTTGGAGGCGTGAAGGTGGATGCGGCGACCGTATGCGCAGTTCCACTGTTCGCCGTTGAGCTCGCCGTGGCGCCACCGCCACCGGTAGCCCCGCCAGAGTTCAGAGCGTAACTCACCGTGTACTGAACTACCGGCGGAGTGACAGCGGGCGCCTCAGTACCACCCCAGCTGGCTGAACCAAACGATACTTGGAAGAGAGCAGAGCCGCCAACACCAGCTCCCAGCGTGAAATCGATTGAGCTGACGGCGTCGTACTTCACCTGTGCCCAGAATCTGGTGTCATCATCGGTCGAGCCAACGCCATTCATCTCGGCGAACTTGTAGGCGCCCGCAGTGCTCGTAACAGCGAGCTGCGAATTATTCGAGAGTGTGTAGGAGCTCGGACCGGTGAACTGCACATACTGCCTCGCATCGATGTCACCGACGTTCGCGGAAAAGTTCTGCATGATCACAGGATCGCGAGTTCCGGCTGCAACGAACTCCACGCGATACGTTGCAGAACCACCGCCAGCGCCGATTTGTTCGTTGTTCCAGAGCTGCCAGTTGTTCACGGTGCTTACCCGGTCAACGTTACTGATAGTGGTGTTCGTAATTGCGGTGACGCTGACGATTGCATCAACCCCGGTGAAGACGTTTGCGTAGCGGGTACTGAAGCCCACAGGTGCATTTTGGCCTATCTTGACCGTGTTGTTGAACTGCAGATTTTGATTTGCAGCATCGACATTCGTGGTCGCAGCGTGAGCAGTAGTTACGAATCCAAAAACGATAAGTACCAAAGCTGCGAACAGGGCCACAAGTTTGGTAACCAAGAATTTCACGGCTCTCCGATCGCGAATGGCATTGAATTAAATCGATTTAGATTCTTGTCTAAAGCCTAGCGAATACCGCCGTACTTTGGTTAGCGTGCTAGACCCGTTACACATGAATGTCAGAGGTTGTCTCTACCGTGAATTCCAGAGAGAGGGCGGTCTGACTGTTGAGTCGAAGACTCTCTTGGGGGGACATTCTTCGCAAGACCGCTCGTGGCCGGCCTCTCTCGCCATGCACAATTGCGGTGCATAATTGGTGTACTCAGCTCGATAGGAGGATGCGCGTGAAAATTCAACTCCGTGAAACGTTGCCTGCGAGCGCAGACGAAGTGTGGAATGCAATTAGATCTCCACGTCTATTCGCCGAGGTGAGTAGCCCGCTGCTCGGCATGTATTCGTGCGAACCCAGCGGCGCGCCCGAGCGATGGCTCGGCGATGGGCCACACCGAATAGAAGTTCGGCTCTTCAAGCTTGTGAAGCTCGGAACGCAAACAATTGATATTTCGTTCGAAACTCGAGGCGATAACACGCGCATCATGACCGATGCGGGCATCCCTCAATCGGGCGCACTTACCGCCATCAAAACTTGGCGACACCGGATGGCCGTCACGCCACTCCCCAGCGGTGACACGCTGTATCGTGACCGTCTCGATTTCACCGCTGGAATTCTCACGCCGATTATCTGGTTGAGCCTCTGGTGCTTCTGGCAGTGGCGAGGCTACAAGCTAAAGTCTCTGCTCAGAGCTGGTCGGAGCTAGCTCCGCGCTCGCCAAGGTGAGGTCTGCGGGGTGTTGCTGTTTTCTTGCGGTTTGCGCCGCGATAATTCCAACAACGACGAGGCTCACGCCGATCAGTTGCGTAAAGGTGAGCACTTCTTGTAGCCAGAGCCAGCCGAACAAAAACGAGAAGGCCACCTCACCCGTTGAGAGAATTCCGGCAGGTGTCGCCTTGAGATGCTTAATGGCGAGGTAGGAGAACACATAGGGCGTAAAGGTGCCGAGAACGCCCGACCAGATTGTCGGAATCCAGAGCGGCACAAACACATCGCTGAGAGCGCCTCCCAGCGAATGAACTTCTGCCATAAGTGACCAATCAAATGACCACGGCGCTGCAGGAATGCACCAAATTGCCGCACCGATCAACATCGACCAGAACAACACGCTCATCACCGAGGCGTTTACGAGCATCCGCTCGCCGAGCAGAAAGTATGTTGCCAATGTAATTGCTGCGGTAGCGCCGGCGATAATTCCGATTGGATTCAATGATCCATTGCCGATGTTCGCAACCACCACAAGCCCTACAACGACGAGACCTAAACCGACCCAGAGTCTTGGCCTGCTTGGTTCTTTGAAAATTACCGTCGCGAAAACTGCCACGAGAACCACCCCGCAGTACTCGAAAAGCAACGCGATTCCAACGGGGAGGTTCTTAATTGCGATCGCGAAGGCGAGCTGAAGTCCTGCCACACCAAAGACGCCGACGGCCAGCATGCCGAGGATCTGTTTTCGCGAAAGTCGAAACCCGCGACGGTCGAAAATCAAAAGCGCAATAGCGGCAAGTGCGAATGTGATGACCTCGCGCATGAACGAAAGCTGGATAGGGGTGGCTCCGCCAAGCATCACGACTTTGGCAACCGGCCCATTCAAACCGAAGAGAATGATCGCCACCACGCCGTAGAGGTAACCCACTCTTCGCTCCTACGCCACTGCGAGTGTCGCTGCCGCGGCAATCGCTAAACCAAGGCCGATGTATTGCAGAGTAGCGATTCGCTCCTTGAGAATGAGTGCCGCCAGCAAAATGGTTGAGGCAGGGTATAGCCCCGCCAGAACCGATACGACGCTCAGGCTGCCGCTCAAGAATCCGAACAGAATCATGATGTTACCGATGGCGTCGATCACCCCGCCGACCATTGCTGAGGGCAGGCCTTTGCGCCAGTTGAGCGCCCCGGTGTCACCCACTGCCACATCTGCTCGAGGCTTACCCAGGTGACCCCATTTACCCCTCTTGTGCATCCAGTGAACCAAGGATGCCGCGGCCACAGCAACACCGAGGCTCGCTGTTTGGGTAATTCGATTCGCAATCAGCGGCAGTATTCCGGCCTCGTCTGGCGCCTCATTAATCAAGATCATGAAAATGCCGATCAGCATGCCGGCGAGTACCGCGAAGGTGAGACCCCGAGCGCTTGGCCGAACTGCGTTTTGGTCAGGTGCAAAGCCGATCATCCAAACTGCAACCAGTGCAACTGCGAGCGCAATGTAGGCCAAGGGAGAGAGCGTGTTGCCGACTGCGAAATCCCAGATAACCGGAACCACAGCGGCCACCAACGCTCCGATTGGCGAGAGGATGCTCATGGGGCCAATTGCCAAGCTCGCATAGAGAAAGATAATTGCGAGCATTCCGCTCACCCCGGACAGTGCCCCCCCAGTAAATCGCCTCTACTGACCAGGCGCCGCCGGTCAGCGCGAACCCCACAATCATGGTCAGAAGACCCAGTGTCGCCGCTATCCAAGAAGTGCGAAGCGACCCCATGAATTTCGCGGCGATGCCTCCGAGGTAGTCAGCCGCACCGAAGAAGATAGCGCCTGAAACTCCGAACAGTACTGAAAGCATCACTCCAGCTTATTGGCTTGCAAAGCCGCATACTGCAACGCCAAAAAGAGTGCGGCGAGCGTTTCGCCGTCGGAGAGGTCGACTCCGAGCACCTCTTCGATCAGAGAGATTCGCTGGTAGAACACCGATCGAGAAAGCTGTGCGGCCTCAGCACCACGGGAACGATTTGCCGGAAATCGAACGTAGGCGGAGAGAACCTCAACAAGGTCTGCTTTATGCTCGCGGTCGTATTCAAACAGGGGCGCGAGCACATCTCTCGTGAATCGCTCAATTCGCGGATCTGTCTTCAGCTGCGCAACCAACAACGCGAGCGGTTGGCGCTCAGCGAATGCCACTCGCAATGAGTCAGCGACGACTTCGAAGTGCAACTTCGCTTGATTCTGAAGGGTTTCAATCGATTCAATGAGTTCTAAGGGCCGCTGGGTCGGTCTACCAAACACCACTTCTAACTGGGGCAGCAGAGCGGAGGCGTTTGAAGACTTCAGCTGCAAGACGAGCGCTTCTGCAACATTTTCGGTAGCACTGTCAGAGTTGACCGGCAGCGTGAGCAGTCCAAAAATGCGGTTATTCTGTGGGACTGGAAAATGCGTCAAAACGCGAGCATCCCTCGCAGTTGCCACTTGGGCCAGTGCGTCAAGAATTACTGAAAGCGAGTGAGTGTCGAGTGTATGAACGGCGGCATCTACTCGAATCTCGAACGCGACAACAAGGCTTTTCTCGAGGTCCAGACCTCGAGCACGAAGCTGAGCCGTTACTTCGTTCTCATCCCTGAACTCTCGACTTATCAGCGACTCAATTAGCTTCTTCGCATCGATGCCTAACCATCGCTCTGCTCGATCGTAGGGGTCTGCGAGTCGACCAAGGGCGAGGGCTACGGCGCCCAACTCAAGAACGCTGCGGCGCCCGGCTAAGTGAGGTGCGCCGGGTAGCGCTACCAGTTGCCCCCAACGAGAACCCCGAGCCTCAACCCACACGTTGATTGCCCCCTCCGGCAGTTCTTCCTCTGAGGTGCGTGGCCAGTTGCTGAGTATTTCAGGGTTGTCTCGCTCGGAGCCCGCTTTGGCCCAGCTGATGACTTCGCCCTGCATGTTTTCGAGGATGACGGGGCTTTCTAGTTCTGCCGCAAGCTGCTCGATTACGTAATCAACCGGAGCTTCTTGCAGGCCCAGCTGTGTCAGCATCGCTTGCACCTCATCGCGAGCGGCTAATGCCGCTGTCTGTTCAGCGAGAATTGCGCGATGTACCTGTTCTGTTACTCGAACGAACGGGGTTTCGTTATGAAGCACAACCAGTGGCACGCGTCGTTGTTCGCACAGCGCGACGACTTGATCGGGCACAGTTGTGAAACGGGTGCCGAGCTCAAGAAAAATTGCGGCCACGTTTGCCTGCAGCAAATCATTGAGCTCTGCGAGGAGTGAAGGTAAGTCATTAGGCCAACCGGCGCCTGTGGTGAGCAGCAGCTCGCCACCTGTCAACACCGAAGCCACTCCGGTACCCGCAGCGACGTGCACCCAGCGCACATTTCGGTCGAGATGGTCAGCCGAGGCAATGATTTCGGGGAATCCGTGTTGAACGGAGGCCATCTCAAGAACATCGCTCACCATGACGAGTGCGCGATCGTTGTCGGTAGCGTGCAGCAAGCCAACCTCCTGAGTCATACAATTTGTATGATTTTATAGCTATTTGCTACTCATTGCGGCTGGCGAGCGTCGAATGCTTCCACGATAATTATGAAATCAAGGCTTTTCACAGGCAAACACTTTGTTCGAATTATTCAGGAGTTCGTATGCAGCGCATCCCACACATCATCAACGGCGAGAAAGTTACCGCGGGTGATCGCAGCCAGGCAGTCTTCAATCCGGCCACCGGCGCGCAAATTCGCGAGGTCGGCCTCGCTTCAGATGATCAAGCCGCCGCTGCAATCGCAGCAGCGAAGGCTGCACTGCCGATGTGGCGTGCATCCAGCCTCACCAAGCGCGCAGATATCTTCTTCAACCTGCGCCAGCTGCTCAAGCAACGCACACCAGAGCTTTCGGCAATCATCACCGAAGAGCACGGCAAGGTGCTGAGCGATGCTGCCGGTGAAATTGCGCGCGGCCTCGAGAATGTCGAGTTTGCAGCGGGCCTCATGCACCTGCTGAAGGGTGAGCGTGACGAGCAGGTTGCCAGCGGTGTTGATGTGCACAGCGTCAAGCAACCCGTGGGTGTGGTGGGTTGCATCACCCCGTTCAACTTTCCGGTCATGGTTCCGCTCTGGATGATCGCCAGCGCAATCGCGTGTGGCAACACCGTGGTACTCAAGCCTTCTGAGCGCGACCCATCCGCGTCGGTCTTCATCGCCGAGCTCTTCAAAGAGGCTGGCCTGCCAGACGGCGTTCTCAACGTTCTGCACGGCGACAAGGTTGCAGTGGATGCCCTGCTGCACTCCCCCGATGTGAAAGCCATCTCGTTTGTGGGCTCAACCCCGATTGCGAAATACATTTATGAAACCGCGTCAGCGAATGGCAAGCGCGTTCAGGCACTGGGCGGAGCAAAGAACCACATGATGGTGCTGCCAGATGCAGACATTAACGCAGCCGCAGACGCAGCCGTGTCAGCCGCATACGGCTCAGCCGGTGAGCGCTGCATGGCTATCTCGGTTGTTGTTGCGGTTGGTGATGTGGGAGACCGCATCGTTCCAGCGATCAAAGAGCGCATCGAGAAGCTCGTAATCGGTGACGGCACCGACCCAGCCTCAGAGATGGGTCCGCTCATCACTCAAGAAGCTCGCGATCGCGTAGCCTCATACGTAGCTGGCGCTCAGGCAGATGGAGCAACCATCGTCGTCGACGGCCGCGACCAGAAGTTCAACCAAAACGGCTTCTTTATCGGCGTCAGCCTGGTCGACAACGTCAAGCCAAACATGAAGGTGTATCTCGACGAAATCTTCGGGCCCGTGCTCGCGGTTGTTCGCGTTGACACCTACGAAGAGGGTCTCGCGCTCATCAACGATCACCAGTACGGCAATGGCACCGCTATCTTTACCCGTGACGGCGGCGTTGCCCGTCAGTTCGAGTTCGAGGTTGAAGCGGGCATGGTTGGCGTCAACGTGCCAATCCCCGTGCCAGTTGGCTCGTTCTCGTTTGGTGGTTGGAAGAACTCGCTGTTCGGTGACTCACACATTTACGGCCCGGAGTCGATTCACTTCTACACTCGCAGCAAGGTCGTCACGACTCGTTGGCCAGACCCAGCGACGTCAAAGGTTGATCTCGGTTTCCCGAGCAACCACTAAGCGGTTGCCTCAGAGATTCGAAGGGATGCTCACGAAATGACACACAAAACTGGTTACACCGACCGCCACGGCGTCGAGCACGCATTCGGCGACAAGGCAGAAGAACAGCTCGTTCGCGGCAACGACCGAGGCTACGTGTTTCACTCCTGGTCAGCGCAGGACAAGATTGACCCGGTACCCATCGCAACTGCCGAGGCAAGCCGGTTCTGGGATTACGAGGGCAATGAATACCTCGACTTCACATCACAGCTGGTGTTCACCAACCTCGGCCACCAGAACCCTGATCTCGTCAAGGCGATTCAAGACCAGGCTGGCCGTCTTGCCACCGTTGCCCCAGCGTATGCGAACGATGTCCGTGCCGAACTCGCGAAAATGATCGTCGAGCGCTCGTTCGACGGAGCTCGCTCAGTGTTCTTCACGAACGGCGGGGCCGACGCCAATGAACACGCTGTTCGTATGGCACGCCTACACACGGGTCGACGTAAAGTGCTCTCGATGTACCGTTCGTACCACGGCGGTACCAGCACGGCGATATCTCTCACCGGTGACCCACGTCGCTGGGCGAATGAGCCATCGGATAACTCGGTGGTGCACTTCTTCGGGCCCTACCTGTACCGGACAGCGTTCAACGCTGAGACCGAAGCGCAGGAGACCGAGCGCGCACTCGCTCACCTCGAAAACCTGATTCAGCTTGAAGGGCCGCAAACCATCGCGGCAATTATCATCGAATCGGTCGTCGGTACCAACGGCGTGCTCGTGCCGCCCGCAGGCTACCTGCCAGGCGTGCGTGCCCTCTGTGACAAGTACGGCATCGTCTACATCGCGGATGAAGTGATGGCAGGATTTGGCCGCACCGGTGAATGGTTCGCTTTCCAAGCCTTCGATGTCACCCCCGATCTTGTTACCTTCGCGAAGGGTGTGAACTCAGGCGTGGTGCCACTCGGCGGCGTGGTAATCAGCAAGCCGATCCACGATACGTTCGGCGAGAAGCCTTTCCCGGGTGGGTTGACCTACTCTGGGCATCCACTCGCCTGTGCGGCTGGTGTGGCATCGATCGAGGTGTTCGAGCGCGACAACATTCTCGAGCATGTGCGTGACCTCGGCGAACGCGTGGTTCGCCCAACAATCGAGGCGTGGGTTGACAAGCACCCAAGCCTCGGAGAGGTGCGCGGTAGCGGCCTGTTCTGGGCACTCGAACTCGTTCGCGACAAAGCCACTCGCGAGCCACTCGTGCCATTCAACGCAGCAGGAGATGCCGCGGCGCCAATGGTGAAGGTTGTGGGGGCCGCGAAAGCTGCCGGCGTGTGGCCATTCGTGCACTTCAACCGTCTGCACATCGCTCCTCCGCTGAACATTAGCGAAGAAGATCTGCGCGCCGGTCTGGCTGGCTTCGAAGCCGCGCTGGTCGCCGCAGACGAATTCGCTAACTAGCTTCGCGTGCTCTCGAGAGGCGCTTCACAAACGGAGCGCTGATTGGCCTGACCAAAAACAGTAAAAAGAGCGCGTACAAGCCGCCGTCAGCCCAAAACTGACCAACAATCAGGGCAAACACGACGACCGCACACAGCGTGATTGAGGTAACTAGGCTCCAATCAGAGCTCTCCCCTGGCACGATCAGCTCTGGGCTCACCCTGAGCTCGATGCTCATCAGTAGCTGACAGAACGCTATCCAGAGCATCACCGAGAGGTAGACCGTGACCGCTAGGGTGTCAGAGCTTGACGCCTTCGCGACGAGCTGGGTCGGAAACGGCATAATCACGATACCGAGCAGCCACAACAGGTTGTACCAGACGAGCCTGCCGTTGTAGGAACGGATGCCCTCGAAAAAGCGGTGATGGCTGTACCAGAAGCGCGTGATGATCAAGAAGCTCGGAATGAAAATCAACACTGCGGGCACGATTTCTTGGATGGTCTTATCGACGTGCCCCTGCGTGACGCCCGAGGCAACATCGACAATCGGCAACACGAGAAGCGTTGCCGCGATTGCCACAACCGCGTCAGAAAAATTGACGAGCCGGTCGAAACCGCGCTCAGTTTTGATGCGCGAATGCCGCTTACTATTCACGAATTCAGCCTACACAGACTCCTCAGACACCTAACTGCTTGCCGCCCGATCACGCTCTGACTTGAACATCCTGATGAAATCATCGAGCAGGTGCACAAATACCTCTTCCACAAGTGAGTCTGAATCCGAGCGTGCCCTCAAGAATTTTGCTAAGACAGGTGCCCCATTGTCTTCGGCGCGCTGTGCGTTCAGCATCATTTCAGAGGCGTTCGCCTCATAGGCGCTTCCCAAGGCGAGGTATTCCAAGCCGACCAAAACTTCGAGTGCGCGCTCAGCCGCCCACCCTGCTCTGTCGAGCGCCGAAAGAAAAGCCTCATACATCTGAAAAGTCGCTCGATCGTCAATTGGCGTCACACTCAAAATTTGAATGGCGTTTGGGTGGGCAAGAAAAGCCCGGTAGTACGACATCCCAAAGACTCGGGTGGCTTCCTCCCAGTCAAGGCTGGCAAGCGATTCTGTCTCAATCTCGCTGACGATTAGCGCTCGCACCAGATTGATGAGATCGTGTTGCCCCTCGATGTGGTGATACAGAGATGGGGCTCTCACGTTCAAACGGGTTGCGAGAGCGTTCATGGTCAGAGCAGACCATCCGCGCTCATCGATAATGTCGAGCGCTGCTTCAGCGATGTTTTGTTCGGACAGTTTTGCCGTGGATGGGCGACCGCGCTTGACGGGTTGAGAGACAGCCACGATCACCTCTCTCTGATTGTGAACAAATTGTTAAATTATCTTGGCACTACTTGCGGAATAAATCTAATGCCATTAGTTTATTTTCAACGGAGCCGCAACGACGCGTCTCGTGAGTATATGGAGTGCACATTCGCATGAGTAGTGACCTTGTAATCGCAGGAGCCCGCAAAACCTTCATCACACCCGAAAAGGTTGAGCTCAACGCGGTCGACAATGTCTCATTCACAATAGAGTCAGGCGAATTCTTTGTCATGCTTGGACCATCTGGCTGCGGCAAGACTACGTTGCTGCGAACGATCGCGGGTCTCGAGAGCCTTGACGATGGCACGATTACCCTGGGCAAAAAACGAATCGATAACATTGCCCCTCACCTGCGGCCAGTGAATACCGTATTCCAGTCGTACGCGTTATTTCCGCACCTCACTATCTGGCAGAACGTGGCTTTTGGCCTGCAGATGGAAAAGAAGAGCAAGTCAGAGATTGCCAGCACCGTTGATGAGATGCTCGACCCAGAGAACATGGCTGTTGCAGTGAACCACCAGGGTTACGCATCGGGCGTTGCCGGCACGAATGAATTGATGGATGCTGAACTCAAGAACAGCTCTGCAATCACGATGCCAGAAGGCTACACCGGCGCAAAGCCAGTTCAGCCTTGTAACAACAAGGAACTCGAGAACTTCTCGAAGATCTGGGAAGCATTCAAGGGATAATCCCATCGATGAACACCGCATCTAGCGCTTCGGCTCGTGGTACCACCGTTTTTCACGGTGGTACCACGTGGCTGGGGCCAAATCAGACCTCTGACGCCGTCGCAGTAACAGACGGCAAAATTTCTGCGATAGGCGAAGATGCTCTGGCTCTGTTGACCACCGCAGAACTGACAGTAGACCTGAGTGGCAAGTTCTTAATGCCCGCGTTCTCAGACGGTCACTGCCACCCAATTTTTGCTGGACTCGAATACCAGGGCCCAGATATTGTCGACTGCACCAGCGTGGCTGAGGTAGCCGCAGCGGTGCGCGCATTCGCTGACGTGCATCCTGAAGTCGAATGGATCCGCGGCGGCAGCTACGACCCCTCGCTCGCACCTGATGGAAACTTCGACGCAGCGTGGCTCGATGAAGCAGTCGCCGATCGACCGGTCGTGCTTCGCGCCTACGACTACCACACGCTTTGGTGCAATTCTGAGGCACTTCGCAGAGCGCACATCACTGCTGAAACCCCGGAGCCGCGGCTCGGTCGAATCGAACGGCGGGCAGATGGCACCCCGCTCGGCACGCTTCGCGAATGGCACGCCTGCGATTTGATGCTTGAAGTTGCCCCGCCGAGCGATCCCGAAGCATTGGTGACAGCGGTAGTGAAGGCCTGTGAGGTTGCGAACTCGAACGGAATCACCTGGATGCAAGATGCCTGGGTAGAAGTCGACGGCCACATCCCCTTTGTCACCGCGCTTGAACGTAACGAACTCACGGTTCGCACAAATCTCGCTTTCAGAGCTGATCCCGATTTTTGGCAGCAACGGAGTGACGACTTCGTGCGAATGCGCACAGAGATTGAATCCCTCAATCGCGCAGACATGTTGACCGCGAAGACGGTGAAGTTGTTTGTTGATGGGGTGATTGAAGGCTCTACCGCTGAGGTTATTGAGCCGTATGAAGGCACGCATGATCACGGGCTCCCAAACTGGAGTAGAGAAAATCTACTCAAGGCAGTTGCTCACTTCGACGCGCTCGGTTTTCAGATTCATCTGCACGCAATCGGCGACATGGCGATTCGGCATGCGTTAGATGCAATCGAGAATGCACAGCATGTGAACCCCGCTTGGGATAGACGGAGCACGATTACGCATGTGCAGCTGGTGCATCCTGACGACATCGCAAGATTCGCTGAGCTTGGGGTTATCGCGAACTTTCAAGCGCACTGGGCCCAAGAAGATCCACTCATGATTGACCTGACCGCTCCCAAACTTGGGCCGGCGAGAACCCGACTGCAGTACCCGATTGGGAATATTCTTCGAAGCGGCGCCCAGCTGTCGTTCGGCAGTGACTGGCCGGTGTCACCGAATAACTTCGTTGAAACAATGCTGGTTGCGGTCACCAGACAGACCAAAGATGGTTTGCCAGCAGAGGGGTGGGTACCAGAACAGCGCATAGACCTTCAGCAGAGCCTCGAGATTGCCACCTCAGGCTCGAGCTACCAGGCATTCACCGAGAGCTACCGCGGCAAAATCGAAATTGGCATGGATGCAGACCTCGTCATTCTCGATCGTGACATCGAAACTGTCGAGCCACTCGTGGCACGCGAGGCGAAGGCGGTTGCCACGTATCTAGCGGGTAAGAAGGTCTTCGGCGACTAGCCCAGTTCGTGCACCATCAGGCTGAGCAAAAATCCGCTGGTCGCAAGCAATCCCGTGTAGTTATGAGCCTTGCTGAACGCATCGGGAATCATGGTGTCAGCAATCATCGCGAGCATCGCCCCGGCAGCGAGCGCGGTGATGAAGCCCGTCACCTCGACGGGAGCTTCTGCGAGCACCGTGAACCCGAGCAGGCTCGCGAGCGCAGCGGCAAGCGCGATGCCACCCCACAGGCCGAAGATGAAACGTGGGCGCATCCCCGCCTGTTTCAGTTCTGCGGTGCTCGAGAGCCCCTCAGGCAAGTTCGAGATGACCACGGCGACGAGAATCGGGATGCTCACACCCTGACCACCGAGCATCGACAGCCCCAGCACCATCGATTCGGGGATACCGTCGAGCAACGCCCCGACCGCGATGCCGACGCCAGAGCCCGGGTGTTCGCCCGAGCCACGTCGATTGCGGGCATCCCTCTTATCGAGCCAGATGTTCGCGAAGACGTAGATGATGGCGCCCACGGCGAAACCGCTGAGTGTAGGCCAAACACCTGCTTCGTGGAGCGACTCCCCCACGAGATCGAAGGCGAGCGCTGAGATGAGCACGCCGGCTCCGAATGCCATCACACCGGCTACGAGCTTCGGCGGAACGTTGAAGAACCACGCAATCAGCGCACCCACGAAGAGCGCGCCACCGGCGAGCAAGCCTGCGCCCGCAGCGGTAAGCCACTCAGTCATGACTCAAGCGTAGCGAGTTGACGGGGCGAGCTGGCTCGTAGGCTCTTGGGCTCATGGGCTCGTTGAAGTTCAGCCTTCTGCTTCGTCGAGTGTCAAGCGTTCTGCTCGCGCTGCTCTCCATACTTCACGTGCTGCGCCAGCGTTCAGCGCGGCAATCCCAAGCCCGACAACAATATCTATCCAGCCGGTCACGATGACGAGGCTGATGAGTGCTGCCGCGATGATGGCGAGGTTCGCGATTGCATCATTTCGGGCAGAAAGCCACGCCGCTTTTGCGATACTGCCGTGGGCGTTGCGGTGCCGAGCAAGCATGGCAGATGCTGTCACGTTTATCACGAGGGCACCGAGCGCGGTGACGGTGAGCACAGTTGGCTGCGGGCGTTCAGGATTGATGATCTTCACCACGGTCATCCACACCGCCGCAGCGACCGGGATGAGAAAGAAGAACGTGAGCGCTGCGCCAGCTCGGGAGCGTTGTTTGAGCGTCCACACGGCCGCAAAGAAAATGAGCAGGTTGATTGCACCGTCTTCGAGAAAGTCGACACTGTCAGCCATCAGCGAGACCGAACGGATGCTCAGCGCAGCCGCAAACTCGACTCCGAAGTAGCCCAGATTCATCAGGGCGATGATGAGCACCACCCTGCGAAACGCGCGAACCTCGGTCATGCGGCAAGCCTACACGCGTGTAGCTGACGTTCAGCAGATTTTACTCTTCGTTCGCATAGGATAAAAATATGGGCGAAACGACACGGGGGCGTCGGCCAGGGCCATCAACCACGCACGAAGAGATTCTCGCGGCGGCGCGTGCTTGTCTCGTTGAATACGGCTTCGACAAGTCAACGCTCAAGAAGATCGCTGATCGTGCTGGTGTGAGCGATTCGCTGCTCATCCACCAATTTGGCACTCGCGAGAAGCTGCTGGTCGAAGCGATGGATGCTCCACAGGGCCTCGACCGGGCACTGAATCTCATTCGCCACTTGCCCAAGGGTATGTGGGGACGTGTCTTGGCAGAGGCGATGGCACGCGGTGAGGTTCGGAACAAGACCGCGCGCGAAAACCTTGAGTTACTCGTTCGTGCGGCTGCGCAATCGGAGGTAGCTGCACAAATGATCACCGACTGGGTCGTGACCGAACTCACCGAAGAAATACGCGGTCTAGGCATCAACAGCCCCGAGCTTCGCGCACGAGGATTCGCAACCGTGCTCTTTGGCACCACGTTCTCGAACGAAATTCTGAGCTTGCCCAATCTCGATACCAAGCAGCTTCGCGAACAGGTGAAGCTTCGCGGCCGGGTACTACAGGCGATTCTCGCGGATTAGACCTTATTGCGGCGCCTCATGGTAGCCAGTGCTATACCGGCGACACAAAGTAGACCTGAAGCGGCAAACAATGAAGTGCCAAGAGTTGAACCCGTATTGCTGAGGGTGGCCAAGCCTCCCTCTGAACTCTGAGGCTCACTGGCCTGAGCCTTGATCAATTCACCGGTGGCGCTCACCTCAAACCAGATTGTTGTTGACACTATTCCACCATTGAGACGAGTACCCGAGAGGGTGATGGTGTGCCATCCCGGCTCAAGGCCAGCGGGAATCAGTGCTGACCCTAAAAGCGCACCACTGGCACCGATGTTGCCACCCGCAATGGTTTGCGGATTTGATCTCACCACCAAGTTCCATGGTTCACCCGGTCTCAACCCGGTCGTCTCGTAGTTCACAGGGGCGTTCTCGACTTGATCGCCAACCGCAATGTCGAGGTTGAGAGCGAGTGAAGTAGTGGTGCGATTGACTCGGCACTTTCGACCGGTGACGCAGTAACCCTATTTGCAGATAAACCAGAGCTCGCAGAACAGGCAGGCGACGGCGACATCATCGTGAACGGATCAGGTGCAATCGGGCATGAAACCGGTGCACGAGTATTGCTTTACTCGGGCACCAAAGGGTCAAGCACAGGGCTGACCACCTTGGTCGGCGGTGAAGAGAACACGCGCGTGGGGCTCGATGCCACTACAAACCTCTCTTCGGTGACCCCGGCAATCGCCTCGACCGGCATGTTTGCCCTGTATCGCGTGTCACCAGCCCCACCATCACCGGGTCCCGGCCCAACGCCTTCACCAACTTCGACTGCGGATACGACGGATGCCGCGCTTGCCCACACTGGTTCTCCTCTCGAAGCTGCGTGGACAACGATTGCACTTGGCGGAATCCTGTTGTCTCTGGGTGGTCTAATTCTGCTTCGCAGACTACGGGCGATACGCGGCTAACACCGACTCCTTCTACCTGCAGACGGGGAGCCCCCCTACCGATTATCGGTTCTTGCGAATATCGCGACGCCAAGCGGCACAAGCGAGGCGATGATGAGTACCGCTCCGAATACAGGGTCGTCTGCCCGAATAGTCACCCCAGCCAGCAGCAGCGACCCGAACAGTACCGCCGAAACGAGGCGACGAGCGCCCAACTCGAGCTGAGAGAGCCTGCGTTCAAGTTTCGGGTTCGTTATCTCGAGGTTGCCCTCTTCAATGCGAGTGATGAGCGAGTCGATGCGCCGCGGCAGTCGCCAGGCGAGTTGTGCGGCTGAGACCGCTTCTGATCCCAAATCGCGCAGGGTATTGCCGCGTTCCTCCCGAATGAGCTGCGCTGCATAGGGCTCGACTGAATCCCAGAGGTTGTAGGCCGGGTCGAGTGTGCTGCAGACGCCCGAGGTGAGCGAAACCGCGCGGATGATGAGTAGAAAGTTCTTGGGTAGCTGAAACGGCAGCGCACGCACGAGCTCGCGAAACTGGATTGCAAAGTCAACAAACTCTCGTGGATCGACCTCGCGCAGCTCAGCGAATCCCATCCCGCCGAAGCGAGCGAACAACTGAGTCATCGCCCGCTCGAGTTCTACTGTGTCAGCCGATGGCAGCAGCACATCGAGTTTCTTGGCGCCCGCAATCACGCCCCGAGCATCCCGCGAGGCAATCGCAATGAGCAAGGCCCTGAGCGTGCTGCGAGTTGCCCGCGGCACCTCGCCCATCATGCCGAAATCAATGAACGTGATGCGCCAGGGTCGAGTCGCATCTGGGTCAGTATTTGGCGTGACAAAGAGGTTACCTGGGTGTGGGTCAGCGTGAAAGAACCCGGCTTCAAAGAGCTGATCAAACATCACATCGGCAAAAACCGGGGCCACGTCAGCCGCGTCGATCCCGTTCGCAGCGAGTTTCTCGTGATC
Organism: Microbacteriaceae bacterium; assembly: GCA_023254555.1. Lineage (GTDB taxonomy): Bacteria > Actinomycetota > Actinomycetes > Actinomycetales > Microbacteriaceae > JALRLI01. Next base: position 18,133 of record JALRLI010000011.1, read on the forward strand.
GGTAATCTTGATTGCGGAGACATCTTCAAGGGTGAGCAGCTCCCGAGTCGTTCGCTCCCACACAACCTGTGGCACGCTGACTCGGTCGTCGCCAGCAAACTGCTCTGCGAAGCGTTCGACGTTTGCGGCCTCGTTGAGGTAATCGATTTCTTCGCGGCTGGTGGTCGCGAACTCAGAAACCAGCGCAGGAGCATCCACTCGATTTGAAACCAGGCGAATTCGGCTCAGCCAGCCACCAATTCGCTTGAGTGCCGCGAGATCGACTTCAACGATTTCAGCAATTCCGGGGCGCTGAACCTTGAGCACGACCCGATCGAATCCGACTTCAAGCGCATCACTAGGCAGCAGCACTGCGCGGTGTGTTTGCCCCAGAGAGGCTGCCGCCACGGGCACCTCTTCAACCGAGATGAATGCCCGGTCGAGAGTCATTCCAAGCTCGCGCTCAGCCAGCTCGCGAATTGCCGCGAACGGCACCGGCGGCACTTCGTCTTGCAGCCCCTCAAGCTCAGCCGTGATCTCAGGCGGCAGTACGTCAAGCCGCGAGGACATGAACTGTCCGACCTTGATCATCAAGCCGCCGAGCTCGACCGCGAGATCGTGAAACTTACGAGCGAACCGCTTCATGCGGCGGGTTCGCGTCGCGTTCGTGATGGCGGTCAGGCGAAACCTCGGTAGCACCAGTTCGTACCACCAGGTCTGCAACAGAAAACGAGCGGCGAATCGAGTGATTCGCAGATATCTCGCCCTCATGCGAGGTTGGCTGTGCTGGGCATCCACTCGCCCAGTCTATGGCTTGGCGCCTGCGAGTTACCCCTGTGCGAGGAGGGTGTAGAGCTTGCGACGAGCCTCTTCGAGAATCTTCACGGCTTCGTCGACTTGTTCGGGCGTGCCGGAGCGGCCAACCTGTGCAGCAGCCTGTGCGAGCTCAACGCCAGCCTTCGGCAGTGCGGTGTTTACCGCGCCGAAACGCTTCGTGTTCTCTTGCCATGGCGGGGCCGCCGCAGCAGACTTTGCCTCAGCCTGGCCTTCTTTGGTGAGTGAATACGTCTTACGCCCGTTCGCCTCTTTCGCAGTGATGAGCCCCTCATCGGCAAGCATCTGCAGCGTCGGGTAGACCGAGCCCGGGCTTGGCTTCCAGACACCGCCACTGCGTTCTTCAATCTGCTGGATGATCTGGTAGCCGTGCATCGAGCCCTCGGCCAGTAACGCGAGCACCGCGGCACGAACGTCGCCACGCCCGACTCGGGTGGCAATCTTCTTATCGAAGGATGTGCGGATCTGGTCAACCGCGTCAATAATTGCTTCGGTCATCTCGCCAGGTCGGAACGAATCTGCAGAAAATGGTTTCGCCATCGTGGTCTCTCCTCGGTTTCATGGATGCTGCACTGGTGCACTGCTTCTCTGAACGATATGCCTAAGAATAGCAAACGATACTGAACGACATATCTTTAAGATCACTGAGGCGGGTCGCGAAGCCACTCGCTCGTCGGTTCAACACATCCGCCAAAAAACGGTGAAGGGCCGGCGCAAGCCAGCCCTTCAGTTCGTCG
>JALRLI010000120.1 GCA_023254555.1 Microbacteriaceae bacterium
GGTCGCGGGTTCGAGTCCCGTCATCCGCTCGGAGGCACCCAGAGCAACGCCTCTTTGGTGGCGTGGCCGAGAGGCGAGGCAGCGGCCTGCAAAGCCGTATACACGGGTTCGAATCCCGTCTTCACCTCTAGCTACAACCCGGGCGATTGGCGCAGTGGTAGCGCGCTTCCCTGACACGGAAGAGGTCACTGGTTCGAACCCAGTATCGCCCACCACATCATTGTGTCCGAAACAAGAAGTTAACCTTGCCCGCAGTTTCGTAACATCCCCGTCATCTGCGCGTCTGTGCCTCGAAATGTGAATCTGGCATCTTTTCAGTGAGAAACGCGAATTCGCGTTTGCAGACTGATTGGAGAAAACGTGGACACAGGTACCACCGCATTTGTGCTCATCAGTGCAGCGTTAGTGCTGCTCATGACACCAGCACTTGCATTTTTTTACGGAGGACTCGTACGCGCCAAGAGCGTCATCAGTATGATGATGCTGAGCTTCGGCGCGCTAGCCGTCGTCGGTGTCATTTGGGTAGTCCTTGGCTACGCAATCGCCTTTGCAAATGCCGGAACCCCGACCTTCATCGGCATCGACGGTGTCATCGGTATAGACGTTTCCTACATCGGTCTCGAGGGATTGCTCACCCCGCAAGACGGCGCAGCCCTCCCGCCTCTGGCTTTTGCTGGCTTCCAGGCGACCTTCGCGATTATCACGGTCGCACTGATTAGCGGCTCCATTGCCGATCGAGCAAAGTTCGGCGCATGGCTCGTGTTTGCCGCGGTGTGGTCAGTTCTTGTCTACTTTCCGGTGGCTTCGTGGGTCTTTAACTTCACTGTGGTGGACGGAACGATTGTTGACGGCGGCTGGATTGCATATACGCTCGGAGCGATCGACTTTGCCGGCGGAACAGCAGTCCATATCAACGCGGGCGCCGCTGCACTCGCACTCGCTATCGTTCTCGGCAAGCGCATAGGTTTTGCGAAGGGACTGCAAAAACCACACAACGTGCCGCTCACACTTCTCGGCGCAGGATTGCTCTGGTTCGGATGGTTTGGATTCAACGCAGGATCCGAACTCACTGCAGATAACACTGCGTCGTTGGCATTCGTCAATACCATTGCCGCACCGGCAGCCGGCGTTCTGGGCTGGCTCGTCGTAGAGCGCCTCAAGGAAGGAAAAGCTACATCAGTCGGTGCTGCATCAGGCGCAGTGGCTGGACTGGTCGCGATTACCCCCGCGTGTGCCTCGCTGACACCAGGGTGGGCAATTCTGCTGGGCGCACTTGCCGGCGTCATCACCGCTCTCGCTGTCGAGTTGAAGTTCAAGTTCGGGTTTGACGACTCGCTCGACGTTGTCGGAATTCACCTCGTCGGTGGCCTAATTGGCACCCTATTCATCGGCATCTTCGCTACGGATGTGGGACTCATCTACTCAGGATCATTCGACCAACTCGGTAAGCAGGCAATAGCTGCCGGAGTAGTGATGGTCTTCTCCTTCGTGATGAGCCTAATTCTCGGCTTCATCATCGAGAAGACGATGGGATTCCGAGTGCACGGTAATCAAGAACTCGCGGGCATCGACTCCGTGGTTCACGGTGAAGAGGGCTATGCCCTCGATGATGACTCCGATCTTGTGCTCACACGCTAAATCGATTCACTTGATAACTTGTGGGCGGGACCATGCGGTTCCGCCCACAAGTTTGTGCGGAAAGAACTAGGCTAGAAGGGTTCTTTCGCCTGATTAAGGAGTTGCTGTGTCGGACGGTTTTGCCCTGTTCAAGGACAAATCAATCATCGCAATGCGCGTGAATGGCGAGTTGAAAGATCTCTCAGCAACTGTTGCTGAAACCGACACCGTAGAACCAGTGGCCATCCAGTCAGAGGACGGCCTGAACATTCTTCGTCACTCTGCCGCACACGTTCTCGCTCAGGCTGTTCAGACATTGAACCCAGAGGCGAAGCTGGGTATTGGGCCTCCAATTATCGACGGCTTCTATTACGACTTTGACGTTGAAAATCCGTTCACACCTGAAGATCTTGCTGCGCTTGAGAAGGAGATGAAGCGCATAGTGAATCAGGGGCAACGCTTCATTCGGCGCGTCGTAACTGAACACCAAGCCAAAGAAGAGCTTGCTTCTGAGCCCTACAAGCTTGAACTCATCGGGCTCAAAGGCGGTTCTCTCGGGGAGGACAACGAGAGCGTCGAGGTTGGCGGCGCCGAGCTGACGATCTACGACAACGTCAATCCGCAGACCGGTGAGGTTGAGTGGAAGGACCTCTGTCGCGGACCGCACCTGCCAAACACACGAATGCTGGGTAACAGCTGGAAGCTCATGCGCGCCGCTGCCGCCTATTGGCGCGGCTCAGAGAAGAACCCATCCTTACAGCGCGTCT
>JALRLI010000121.1 GCA_023254555.1 Microbacteriaceae bacterium
CTGAGCGAAGAGAATTCATCTCACTTCGGATTTCATTCCTGAGGGCTGAAAATCCGAAAGTGAGCACTCCAAAAATAGCCGCGCTGAACAGGCCTATGAGTGTCCAAACCTGGGGCTCGTTCAACGTGATCACCTTTCTATTGTCACCGAATCTGGGTAAGTCTGACAAGCAACATCGGAGTCTTGGTTAGGGAGTTCTTCAATTGTGAAGAACTCGGTGGGCATGCGGCTGTTCGGGTGAAACTGCAATTTCTGTTCTCGGGATGTTCGTACTATCGTTGAATGGTTGCCCACGCATTCGCGGTGGGAAAACATCGGCGAGTTACCCAAGCGGCCAAAGGGATCTGACTGTAAATCAGCTGGCGTAGCCTTCGGGGGTTCGAATCCCTCACTCGCCACAAACCGAAAACGACCATCACTCGATGGTCGTTTTTTGTTTGCTGACTAATGAGAGGGATTCGAACTCGTGGGTTCGACGGGCCCACGGCTGCTTTGAGAAATATAATGAAGGTGAGGGCTAGCTAGGTGACTAGCAGCACTTGCTTGGGGGTGAACCTCGTGCGATTCTCGGCATCATTATGCCCGAACACACTACGAAAAGCGGTCAGCACACATGGCAAAACAAATTCGATTGAACCTGATTTTTCACACCTCGGGTAGGCACGATGCGGGTTGGAAAGCGTTTGAAGATCCGAGCATCTTGGTCGACGACATCGACCACCAGGTCGGGCTTGCCAAGCGTGCTGAAGAAGCACTTTTCGACGCCATCTTTCTACCAGACACCCCTGAGGTGCTGAACCCCAATTTTTTGCGCAAGCCGCGGCGTGGGCTTGACCCCACTGTTCTCTTGGCAGCGATTGCGCGCGAGACGAATCACCTCGGGCTCATCTCGACTCAGATGACGCAGATCGGTTACCCCTACCTCGTTGCGAGGTCAATCGCCACGCTGCACCATGTCAGCAAGGGTCGTGCCGGGTGGAACATCGTCACCAGCCAAGATGATGAGCCGTTCTTAGCGTTGGGTTTACCCATCGAGCGGCTTGACCGCACTGAGCGGTATGTGAAGGCATCCGAGTTTGTCGAAATCGTGCTCGCGCATTGGGATTCGCTCCCTCGCGAAGCAATTGTCGCCGACAAAGAGGGCGATGTCTATATCGATAAAGAACTGACGCGGCCGGTGAAGTACGAGGGTAAGTATTTAAAGTCTGAGGGAGTGCTTCAGCTCACCGGTCGGTACAAAGGCGATCGCCCAGTGCTCTTCCAAGCGGGAATTTCTCAGCAGAGTCGAGCATTCGGTGCCAAGTACGCCGACGCTCTGTTTACCTCTCAGCCTGACATCGAACACGACCGCAAATTCTATGCAGAAGCGAAGGCGCTCGCAAAGGGATATGGTCGTAACCCCGATGACCTCGTTGTGCTGCCAGGTTTGTACACCGTGGTTGGTGAGAGTGAAGCAGACGCGCGAAAGCGCAAGGCCGAATTCGACGAGTTAATGGAAGCAACATTCCTTGTCAATAATCTGGCGAAATCACTCGGCATCCCAGCCGACAAGCTTGACCTGAACAAAGAGCTGCCCTACTCGCTCTTTGAAGAACATCCCACCGACGATGACGTCATCAGCTATCGTCGTGAGAATATCGGTGGCGTCTCGCGCGAGAATAAATTCACGGTCAAACAGCTGGTTCACCATAACTTGACCCGCGGTCAGCGTGCTGTTTTTGGCACCCCTGAACAGATTGCCGACACGATTATCGAGTGGCGAGATTCGGGCGTGAGCGACGGCTTCAACGTCAACATTGATGTGCAGCCTGACGGGCTTGACCGTTTTCGTGACGTGATTTCGGTGCTGCAAGATCGTGGTCGATTCCGTAAGGAATACGAGCACGACAACTTCCGTAAAAACTACGGGCTACCAACGGCAGCTGACAACTAGACTTCCAAATAATCACAACGGAGACTCAGTGATGTTGTGCGATACTAATGGCACAGGAACTGCCTGTGAGAGGGAGATGAGCGCTATGAACTTCGGTGGCGGAGACTGCGGCTGTGGATGCGGCTGCGGCTAACATAACAAGTATTCGGGGCTGTCCAGCGATGGGCAGCCCCATTTTTATTTAGGCTCTGTTGCAGAGGAATCTTCGTGCGGCAAAGGAATAGGCGGATGCAAGCAGACACTCTAATTCACGGCGGCGTTCTCTTTAATGGCGAGAGATATCGTCCC
>JALRLI010000122.1 GCA_023254555.1 Microbacteriaceae bacterium
AGCATGAAGAAAATTCTTTTCGCACTGATGCTCGCAACTACCGCTACCCTCTCGCTCAGCGCCTGCACAGCGCCTGAGAAAATCGATGTCCGCGCAGCGAACACGATGATTATCGACGTGCGCACGCCAGCCGAATACAGCGAAGGGCATCTCGACGGAGCGGTGAACATGGACGTACAAGATCCCTCATTCACAACACTGCTTGAGTCACTACCCACCGATGGCGAATACGTTGTGTATTGCCGCTCTGGCAACCGCTCAGCTCAGGCTGTCGCGCAGATGAAAGCGAGCGGGTTCACGAACGTGATTGACGCAGGTGGCGTGCAGGCCGCGTCAAGTGCCACCGGCCTGCCGATAGTTCAGTAACGCACTCTGGCAATTCGCAGTGCGCAGGGCTACGCTCAAGTCATGAGTGAATTTACATCTGATTTGGCTGCGAATTTCAGCATTCGTCACGACAGCGACAAATATCGCTATGAGCTTTTAGACGGCGATGAACTCATCGGCATGGCGAGCTACCATCCCGATACTGACGATAAAGTCTGGGATTTCAATTCAACGCACGTTGATTCAAAATATGGCGGTCAGGGGCTCGCTGCGAAGCTCGTTACGCACGCGCTGACAGACGCAAAAGCTGCTGGACACGAAATCAAAGCCACCTGCTCTTACGTCGTTCAGATGCTGCGTAAGCATCCCGAGCTCGGCTAACGCTTCTTCTTCTGTCTTTGCTGCACGAGTCGGGTTAAATCCTTCTCAATGAGGGATTGGATACGCTCTTGCCGGTGCTCGAGATAATCATCGTGTTTTCCGCCCCCGTAATACGGGTGCTCCGCTTTTGTTTTTAGCGATTCACCAATCTCAGCCCACGCATCGGTTCTGGCTCGTTCCGCAGTTTTCTGCACGTAGCTGTCATCACCGACCCGTTCTGTCAGCGTTGCGGCCACAGCGCGGTATACCTTACGTCTGTGTTCGAGCGTGCTGTCATCATCACGGCTGTAATCAGTTTCGCCCCAGCCACTGTGACCAAATCGATCAATCTCTTGCACGACCTCATCGAGCCGCTCAGCATCAGCCTCACGTTCATCGGCAAGTTCTGTCAATGCATCGCGAACGAGTTGGCAGACATGCTCTTCGCTGTAGTCGACGTGGGCGGCCAGCGCATTCATGATAATTGCGTTCTTGACTGACAGTCGAACGGCGACGTCTGCTACGAGTAAACCCTGCTCGACGATGTCCTCAACCGGCGCAAGCTCACGAGGCGGGTGTCGACGCTTTCGCAGTTTTTTTCGGGACTTAAACCAGCTCACCATGCTGACCACTCCCTTCATAGCTGCGAATACTGCTTGCGTCTAGGTTATCGAGGCCTCGCGGTCGCGTCGATCTTTTCGCCAGGTCCTGAATCCAAACACGACCGAAAGTGCTATGAAGGAGAAAGCGATCACGTAGGCCGCGTTCTTGACAACCGGAATACTCGCTGCGTAAAAGCCAACGAGCGTCAAGCCCACTCCCCACATCAGGGCGCCCAAAATATTGCTCGTCAGGAATCCGTAGTAATTCATCTTGCCGATTCCGGCAATCGGTGGCATGAAAGTGCGAATCCATGGATAGAAACGAGCCAGAATTACCGCGCTCCATCCGTACTTCTCATAGAAATCTTCGGAACGTTTCACCATTCGTTCAATGCGGGGCGATGAGCGTTTTTCCAAATATGCCCGCCCGTATTTTCGTCCGAGAACGTACCCAACTTGATCCCCGAGGAATGCCGCAATAAAGATGATGGTGACCAAGAAGACGATATTTGTGTCATCACGGGTGGCTGCGATAAGCCCGGCCGCAAAAAGGATGGAGTCTCCAGGAAGGAAGAAAGCAATGAGGATTCCCGTTTCGATAAAGACAATTGCGCCCAGGGCCACATAGATGAAGAAGGGCGTAGAGGTATCGAGGTACTGCTGTACCCAATCAGCAATCGACAATTAGCAGCGCTCCTTGACGGCATCTGCGACAGCTTTGACGACATTGGGATCGAAGACGCTTGGGACGATAAAGGAAGCATTGAGTTGTTGTTCTGTGACGCATGATGCGATGGCATGTGCACAAGCAACGAGAAGTTCATCCGTAATCTTCGAAGCTCCCGCATCGAGAAGTCCGCG
>JALRLI010000123.1 GCA_023254555.1 Microbacteriaceae bacterium
CGAGAATTTCGGCGGCTCGGTGGGCTTCACTGCCTCGTCAGCGGCTCCCCCGGCCAGCAGCGCTGCTAGCGATGCCCGAGCATCGTCGGCGCCGGTTTCCGCTGCTTCCTCAGCAAGTCCGAGTGACTCAAGATCTGCCGCGTCTTCGGTGTCGCGCTCTGCCTCTTTCTCAGCCCGGATGCGCTCCCGCTCAGCCTCACGCTCAGCACGTGCATCTTCTTTGGCCTGCTGTTTCTGAAGCCTCTCGCGCTGCTTTGCTTCGCGTGCCGCATTCTTCTCAGCTTCACGAGCCTCGCGAGCGGCGTCTTTGTCGCTCTTCGCCGAAACCTGAGCCGACTCTGTTACGGATTCTTCCTTAGGGGGTTCGCCGCTCTTCTTCTTATCGGCATCGTCTGCGCCCTGCTGAAGTATCTCGAAAAAATCCACCCACAAATTCTACCGAGCAGACGCCCACCGCCCGAAAGTCAACCCTCAACACAGGGTTCAGGGTTTGGCAACCAGGGACTGCAGCGCCGGCATCCGTCTCACCAGGCTTGCCGATGACAGTCGGGCAAGCAGCTGCGGGGCGCCCTAGCTCATCAAGAAGAGTTCGAGATTGTCGAAGTAACTTGTGGTGCCGTCGCGCGTGACATCCACCTGATCTTCGGGCATGTCACCCACCTGGGTGAATTTCACCCAACTGGCTGCGCGGCTGGAATCAGAGCGGTCTTCGAACTCGAGCACGATGAGGTGATTGGCGGTGTTCTCGTCGCGCTCGTCAAACTCGGCACGAACACGGGTGTAGTGCAGAGTGTGCTCGATGCGGCTCATCGGCTCAAACACCAAATATCGCCCGAAGAAATAGGCCACCATGTTGTTCATTGGAACATCCACCGCCACTGCCCAGAGCCCTCCCATGAACGGCTCTGAAGTGACGGTTCCAGGCACCACACTCAGTGCGACCGGGCTGTACCACTGCTCGAGATCGTCAGCATCGGTCCAGGCACGCCAAAGCCGTTCAAGGGGCACGTTGAACTCACGTTCAACCGAATACAGCTCACGAAGCATGGCTCGATTCTATTGCGGCGGCACGCTCGATGAGTAGTCTTTTGGTATGGGAATTAACGACATCCAACTGACCAAACTCGATGGCACGCCCACGTCGCTCACCGAATTTCAGGGCAAGGTGTTACTCATTGTGAACGTGGCTTCGCGGTGCGGGTTGTCGCCGCAATATGAGCAGCTCGAAGAACTGCAGAAAAAGTATGGCGAGCGCGGATTCACTGTGCTGGGATTTCCGTCGAACCAGTTCTTTCAAGAGCTAAAGACCAGCGAAGATATCGCCGAGTACTGTTCGCTGACATGGGGTGTCACCTTCCCGATGTTTGAAAAGGTGAAGGTGAACGGCAAAGATCAGCATCCGCTTTACGCCGAGCTGACCAAGACCAAAGATGGCTCAGGCAAAGCCGGCAAGGTGAAGTGGAACTTCGAGAAGTTTCTGGTGCTGCCAAACGGCGAGATTCACCGCTTCAGGCCTACAGTGAAGCCGGATGACCCCGAGATTGTTGCTCTGATTGAGGCGAATCTCCCCGCGTGATCGACGTTGTCGGCGCGGTTTTCACGCGCGAGGCCGGCGCGAGCTCGGGGGCGCCAGCCGGCGCGAGCTCGGGCATCACGACCGAAGTACTCGCGTTTCGCCGCGCAGCGCACAAGAGCGAAGCCGGCGGGTGGGAGTTCGCCGGTGGCAAGGTTGAGCCGGGAGAGGAAGCCTCGGCTGCGCTGACCCGTGAGATTGCCGAAGAGCTCGGGGTTGAGATCGCGGTGGGCGAGTGTGTCGCCTCGAGCGAGACAGAGGTTGCCGGGCAGTTGGTGCGATTGACGTGTTATTTCGTGACGGTCGCGGGTGAGCATCCGGCTCACAGCACCGATCACGATGAGCTGCGGTGGATGCCCGTCAGCGAGCTGCACACCCTCAACTGGTTGGCACCTGATGTGCCAATCGTTGAAGAGTTGCAGCGCACTCTCTCGTAGCCCGATAGGCTAGCATCCTTAAGTAAATTAAGGCGGAGGGGATGCGGTTTTGCGTCAGTCGAGTTCAATCGGTTTTGCAGTCGTCCTAGCAAT
>JALRLI010000124.1 GCA_023254555.1 Microbacteriaceae bacterium
TAATCATCGAGGCTAATCCAAGGCCAGTGCTGTCTTCCGCTGCCGAGCCTGCCGGCGCCACCAAGCTTTGTGATGCGACTCACCACGGGGAGCATCCCTCCGTTGGTGGAAAGTACCAGGCCGGTTCGAAGGAGGGTGACACTGGTCTTGGGTTCTGCGGCGAGTGCGGCGTCTTCCCATTGACGGCAGAGGTCTGCCAGAAAGCCGGTGCCGCTCGCACTCTCATCGAGCGGTGCATCGCTCGAGTGACTGCCGTAGATGCCAACTGCGGAGCCACTGAGCAACTGCGCTGGTGGCACATCCATTCGATTGATGGCGGCAACAATCGTGTTCGTCGCGTCGAGTCGACTGCGCACGAGAAGCTCTTTGTAGCGCGTCGTCCAAGGCATTTTTGAAATGGATGCACCAGAAAGGTTTATGACAGCGTCAACGCCCTCGAAAGCACGCTCATCGACCTCACCGCGTTCTGGAGCAAACGAGAACTCATACGCGGCTGCAGGCGATCTGCGTACCAGATGACGCACCTCGTGCCCTTTTTTTCGAGCAGCAGCTGTGACGGCGGTTCCAATCAGCCCGGACGCACCCGAAATCAGAAGCGTTTTCGAGTGGCTCGGTTGACGATTTGGTTGTGCGAATGCCTCAGGCTTCATGCCTACAGGCTAGTGCCCTAGGAGGTTTTCGCGCCACGCACGATGCCCGCGCGGCGGAGTAACAGGTAGATTTCGCAGCCGAGGCAGTACCCAAATGCCGCGTTCAGAAACGCCGCCACGAAAGCCGCAGCCACCGCGATGGGCAGAGCGAGCGGCACCCCAATCAGGTGCAGCACGAGCCCGATTCCCGTGACGACGGCACCGACGGCCTGCGCAAAGGTGGGAGCCGCGGCGTCTTCGAGCTCGCCGGGGTTGTTGAGCTTTGGTTTGACGTACTTGGCGAAGAGTCGGCCGTAGGGGTGTTTTTGAACACCGGCGATTGAGCCATAGAGGAACAGGCCGAAGATCGGAATGAGAATCACGGTCGCAGGTTGAACCAAACGCGCGGTGACATTGTCAGCAGGGCTCTGCACCAGCGCGAGAAACAGGTCTATCAGCAGCAATACTGCGGTGATTGCGGCACCGAACCTTGGGCCGCGAGCGTCTATCTGGGTGCTCTTGGAGATGAGCTGTGTCTCGGTCATGAGATTGCCTCCGCGTGCTCGACAGAAAAGGGTAGGGCTCCGAGGCTCGCAAGCTCGTCACGGATCACCGCGGCAGTTGGAGCGCCGGTGATTCGTGCGGTTACTTCGCCCGTTCCATTCAGAACCAAAACGGTCGGAGTTTGCAGAACATTGAAGCGCTTCGCAACGTCGAGCTGATTGGTGAGGTCGACTTCGATGTGCTTGACGCCTGCGAGCTCAGAAACCTCGTTCTTGAGGAGCCGTGCAGTGCCGGGGCACTTGCTGCAGAACTGAGTTGAAAACTGAAGGAGCGTTGCCTCTGGGCCAAACTGTGTTTCAACAGGCAGTGCGACATCGCTTGGCGTGACGCGCAGCGCAGCACCGCGATTGTCGGCGGCCACACGCTTGACTCGAACCGAGCGTGCTTTGCAGAACATGCCGATTGCTGTTGCGCCGACGAGTACTCCGATAATGGCTGCGAGAGCGAGCGATATGTTCATGCCTAATAAATTACGTCGACCCCAGATGAGATGCACGAATATGACGAAACGTGACATCTTGCTCGAGGACGAGGCTGAAATACCGCTGTGCTTGGCCACCTTCCACAGATGCGCAGGGTATCGTTGACGACGTGAGTACGCAGCCCTCAGCATCCATCGCGAAACCGTATGAAGATCTGTTGCGCGAGGTATTTGAAACCGGCACACAGAAGTCAGACCGCACGGGTACCGGAACGCGAAGCCTGTTCGGTAAGCAGCTGCGTTTTGATTTGAGCGAGGGGTTTCCGCTCATCACGACGAAACGTGTGCACTTTAAATCGATAGCGATTGAACTGCTCTGGTTTTTACGGGGCGAGAGCAATATTGCGTACCTGAAGGAAAACGGCGTCACTATCTGGGATGAGTGGGCTGACGAAAACGGTGACCTCGGCCCGGTGTACGGTGTGCAG
>JALRLI010000125.1 GCA_023254555.1 Microbacteriaceae bacterium
TGAGGTGTCGTATTGGAGTTCGTATGCGCGGTCGTATGGGCCGACTGCGATGCGGGCTGTGATTATGGGTTCGGATGAGTATTGGAACCGCGCAATCGCACGATTTGGCAATACCTAAACCCTGTGAGTCTGCTACTCCACGAATTCGTTGATGCCCTCAGGGCTGCGCTGACTGCGGCGCCAAGGTTCGTTCGAGCGGCGGGCAACCTTTTTCACCTGCAGGGTTTCTTCGGCACGAAGCTGACCAAGAGCCGCGATGACGGCTGCCTGTTCTTCGTCTGAAACATTCTTCGTGACGAAGCGCATACCGAGCCCCTCAGCTGACATTTCGGTCTCGCCGTTCTCGTTTTTGCCGTTGGCTGGCTTCAAACCAGAGGTAGTCATTAGAGCGGAATGTTTCCATGCTTCTTGGTCGGTTGCTCGACGCGTTTGCCGCGCAGACCGCGCAGTGCCTTGATTACAGCGAGACGGGTGCCGGCTGGCTCGAGTACGTTATCGATCTCACCGCGCTCAGCAGCCAAGAATGGGCTTGACACGTTGGCGGTGTATTCAGACGCGAGCTTGGTTCGTAGCGCAGCGACGTCTTCACCGGCTTCAGCAGCCGCTTTGAGCTCTTTGCGGTAGAGAATCTCAACCGCACCCGAACCACCCATCACAGCGATTTCGGCAGTTGGCCACGCAATGTTGACGTCGGCTCCGAGCTGCTTTGAGCCCATCACGATGTAGGCACCACCGTACGCCTTGCGCGTGATGATGGTCACAAGCGGCACCGTCGCTTCAGCGTAGGCGTACAGCAGTTTCGCGCCGCGGCGAATAATGCCGTCGTACTCCTGGTCGGTTCCTGGCAAGAAGCCGGGAACATCAACGAGAGTCAGAATCGGAATTGAGAACGAGTCGCAGAATCGCACAAACCGGGCAGCCTTCTCGCTAGCATCAATGTTCAGCGTGCCAGCCATCTGGTTCGGCTGATTCGCAATAACGCCAACGGTGCGACCCTCGACGCGGCCGAATCCCACGACGATGTTTGGCGCGAACAGCGCGTGCACCTCTAAGAATTCGCCACCGTCGACCACTGCTGTGATGACATCTTTCATGTCGTATGGCTGATTCGGAGAATCGGGGATGACCGAGTTGAGCTTGCGGTCAGCGTCGGTGATCTCGAGTACGGCATCCGAGTCATAAATCGGAGGCTCGGCAAGGTTGTTATCTGGCAAGTAGCTAATCAGCGTGCGAGCGTAATCGAGCGCGTCAGGCTCATCAGCAGCCATGTAGTGCGAAACACCCGAGGTCTGGCTGTGGGTGAGCGCGCCACCAAGCTCTTCGAAGCCGACCTCTTCGCCGGTAACGGTCTTGATCACGTCAGGCCCGGTCACGAACATGTTCGACGTCTTGTCGACCATGATGATGAAGTCAGTGAGCGCTGGCGAGTAAACCGCGCCACCGGCGGCAGGGCCCATGATGATTGAGATTTGCGGAATCACTCCCGAGCACATCGTGTTCAGTCTGAAGATTGCCGCGTACTGGCTGAGTGCGAAGACACCTTCTTGAATTCGGGCTCCGCCAGAATCGAGGATGCCGATAATAGGTGCGCCCGTCTTCAGGGCGAACTCCATAATTTTGGTGATTTTGAGACCGGCAGTCTCGCCGAGCGAACCACCGAAGGTGGTGAAATCTTGAGAGTAGACGGCAACGTGGCGACCATGAATCGTGCCGGCGCCGATGACCACTGAGTCACCGAACGGACGCTGCGCATCCATACCGAAGGCGGTGCTGCGGTGCTTGGCGTACTTGTCGAACTCAACAAACGAGCCCGGGTCGAGCAACTGCTCGATGCGCTCGCGCGCGGTCAGCTTGCCACGGGCGTGTTGTTTCTCGGCGGCCGCAGCATCGCGATCGTACACGGCCTCTTTATAGGCGCGGCGGTGGTCAGCGATTTTCTGCGCCGTTGTCGCAGCGGCCGAGGTCGAGCTCTGGGTGGTGGCGTTGTCGTCAGTCACGCTTCAAACTCTACCCGCATCAATATGCCGAGTTAGAGAGCTTTTGGCGAAATTGTTGAAAACTTGAGGCGCGGTAGCAT
>JALRLI010000126.1 GCA_023254555.1 Microbacteriaceae bacterium
CTGGCGTTTATCGTGGCGTTTGGTGTGTTGCTTGACACAGTGCTCGTGCGGTCACTCCTCGTGCCGGCGATGGCGTACGACATTGGGCCAAAGATTTGGTGGCCAAGCAAGCTGGCCAAGTCGAAGAAACCTGTAACTAAACCTGCTCACTCAGAGTAAGTAGGTGAAGCACATCGCCAAACCTCGCATTGCTCTCTGGGACAATGCACGATTCTTAATCATGGCGCTGGTGGTGATCGCCCACATGATCACCACCACCCGGATGGATTCGAGCTTCGGCTACGCGGTTTACGCTTACATCTACCTGTTTCACATGCCCGCGATGATTCTGCTCTCAGGATTTTTCTCGAAGGCAGAGCTCAACGTGAACGGCGTGAAAGCGACAGTTGGGTTGTTGGTCACCTGGGTAACCTTCGAAGTGATTTGGGTCTTCTATCGTCTGCTCATCGATGGTCAGGCCTTGAGCTGGTCATTCCTCGTGGTGCCGGCTTGGACGCTTTGGTTCTTAGTCACGCTCATCACCATGCGCATCCTGCTACCGTTCATCGCTGTGTTGAAGCATCCACTCGTTGTGTCAATCGCGATCGCACTACTCGCCGGGCTGACCCCAAGCATTGGCCGTGAGTTCTCGGCGATGCGCACGCTGAGCTTCTTGCCCTTTTTCGTTTTCGGTTGGTTGGCCCGTGAACGCGGATGGCTCACCGGTGAACGTTTTTTGCAGCCGAGCCGTCTCCTCAAAACCGGCGCTTGGGCGCTGCTCGCCGCAATAGCGGCTGTGTTCGTCTTCATTCCGGATGTGCGGCACGTCTTCAGAATTGATGTCTGGGTGACGTGGCGTGACGACTACGCCACACTGCTCGATCTTGGCGGTTGGGCAGAGCCGCTCACCGGTATCGGTATTCGGGCTGGGTTTATCGCCATTGCCTTCATTATGACGCTCGCAGTACTCGTGATTATCCCGCGTCGCACCAGCTTCATCACCGTGTGGGGAACGCGAACGCTGTACCTCTACCTGCTACACGGTTTCGTGGTGTACGCGCTCCGGCACTACGGTGTGATCGATGTCATCGGCACGTTCGGCGCCGCCGGCACACTGCTGCTGATCGCGATGGGCGCCGCGCTCTCAGCGCTACTCTCGATGGCTTGGGTTCAAAAGCTCACTCGGCCGATAATCGAGCCGAACATCGAATGGATGTTCAGGAAAGTGCCTTAGGCTTAGTAGCTTGGCCACGTAGTTAGATTATCTGCGGACCGATTCGCGTTTGCTGATTATCTGCTTGATACAGTGCCAAAGAACTTAGCCAGGGGTGCGATGATGAGGGGTCGAATTAAGAAGACTGCGCCCACTGTTAGAGCGACAGTGATTATGAAGATTCCGAAACCCAACCAGCTCGTCGTATCTGTGCCGGCGTACATGTGATTCAAGTTTCTGAGCACGCCCGTGCTGAAGACCAAGAATACGTGAACAACAATGAACGCCGTGAAATAGATCATCACGGGAAAGTGGATTGCTCTCGCGAGCTCCATTGGGTAAACGCGGCTTAGCCATTTCGCATGTGATGGCCAGAAGCCGGACATCCTGAGACCGGTTGCAGCTGCTAAGGGGGCGGCCACGAATATTGTCGTGAAGTAGGCGAGCACTTGCAGGCTGTTGTAGTTGACCCAACCATTTTCAGTTGGCCAGTTGAAGCTCAAATACTGCAAGCCTGCCGAGACCGCGTTTGGGATTACGTCCCAGCTGGTCGGAACTACTCGCACCCACTGGCCTGAGATGAACAGAAGCGCGACGAAAATTACGCCATTGACCAGCCACAGGCTGTCCAAGAATTGGTGAAACCAAATACTAAGACTGACCTTATGTGAGGTGTTTCGGCGAGAAGTCCAAAACGCAGAAGGTCTTGTCTCAGTGCGAATTCGAATTCCAGTTCTTATGACGAGAACCATGAAGAAAAAGTTCAAAAAGTGTTGCCATCGGAGCCAATCCGGTAATCCAGGCTCGCGAGCTTCGGTAACTGCTGACGCACCAGGGAAGCTCAACATGAATG
>JALRLI010000127.1 GCA_023254555.1 Microbacteriaceae bacterium
GATGCCCTCAGCGTGATCTATTCGGCCTTCTCGCTCATCCTGATCGTCTACGGCATGCTGCAGAGTAAAACCTGGGGCTGGATCGAGCCGCTCCAAGCTCCCGAAATCGCCGGGGTAACAATTACACCGTTCGGTCTTTCGGTCGTTCCATTTCTGATTCTTATCGGTGCAATTTTCATGCGCCTATTCTGGGTTCGCCAACTCAAACTCAAAGAGAAAGGCCGCGAACAACTCATCGACGTCTCGATGTTCTCAATTGCAGTGCTTCGCAGTGGTCTCGCAGTGTTGGGTGCGCAGTACGCCATCATCGGTGGCGTCTTCTTTATGATTCCTGTCTACCTGCAGATGACGTTAGGGCTGGATGCCCTGGAGACTGGCCTTCGCATCTTCCCACTCTCGCTCGCACTGATGCTCTTCTCATTCGTGGGTACCAAGCTCTCTGCAGTGTGGTCGCCACGGCGCATTGTTCGAGTTGGACAGGTCATTTTGGTGCTCAGCATTTTGGTTCTGCTCGGCTCGGTATCAATCGACCTCAAGCAATTTATGTTCAGCGTAGGAATGTTCACCGCTGGCGCCGCCCTCGGCCTGCTTGCGTCACAGCTCGGCAACGTGAACATGTCTGCAGTTGATGAGTCACGCTCGAGCGAGGTGGGCGGTGTTCAAGGTGTATTCCAAAACCTTGGTAGCTCGCTCGGCACAGCTCTGATCGGGTCAATCCTGATCTTCTCACTTACGAGCAGCTTCATCGGCGCTGTGAACTCGAGCACACTGCCAGACCCTGTAAAAGACAGTGTCAACCAGATGAAGTCGCAGGGTGTCTCGATTATCCCTGCTGCCGAAGTTGAACAGCTCGGAGAGAAACAGGGACTCAACCAGCAACAAGCCCAGCAGCTCGAATCGGTTTATGCCGACTCGCAGGTGTCAGCACTTCGCGTCGCGCTCATGGGTTTGCTGATCTTCAGTGTCTTCTCGATGGCGTTCTCGCGCTCGATTCCGGCGCAGATCATTGGCAAAGAGTCTGAGACCGAACATTCTGGAGGTGCCTGATGCCCGTTGTTGTTGATTTCAAAGAGGTGTCAACCGCCGGGGTGGAGTCTTCACCCGTGGCTGGGGCGCTCGCCGGTCTACGCGCAAACGACGCTCGCTACTTCAAGAACAAATACGATATCGATTTCGAGGTGTATCCGGCCGCCGAGAAACAAGAGTCGCTTGCTTGGGTGAATGAAGTGCTCGCTGAGCGCGACCTGAGTTTTGCGTCCAAGCCGCTCGAGGTGGCTGAGATAGTGATCGATGATATGCGCTGGGTTTTCGTCTACTACGAAAGCGGTCTCGGCGTGAATGTGATGTACTCGCCCAGCGACCCGAAGAAACGTGCGGTCGGCTTCAAGCTCTCAGACGGGATGGATGTGCCAGACGAGCTCGAGGGTAAGTTCAAGTTTGCTCGCATGAAGTCGAAGCTCGCCGGCATCATCCGCGGCTCGTATTTCGTGGTCAAGGGTGAGCACTAGCCATCTTCGGTCAGCAGTTCGCTCAGTATTAACAACGATGCCCCCTCCCGATTGGGAGAGGGCATTCGCTTGAGCGAGCGTTACTTGGCCTCGACGACCTCGATAACCTCAACCTCGACCTCTTTTTTGAACTCGTCAGCATTGAGCAGACGGAAGATACCAGCGGCAATTGCTGCGCCAACAAGCGGCGCGAGAATGTAGAGCCAGAGATTCGCAACAGCGAACTGGCCGGTGATTGCGAGGCTCACAGCAACAGCGGGGTTGAAGCCGCCACCCGAGATGGCGCCAACCGACAGTGCGCCGACGAACACTGTTGCACCGATTGCGAAGCCGTAGAACGAGTTACCAGCGGTGTCTTTCGAGGTAGCGACGTTGAGTACGACGTAGACAAGAATCAGTGTGAACAGTGCCTCAACGAGGAACGCAGGCAAAACCTCAATCTGCACAGGAGCCTGAGCGCGTGGGAAGAGCGCCAAGCTGATGAGTGCACCAAGTGCGCCACCAATCAGCTGAGCAACAACGTATGCCAAGAACGT
>JALRLI010000128.1 GCA_023254555.1 Microbacteriaceae bacterium
CTCAGGATCGCCAGAACGCGGGTCTTGAGGCAGGTAGCCGATTTCACCGGTGAACTCGATAGTGCCTGCGGCAGGCTGCAGGTCACCCGCGAGAGTTTTCGTGAGCGTGGTTTTTCCCGCACCGTTGCGGCCGACCAGGCCAATCTTGTCACCAGCTGAAACCCGAAAGGAGACGTCAGACATCAGCGTGCGCGAACCGACGCGCAGCTCTAGGTCGGATACGTTCAGCACGGTAATACCTCATTCATGGCGGAGGATAGGGGATTCGTCCCCACCGCTTCTCCACACACCGCGTTGCGCTGCCTGGAGCCTCTGCGGCGTGGGCCCACCCAGGGGTTCGAACCGGATCTACAGAATGGGTGAGGTACCCCGGTGACGGGATACCAAACCCATGGCGGAGGATAGGGGATTCGAACCCCTGAGGGCTTGCACCCAACACGCTTTCCAAGCGTGCGCCATAGGCCACTAGGCGAATCCTCCAGCGCTACCCACCAGCACGCTGAGGGCAACCTCACCAGTTTACTCAGCTCGGCTTACGTCTGCAGACCAGCGTGAAAAACCAGGCAGCTAGATCGTTGGGATGCTTCGCGTTGTGATTACATTGAGGCGACGCCCGCGCACGTCTTGAGGGTAAAGGGCTAGCCACACGTAATTTTTGTTTGGCGCGAACTCGATAATCGGCACTTGGTCGAGTTTGGCAATAAGTTCGGTGTCGTTGACCACCTCAAGCACTCCCAACGTGACTGTGCTCGAGAAACTACCCGGCGCCTGTGTTGCTGTTTCGAAGGCAACCAGCCTGCCCTCAGTTTCGATTCTGAGGCGCGAATCAACGCCGGTTCTGAAGTAGATAACCCAGTCGCTGACAATGTAGCTCACCGGAAAGATGTCAGGCGCACCCTCGCGGGCGCTCGCGACGCGACCGATTTGATTGGCCTGAAGGATTGCCCACGACTCCTCGTCGTTCAGCTTTTCAATAATCTGTTCGGTCATAGTTTCGGTCTTCCCCTGGCATCAGTGTAATGGCGAATGCTCCAACTTGGCCGAGAGGTTCACTGCTCAGCCCGAGAGCTGAACACGCGGATGCAGCCTGCGCCCAGTTGATGCGGGCTAGCATGAAGCCATGACCGCTCACGTGAATCCGCATGCACCTGGCCAAGCTGAGTGGGATGCTCGTTACCAAGAACAATCACAGCTCTGGAGCGGTGAACCAAACGGCGCACTGTTAGCAGAGACCGAACACCTCACGCCTGGGCGAGTGCTCGACGTTGGCTGCGGCGAGGGCGCTGATGCGATTTGGCTTGCGCAGCATGGATGGAACGTAACCGGGCTCGAGGTCTCACAAGTCGCGTTAGACCGCGCTGCCGAGCGGGCTGACGAAGCTGGCGTGCAGATTGACTGGGTGCACTCGGGTCTTGTTGAAGCGGGGCTGCACGCGCAATTCGATCTGGTATCGGCGATGTATCCTGCGCTACCGAGTGCAGCGGGGGATGCTGCAGTCAAGGCCCTGCTCGATGCCGTTGCGCCGGGCGGTACTCTGCTCTTCGTTCACCACGCGCACGAGCACTCCGCTGAACGCGGTCACGGTCACGGCCATGTTCACGAACATGCCGACCAACACGAAGAAAATACTCGCCGCTTCAACCCTGACGACTTCGTTTCTGTTCAGCAAGTTCGTGCTGGCCTTGGTGCTGGTTGGCAAATCGAGGTTGACGAACTCCGTGAACGCGCGGTGCCCGAGGGTGGTGCCGGTGCGCAGCATCGCCATGACGAAGTACTGCGAGCCGTCAAGCTGAAATAGACCCTGAGCCGACCCGGTAGACTTGTGACGCCCCTCACGTGGCGCTATCTCGGCTAACTCCCCCAGGACGGAAACGTAGCAAGGGTACCTGGGCTCTGGCGGGTGCGTGGGGGGTCTTTTCTTGACAGAGGTCGCCGGTAGCATAGAGACGTGGTCACCGCTCTCTATCGCCGTTATCGGCCAGACAACTTTGCAGACATGATTGGACAGTCGCATGTGACCGCGCCGCTGAT
>JALRLI010000129.1 GCA_023254555.1 Microbacteriaceae bacterium
GCTTCACCGCTTCGATAGGGCCGAAAAGATCGATGACCTTGCCCCCGAACGCCAGCTCGTCGGCAACAAACGCTCGTGCCACATCGAGGTCGCGACTGAGCCACTCGAAGCCCGTGTCACCGAGATGTTTGTGCGCTTTGTTCAGGTCGCCGCCCTCCATCGAACCGGGCATGCGGTAGGCGCTGCCAGTGAGCACAACTGCTTCGTAGGCCTTCGGTTCTCGGTTGATGATGCGCTGAGCCATCAACGAGCCCCAGGAATGTCCGAGCAGCACGAGCGGGGTTCCCGGGTTTTCCTGGCGAATAATTGCAGTGAGCATTTCAATCGCATTTTCAGCAGCTCGCAAGCCTCCGGGGCCGAGTTTTCCAAGTTTTGCGCGATCGCCTTCCCACTGAGCCATCCCGGTATGGCCGTGGCCAAGATGGTCATCGGCGTAAACCGAGTAGCCTGCCTGATTCAAAGCAGCTGCAACGTGTTCGTAACGACCCGCGTGTTCACCGACGCCGTGCAGAATTTGCACCACCGCTTTGGGCTCGGGCACCAGCCACTCGTAGTAGTTAATCTCGTGACCGCGTTCGTCGGTGAAGGTAGGCATGCTTTGATTATCGCGCACCGACCGGATGAAAGCACCGGTCGAATTCGCGCGACGAGCGCCTAGACTCGTTCTCATGTCACCTCGAAAGCTAGTTGTTGGTCTCCCGACTCAAGAGCTCATCGATTCGATGCGTGATCTCAGCGATGTTGAATTCGTACTCTGGAGCTTCGATCGGCCCGCACCTGTTGAGCACTTCGACATCGTCGTGCCCCCTTACCTCGACGGGGCAAACGTGCTTGAACGATTGGCGGGCGTATCTGTGACTCTCGTTCAAAGCCAGTCGATTGGGTTTGAGGGTGTGACCAAATACTTGCCGCCTGGGATTCCCTTCGCGAACGCTTCGTCGGTTCATGAGTCTTCAACCGCAGAACTTTGTCTAGGACTAATACTGACGCTGCAGCGCGGAATTGCTGATTTTGTGCGCGCGAGCGAACGGCACGAGTGGGCGCCAAATTGGTATCCAAGCCTTGCCGATCGCAAGGTTCTCATTGTTGGCTATGGCGCCCTGGGGCGTGCAATTGAAGAAAGGCTTGCGCCTTTTGAAGTTGAAATCACGAGAGTGGCAGCCACCGAGAGAGTTCAGACTGGCCCCTCCGGTCGACCCGTGCAGGTTCACGGTTTCGCGGATCTCCATGCGCTCCTTCCGCACACCGAGATAGCGATTCTGTCGACGCCGCTGAATCGAAATACGCACCACCTGGTTGACGCAGAGTTTCTTGCATCACTGCACGATGGGGCGATGCTCGTGAACGTCGCCCGTGGTCGAGTTGTCGACACAGAGGCGCTCGTGCGCGAGGTGACAAGTGGAAGGCTCCGAGCTGCACTCGATGTCACAGACCCAGAACCATTGCCTTCTGATCATCCGCTCTGGAATTTGCAGAATGTGGTCATCAGCCCACATCGCGGCGGCGCATCCTCGGCGATGTTTCCAAGGATGCGCAAGCTGATTCGGCAGCAGATCGAGTTGATGCAGGCAGAGCGCGAGCCAATGAACATTGTGATTGACGCCACCCGAAAATAAGCGCGCCGGCTGATTGGGTCTAGTCGGCAACGACTTTCACATCGGGCCCGAGTACTGCGGTCATGTTCGCCAAAATTGAGTCAACGGATGCGCCCTGAAAACGTGTTTTTGCAAGCAGCTCTGCAGATGAGGCAAGCGGATTGAGACTGAGGTTCGTGCGTGAGAGCAGCTCTCCGGCAGCTTCTTGCTCTGCAGTCCAGTCGTAGTGCAAATACGTCAGATGCGCGACCGGGTTCTCAATCACTGGCTTGTCGCCTTCGAGATTCACCTCAAAGGTGGCGATCACGCCGGTTCGCTGATCGAGTTGCAGTTGGGTGCTGAGCATATTGCCGATGGAATACCAAACGAGGGTTTTGCCGCCATCCGCTCGGTTCAGCCACGTGACGGGCTGAAGCACGTGTGGCCCGG
>JALRLI010000012.1 GCA_023254555.1 Microbacteriaceae bacterium
TATTGCGCACGAGGTACCCGGCGAAGAACACCGCGAGCACAATTTTTGCGATTTCACCTGGTTGGAAGGAGAACGGACCAATCGAGATCCAGACTTTCGCACCAAACTGTTCGACACCCAAACCCGGCAGCATCGGCAGAAGCAGCAAAATGACCGCAACCAAGCCAGAGATATAGGTGTACTTGAAGAGCACGAGATGGTTTCGCAGCAGTACCAGCAGTGCACCTGCCGCAATGAGTGCAATGGCTGTCCAGAGCAGCTGTCGAATCGCGGTGCTTTCCCAGCCCACCAGCTGTTCGGCGATGTCAATTCGATAGATTTCGGCAATGCCTATGCCGTTGAGTGCCACAGCTGCGGGCAGCAGAAGTGGATCTGCGTCAGGCGCCACGAAGCGAATCGCGATATGCAAGCCGATGACAAGCGCCACGACGCCAATGCCTGGCCAGAAAAGCGTGTGCTGTAACTTGCCGATCGCACCCCACTCGACATTGAGCACTGCCAAAATCGAGATGAAGAGCGCGAAAAGGGTGAGTGCGAGTTCAAGGTTGCGTAACAGACGCGGAGCCCTGCGAGCCTGCATGCGCTCAATCGCAACGGTATTGTTGTCGGTCTCAAGAACGAGGTTGCTCATTGCGCCTCCCCGAGACGCAAAACGATGTCACGCGCCTGCTCAAGAGAATCGGCGCTCAGGGTGTTTCGAACGCGTTCTTGCTGCCACTGCGTGAGATCAGCGAGCGGGATGCGCGTATCTTCGGCAACTGAATCAAGGCTTATTGGCCCGATTTCCTGCTGGATGCCCTGGTAGATAATCACCGTCTGGCCGTCAGTACCCACGTAGTAACGGGTTTGCGTCCACTGATAGGCAATTAGCGCTCCGACTGCAATCACGCCGACAATCAAGAGGCTCATCAGCAGCCAAAGCAGGCGACGACGAACATTTCGACGCTTGGTTTCTGATATCAGTTCGTCAAGATACTCATCGATTCGCGGTTCGAAGTGGCTTTCTTCGACGGGCGTACCCTTGCGACCAGGTTTGCGCCAGGTCGAAATAGAACGAGTGTGAACGGGCTCTTCGGCGAGGCCGTATGTGATGGGGTTCGCTGCCGAACCGACGAGCTCTGGCTGACGCGGCGGTTGTGTATCGGCGAAGGTTTCGACGAGAACAACCGTCACATTGTCTGGCGCACCGTTCATCAAGCTGCGATCGATCAGCGAATCAACCGCACCCTCAAGCGACTGTCGCTTACGAAGGGTGAGCTCGATGTCGCGGTCGTCTACGTAACCGCAGAGGCCGTCAGAGCAGAGCAACCAGATATCACCGGGTTTTGTGTCGATAACCTGAGTATCAATCTCGGGTGAGGTTTCGACATCTCCCAGTACGCGCATCAGCACTGACCGGCGGGGATGTGTTTTTGCTTCTTCTTCGGTGATGCGGCCGCTGTCGACGAGTCGCTGCACGAAGGTGTGGTCTTTGGTGATCTGGCTCAGCCGACCAGCTCGAAACAGGTACAGCCGGGAGTCGCCAATGTGAGCGAGAGCGAGCTTGTCTTCTATTGTGACAAAACCCGTAAACGTCGTACCCAAGCCGGCCAATTGTGGATGTTCGAGAACCGAATCTGTAACCGCTCGATTGGCATTGAGCAAGCTTGTTCGCAGAATCTCGAGAGCCTCTGGCGCCGAGCTGAACGAGGTTGTGTCGAGCTCCGCCATCGATGTTGCGACGAGCGCTGAGGCAACGTCGCCACCAGCATGGCCGCCCATGCCATCGGCAACGAGGTACATCTGGTTGCCAGCGAAACCGGAGTCTTGGTTGTTGCTACGCACCATTCCGACGTGCGAAGCTGCGATGCTCTGAAAACCAGCCATCGCTATGCCCTCAGTTCGAACGTCGTCTTACCGATCGAAATTGGCGTATTGAGCGGCACCAGCACAGGTTCAGTAACCGGTGTACCAGCGAGCTTTGTTCCGTTTGTCGAATCGAGGTCTTGCAGCATCCAGTCTGATCCCTTTGGCACCAGCTGTGCATGCTGAGTCGATGTGAACTCATCAAGAATCACGAGCGTTGAATCACTCGAGCGACCAATCGTGACCGGTGTCGCGTCGAGCGCTAACTCGGTGCCGGTGCTTGCACCCGAGGTGATGACGAGCTTTGAGGCAGGACCAGTGCTGGCCAGCCCGACTGCCATCGGCAGGGCGCCTCCGCTCGGGGTGATTGGCGCTTGAACTGGGGCAGCCGAGGCAAAAACATCGCTACCGTTCTTCTTTTTACGGAGCCGATGCACCGGCGAACCAAAGAGGTCACTCCGCAGCGCATACACAATTGCGAAGACGAACATCCAGAGCAAGAGCAAAAAGCCAAAGCGCAGAACAAGCAGAGTGAGTTCGCTCATAGACCCTGCCAGAAATCTTTATCGATCTGTTTGTTCTCACCAGAGCTGGATGCGCTCGCAGAAGGTGCGGCCGGCTGAGCGACAGTCTGGGCTGCGCTCGGAGACGCTGAAGGCTGCTGAGCGAGCGGTAAGAGCCTGAAAACGATGTGGGTTTCGCCAATCACAATGTCAGTGTCTGGCTGCAGTTTGGCTTCACGAAAACGCTGACCGTTGATTTTCGAGCCATTCGTTGAACCGAGGTCACGCGCGACGCCCTCAGACCCATTCCACGAAATCTCAACGTGCTTACGCGAAGTGCCCGAGTCATTCACCGTGATGTCAGCATCGCTGCCGCGACCAATCACCGTTTTACCAACCGCCAGTTGGTGTCTCCGACCTGCGATATCGAGCACAGGAGTCCACTGCACTGTGCCCTCAACGCTCGATGCGTCGACCTGCAGTACCCCCGGTGTGATGGTTGGGTCTGCCTGCAACACGATGCGAACCCCGCCGAGGAGTTGGTAGTGCTGGCGTTTGGCGTGCTTGTGCACAACACGAACAAGTTCGTCAATGAGATTTGCGCCGACGTTTTGAAGACGCTGATTGTCGTCAGGTGAAATGCGAACCACAAAATCATTCGGTGCCAAAACACGGTCGCGATCAACCACCACCGCGCTGATATCGAGCTGACGCTTCAGCGCCGCGGCAATTTCGACCGGTTGAACACCCGAGCGAAAAGTGCGGGCGAAGGCACCGTTTACAGCGCGCTCTAATCCGCGCTCAACGTTGTCTAAGAATCCCACATCAGCTCCGAATCCGGTAGGCAGGCACCTAAAGAATGTTACTTGGAATACCTGCGAGATGCCTATTTACCGGCGGCAAGCGTCGGATTGGGTTGATGGATGCACTTTGCCCTGTTATGCCGCCAGTTGGTAAGCTCGTCAGGTTGCATCGCAACAACTCGCGCGAGTGGCGGAATGGCAGACGCGCTGGCTTCAGGTGCCAGTGCCCGCAAGGGCGTGGGGGTTCAAGTCCCCCCTCGCGCACGAGAGTACGTTCGATAACGAAACGGTAACGGTTTCGAATTTTAGGTTTCTGCGCACCTATGACCTCGAGAGTGTCGAGGAAGTTCAGGCTGCACTCAGCGTGTGGCGCGATGACCTCGAGGTGATTGAGCTTGCCTCGCATGACTGGATGGAAGACGAATTCGCGGGTACGACCTGGCAAATTCACCGACCCGGTCAATTCACCAGAGACCTCAAGGCCCTGCAGCAACCGCAGGGTGTGCTGCACTTCGCCACCACAGACAACGCGAATCTGTGGGGCGGATTCATCGACGGAGCAATCGAGAGCGGGCTGAGAACAGCTCGAAACATTAAGGCAGGTTCATGATGAAAGTTATTGTTGTTGGCGCAGGCCTGTCGGGCATGACCGCTGCCTGGGAGCTACACAAGAAGGGTCACGACGTTACCGTGCTCGAGGCACGCGACCGAGTTGGTGGCCGCACCTGGTCTCAGAAACTCGATAACGGTGTGATTACCGAGCGCGGCGGCGAGTACATTTTTCCGACCGAGTTTGCCATTCGCTAACTTGCTGCTGAGGTAGAAGTGCCGATTATGAGCCACGGGGTTCGTTACGCACGACGCACTTATAACGGTAAACACCAGAGCTACGCTGAATTTTCAAAATCGATGGTCGATGCGAAAAAAACCCTTGACACGATGATTAAGGATGGCGCAGTAAAGCCATCACTGAACGACGTGTTCGAGGCGACCGTTGGCGCCGACTTCAAACAGCATCCGCTCTATCGGCGACTCGCAACTTCATACGCGGTTGATCCGGCGAAGATCAATGCTCTGTCGGTGTTCTTGCACGATGCTGGCGATGACGACGGACCGCACATCGAAGACGGCGGCCACTTCGTTGAGGGCAACCAATCACTCACGCTCGAGCTCGCCAAGAGACTTGGCAAAGCAGTTCGACTTGAAACACCAATTACCGGCGTCGACCAGAGTGAAACGGGCGTTGAAGTCACGCTTCGCGACGGCAGCACACTCATCGCTGATGCGGCGGTGGTGACGGTACCGTACGCGATTCTTCGCCAACTCGAACTTGGCTTCGAGCTCACCGAGGCGATGACCACTGCACTCGATCACCGCTTCATGGGAGTCGCCGCAAAGCTCGGAGTTCCTATTAGCAAGGTGGATGACGACATTGCGCTCGGCAGCGCCGAGGGAATGTGGTGGTCGTGGCGCTCGCTGTCGATTGACGGCACGAGCCGTGTGAATGCGCTTTCAAGCTTCGCTGGCTCACCGTCGACCTTCGCAACGCTCGACATTGCCGGTGGCGCCGAAGGGTGGGTAGCCGCGCTCAAGCAGCTTCGCCCAGAAATGGTGATCGATGGCGATGTGCTGCTCACTGACTGGGAGAAAGATGAGTGGACGTTCGGTGCCTACACCGCACCGAATCTCGACTGGACCCCAGCCGATGACAATGCCTTCACCACCGCAGTCGGCCGGGTGGCATTCGGCGGCGAGCACACGGGCTCATCGCAAACACTCTCAGGCGCAGTGGCATCTGGGTATCGCGCGGTTGCTGCGCTGGAGCCCGTTCTGCGCGGATAGCCCTCAACGTGGGCAGGAAGTCGGTAACATCAAACAATGACCGAAACTGCTTTTGTGCTCACGCTGAAGTGCACAGACCGCCCGGGAATTGTCTCGGCGGTGTCAACGAGCATTTTCGACCTGGGCGGCAACATCACAGACAGTGCACAGTACGCCCACGAGGCATCTGAAACCTTTACGCTTCGGATGGAAGTGGATGTGCCGGAGGCAGCTGCTGCCGGGTTTGAGTCGACTATGCGAGACAAGCTCAAGCAGTTTGACCCACAGCTTTCGATTCGTAAGAAAGCTGATCTGCGCCGCGCACTCATCATGGTGAGCAAGGCTGATCACAGCCTGTGGGACATCCTGTACCACTGGGCGGCGGGCGACCTTCCACTCGAGATTACCGGTGTGGTGTCGAACCACGAAGACTTACGTTCGCTCGTCGAGCCGTACGGCATCCCCTTTCATCACGCACCGATTACGCCAGAGAACAAAGCTGCGCGCGAGGCTGAGCTGGATGCTCTGATCACTGAAACTCGCACCGACTTTGTCGTACTCGCACGGTACATGCAGATTTTGAGCGACAGCTTCTGTTCGCGGTATCCGGGTCGCATCATCAACATCCACCATTCGTTTCTGCCAGGCTTCAAAGGTGCTCGCCCCTACCAGCAGGCCTATGACCGGGGCGTCAAGCTGATTGGCGCCACCGCACACTTCGTCACCAGCGACCTAGATGAGGGACCAATCATCGAGCAAGATGTGGTGCGCGTGAATCACCGCATGCTCGAAGCTGACCTCGCGAAGATCGGTCGTGACGTTGAACGCCGGGTGCTTACCCGAGCAGTTCGACTGTTCGCAGAAGATCGCGTAATTCTCACCGGAAACCGCACAGTGGTTTTCGACTAGAATCGTAGCTAACGCCAGCCCCAACCACGGGCGCAAAGTCATTGAGAGTCTTGCACAACAAGACGTTCGCCCCTGATGACAATTGCACAATTCGCACCAACCACGCCCGTGTAGCGTTTTTGATAATCGTTGAATTAAGAAGTTGGGCACTATGACTGCACAGTACAAGCAACAATCAGGGCTTTCGATTGACGAGCGCTTACTCTCGTTCATCAATGACACTTTGGCTCCTGCGACCGGCGTCGCGGGTGACGCGCTCGTTGAAGATTTAGCAGCGCTCGTGAATGAGTTCGCGCCGAGACAGAGGGCGTTGCTGAAGAAGCGTGATGAGTTACAGGCAAAGATTGATGCCTGGCATCTAGAGCGTAAAGGTCAGCCACACGATCAGGCTGCGTACACCGCATTCTTGGGTGAGATTGGCTATCTCGTGCCCGAGGGCGGCGCGTTTGAGATCGAAACTGCCTCGGTTGATCCAGAAATCGCACGTATCGCTGGGCCGCAGCTGGTGGTGCCCGTATCGAATGCCCGGTACGCCTTGAATGCTGCAAACGCGCGTTGGGGTTCGCTTTATGACGCACTGTATGGCACTGATGCCCTCGGTTCGCTTCCTCCAGCGGGAGGATACAACGCCGAGCGCGGCGCAGAGGTTGTGGCATGGACGAATGCCTTCCTTGACGAGGCGCTTCCAATCGAGGGTGGGCTTCATTCGCAAACCGCCAAGTTCGAAATCGTCGGCGGCAAGCTCCAGATCACACTCGACAGCGGCGAAGTAACCGGACTGCAATTCCCTGAGCAGTTCATTGGCTACCGAGGCGACATTTCAAACCCGAGCGAGTTTTGGTTCAGCCATAACGACCTGATGATTCGTTTCGTGATTGACCCCAGCACTCCTGTGGGTGCCGCCTGCCCAATTGGCGTCTCAGACGTCATTCTTGAGTCGGCAATCACTACCATCATCGACTTCGAAGATTCGGTTGCTGCGGTTGATGCCGAAGATAAAGTACACGGCTACCGTAACTGGCTCGGACTTATCGAGGGCAACCTGACCGAGCAGGTCACCAAGAACGGCAAAACCTTCACCCGTTCGATGCACGGAGACCAGACCTACACGGCGCCCGACGGCGCCGAGCACACGGTGCCGGGTCGTTCGCTTCTGCTTGTGCGAAACGTTGGCCACCTGATGACCACACCAGCTGTGCTTGACGCCGAAGGCAATGAAATTCCTGAGGGCATCATGGATGCGCTTATCACTGTTGCCATCGCGAAGATCGACGTAGATGGCCGTACCGAGTTCGAGAACTCCCGCCATGGCGCGGTGTATGTGGTGAAGCCCAAGATGCACGGCCCCGAAGAAGTTCAGCTCACCGTTGATCTGTTCGGACGCGTCGAAGAGCTGCTCTCGCTTCCGCACAACACCGTCAAAATAGGCATTATGGATGAGGAGCGTCGCACCTCGGCAAACCTCAAAGAGTGCATCCGTGTCGCGAAGGAACGGGTGGCATTCATCAACACCGGCTTCTTGGATCGAACCGGTGACGAAATGCACACCTCAATGCGCGCCGGCTCAATGGTTCGCAAAGCGGAGATGAAGAAGCTGCCGTGGATTCGCTCATACGAAGAGCGGAACGTCGACATCGGTTTGGCTTGTGGTTTCAGAGGCCGTGCGCAGATTGGTAAAGGTATGTGGGCCATGCCAGATCTGATGCATGGAATGCTCGTTGAGAAGATCAATCACCCACTTGCAGGCGCGAACTGCGCTTGGGTCCCCTCGCCAACTGCCGCCACGCTGCACGCCACTCACTACCATCGTGTCAGCGTGAAAGATGTTCAAGAGAAGCTTGTTGCCGGCGGCGCTCGAGGCACGCTCGACGAGTTGCTCACGATTCCAATTGCTGATCAGTCGGGTTTGAGTGCCGAAGAGAAGCAGGCTGAACTCGACAACAATATTCAGGGAATCTTGGGTTACGTGGTTCGTTGGGTGCAGCTCGGTGTTGGCGCATCGAAGGTGCCCGACATTCACGACGTAGGGTTGATGGAAGACCGCGCGACCTGCCGAATTTCGTCACAGCACGTTGCCAACTGGCTGAGCGAGGGTGTTGTCACGCTTGCGCAGGTTGACGAGACGCTGCAGCGCATGGCCGCGGTCGTTGACCGCCAGAACGCTGATGAGCCCGGTTACCAACCAATGGCACCAGAGTTCAGCCAGCCAGCGTATATTGCGGCGCGCGCGCTCATCGTCGAGGGCCTTGAGCAGCCGAGCGGCTACACCGAGCCGCTACTGCACAAGTACCGTCAGGTGGTCAAAGCCGGCTAGCCGGAGGGCGAACTACGCACCCTCACCGAGGTCTTGTTTAATCTTGGTGGTTGAGACGCCCTCGGTGCGATCGAGGTACACGACGTCGCAGTAGTCGCGCAGCACCTCGAAGCGGGGGTCGCCCTCCCAGTCGCCGCCCATAACGACTTTGTCGATTTCGAGTAGCTTCACGTCACCCACCTTTTGATCCCATTTTTCTTCAGGAATCACGAGGTCGACGTAGCGGACGGCTTCGAGCATCGCCTTGCGCGTTGCGAAGTCATGGTAGGTTTTCTTGCCCTTGCCCTCATTGAACTCTTCGGTCGAAAGCGCGACAACGAGATAATCTCCCTGTTCGCGTGCACGCTTGAGCAGGCGAATGTGTCCCCAGTGCAGCAAGTCGAATGTTCCGTAGGTGAGTACGCGGGTCATCTTCATACCTCTCAGCGTATTCGATTTCCCGCGCCTGAAGCTATGAATTCACTGGATGCTCGCTGAACGCTGTTACCGCGCAGAGAGCAGCTGACGAGGTGACGCTACGCGCTCGCAGGCGCGAGGTCGTAGGTCACCCAAGGTGTCTGCTTCGACACTTTGTCGTAGAGCGAACGAGCGGTTTTGTTGTCGTCAGCGGTGATCCAGCGCACCACGGTGGCGTTCTCATCTCGCGCGATTTCGGCCAAGCGAGTGAGAAGTGCTGATCCAACACCTTTGCCACGGGCATCCGCCGAAGTGAAGAGATCATCTAAGAACAACCCGTGTGATGCGCTGAGTGGGCGGGCAAAGGTTCGGTAATTTGCGAGACCGAGAATCGTGCCATCAACCTCTGCCACGAGGCCGCGGGTTTCGTGACTGGGGTTATTGATCCACCCCCAGACGGTGTCGATCTTTTCGTCTGCGTGCTCCATTTTGTAGAAGTCTCGGTACCCACGATAGAGCTCACGCCACACGGCTTCATCGGCGGGGGCGGTGGCGCGAACAATCACATTGTGGGGGTTTGATTCGGTCATGACAGTTTCTCTACCTCAATAAACTCAACAACTTCAGACCCGTGGTTCTCGACCCGGTGCTCAACCCCGGCCTGGCGCGTGTACGAAACACCTACTTCAAGGTTTGCGTCGAATTCGCTGCCATCGCCGTTCACAACATGCATTGTCTGATTGACGAGTGGAACCACAACGTAGTCATACTCGTGAACGTGCATTTCGATTGCATCGCCTGGCTCGATGATCCACTTCGTCACTTTGAAGTTTGAATCTTCGAGTTGTACTTCACCTCGTGCCATATTTCTTCGCTTTCAGTTTTGCTTGCTGTCGGGCCACAAGCTCGTGGGGGGGCGCAAAAGTGCACTTGAGTTTGAGCCTACCCAGAACGCTCGGCGCTTGCAGTCAAAATCTGTCTCTTACCGAGAATCTCATTTTGCAGACACAGGTACGTGTTTGCCACGAAAGAAGCTGAAGCAACCGGTTCGCCGTAAAGTTCTTCGATTTTGCTGAGCCGGTAGCGTACCGTATTGGCGTGCACGAACATCGCTTCAGCTGCGGCGCCAATATTTTGATCGAGGGCCAAGAACGTTACCAACGTTTCACGCAGCATCTCTGCTTCATCGAACTGCCCCAGTACCGCCTGGATGCGAGTATCGAGTTGCCGCGCGTCAACGTTAGAGAGCGCCCATGTGGTGACGTCGACCTCGTCGAGTTTCACCAGCACTCTCGGAGCCGTTTTTTCTTCTTGTGAGACAAATCGCGCCCGTGACTCAGCAATACCAAGCGCGGTTTCAGCCTCGCGAAACGCGGCAGGGGTGTCCGCGAGTGCCGAAAATGGCGCGGAGGCGCCAACTGTGTACTCCTTCGAGATGCGCGACAGCCATCGATCTGATGCCTTTGAAGCCGGGATGAGCGCGTTGATGGTTGGCTCAGATTCTTGATCGAAACGACGGATAGTGATGAGTAGTGGCACCCCGTCTCGCCGAGCGGTGTCGATGAAAGAGTCGATTGTTGCATCTTTGATTCGGGAGTCTCCGCGAGTTGCAGCCTCGACTGCTCGCAGCGGGGAGTAACTGACGAACCTGAATTGGTTGAGCCGTGACCAAAATCGGTGTTCGCGTGAGGGGAGTACACCATCTTGGAGCATCGCGAGCAGATGCTCATTGTCTCGACGGTCACGCATGCTGGCTCCGTGCTGTATGCCGTTGACGGCGCCGAGCATGCGTTCTGCGGTGTCGAGAAATATTTCGCCATCTGCTTCAATGAGTGTCTCGTTCAGAGTCGCAATCGCGAGCACGTGGACACCATCGAGCAGTCCGACGGTTCTGGTGCGAACCCGCCAACGTCCGAGATTAAAATCGAGATTTGGCACGTTGGTGCTTGAGATTTCATTCCAAATCAACTGCGTGGGCGCTTCGCCTGCGCTCGCAATAATTACCCCGTCGGCATCGTAGACCACGGCCGCGCCTCGACAGAGTTTGCTCAGCTGCGCGGTGAGTGTGGCGAGCGGTTCATCAGTAGAGACGGCGTTCAACAACGACGCTGACACGTCGAGTTCGCGCTGCAGTTTCTTCACCTGTGACAGTGCCGCATCCACGGTTTCAGGTACCACAGCAACCTCCAAAAGGAATATATTTCGCCGAGATTTTCATAAAGCGCAGAAATTGTTGCCCGAAAACAAGCCTCTTTTGGAGATTCTACAAGGCATACCCCCGAAGAAGTAACTTTTTCCAAGGCTTTCGCCTTTCTTTGGCCGCATAGTTATCAGCAATCCAGTTTTCAATGACGATTCCCAGGAGGACTCACATGTCCAAAGTCCGCGTAGCAGTGGATGTAGGTGGTACCTTCACCGACGTTTGCATCTTCGACGAAGATTCGAAGACCATGCGTGTCACCAAGGTGCCATCAACCCCCCACGATCCAATGATTGCGGTGATGAATGGAGTTGAACGAGGCGAGATTGATCTCAAAGACGTCACACTCTTCTCACACGGCACGACTGTTGCGACAAACGCTCTGATCACTCGTAACTTTCCAGCGGCCGCTCTGGTCACAACGAAGGGATTCCGAGATGTGATCGAAATTCGAGACGGCACCAAAGATGATCTCTGGGATGCCTACAACGACGTGTCTGGCCCTTACATTCGCCGACGTGATCGTTTCGAAGTGACCGAGCGAATCGACTTTTCGGGCAGAACGGTAACCCCACTTGACGAAGAAGAAGCTCGTCAGGTTGCCGCACTACTGAAACGGCGTGGTGTGAAAACAATCGCGGTGTGCTTCTTGAACTCCTACGCAAACGCCGCCCACGAGACACGCATGCGGGAGATTCTTGAAGAGGAAATCCCCGACGCCACAGTCTCGACCTCGGCGGAGATTCTGCCAGAAATCTTTGAATACGACCGGTTCAATACCGCAGTAGCCAATGCTGTACTAGCACCGCTTGTATCGGGCTATGTCAACCGCTTGGCAGATGAGCTCAAGAGCGGCGGCTACGCAGGTGACCTGCTGCTTTTGCACTCGGGTGGTGGCTCGATGACTCCCCGCATGGTTGAGAAGTACCCGGTTCGTCTTGCCGCATCAGGCATCGCGGCTGGCGCAATCTCGGCGAAGCACATCGCACAGCAGTGTGGGTACGAGAACGCTGTGAGCCTTGACATGGGTGGAACATCCACTGATATCGCTCTGGTTGCCGGCGGCGAGTTGCGCGTGACCAAGGAGTGGCAGGTTGAGTATGGCCATCCAATCATCTTCCCCTCCATCGAGGTGTTGACGATTGGCGCTGGCGGCGGTTCGCTTGCCCACATTGACATCGCAGGTTCACTGCGAAACGGCCCCCAGTCGGCCGGCGCAGATCCAGGCCCCGTTTGCTACAACACCGGTGGAACTGAACCAACAAATACCGACGCGAATGTTGTGCTCGGTCGACTGGGAACATCCCTCGCGGGTGGCGTGAAGCAGCTTGATAAGGCGCTTTCTGAAGAGGCAATCAAGCGAGTAATTGCCGATCCACTCAATCTCGGTCTCGCTGAAGCAGCACAGGCAATCGTTTCGGTTGCAAATGCCAACATGGCTGATGCGGTTCGACTCGTATCGATTCGCCGAGGTTACGATCCACGTGACTTCGCATTGCTCGCTTTCGGCGGTGCTGGTGCGTTGCACGGTGCAGACGTGGCACGCGAGTTGAGCATCCCGACAGTCATCGTGCCGCCGAACCCAGGTGTGACCAGCGCAATGGGTTGTTTGCTGGTGGATGTTCGCCACGATCTCTCGCAGATGTACACCGGTCTGGCATCAGCTGCAGACGCAGAAGACCTCGAAGCGAAGTTCACTGCTCTAGAGACCGAGGCATCAGCACGACTGCGCCACGAGGGAGTTTCGGATGAGAACGCGCTGCTGCAGCGCCAGGTTTCGATGCGTTATCTCGGACAGTGGCGTTCGCTCACCGTTCCAATGGGAACCGGCGCCGGCGCACTTGAGCAGGCTATTCAGACCTTCCATGAGCAGCACGAGCGTGAGTTTGCCTTCAGCCAGGTGGGTGCACCGGTCGAGATTTACCAGCTGCACCTCGCGGCAATTGGTAAGACACCAAAGCCATCGTTCCGCCCAGCGGAGCGCTCGGTTGGCGGCCCAGGCGAGCCAAGCGAAGTTCGCAAGGTGTACTTCGGAGAAACCGGTTGGGTTGAGACTCCGGTTTACGACCGCGACTCAATTCCTGCTGGAGCTAAATTCAGTGGCCCAGCAATCATCAATCAACTAGATTCAACCACCGTCGTGCCCCCGAACACGCACGCAGAGATCGATGAGTGGATGAATATCCGCATTCACATCGAGGAGGTAGCAAAATGACCAAGGCAGCTAACGCTCCAATAACCACACTTGATCCGGTTACATTCGAGGTTCTCAAGAACGCGTTCGCGACGAGCGTCGACTTGATGAGCGAGCAGATTCTTCGCACCTGCTACTCATTCGTAATCTACTCGCGCGACTTCTCTTCGGCACTGTGTGATGCCGAGGGAAACACCGTGATGCAGGGCTCAGGCGATATCGCGGTGCACGTGGGTACTCTGCACTTTCAGTGCAAGGCAGTTCTCGAGCAGTTTGAAGGCGACATTCACCCGGGTGACGTGTTCGCAATCAACGACCCCTACCGCGGTGGTACTCACTTCAACGACGTGTCGTTCATTCGACCAGTCTTTAGCGAGGGGGAGATTGTCGCCTTCGCCCAGAATAAGGGTCACTGGGCCGATATCGGAGGAAGCGTTCCCGGCTCATTCGATGTGAATGCGAAAGAGCACTTCGGTGAAGGTCTTCGCATCACTCCAGTGCGAATCTGGTCGAAAGGCGTATTCCTCGCAGATGTTGCTCAGCTGCTGACCTCGAATACCCGAGCCCCTGAGCAGGCTATGGGTGACCTGCACGCACAGTCTGAGGCAACCGCGGTTTGTGAGCGCGAGATTCTTCGCCTCATCGATCGCTACGGAACTGAAACCGTGAAGACTGCATTGCGCGAAACCCAAGACTACGTTGAGCGCACTGTTCGTCGTCGTCTTGAGTCGCTACCCCGCGGCACCTGGGAGACTGCAGACTATATCGACGTTGACCCAGGCAAGACTGAGGGCCTCGTGCCAATCAAGATCAAGCTCACGATGGACGGTGAAGGAATTCACTACGACCTCGTAGGCTCGGCGCCGGTTGTGGAGACCTTCTTGAACTCGGGTTATGGCACTACCTTCTCGGCGATTTACGCGGGCACGAAGACGTTCTTCCCTGACGTGCCTCTGAACTCAGGGTTCTACCGTGCAGTTACCGCTGACATTGGCCCTGAGGGCACAGTGGTAAATGCCGGATGGCCCTACGCGGTGACAGGCTTCTGTGCGGGTCCATACGAAAAGGTCATGAACGGTATCTTTGAGATTTGGTCACAGATCATGCCAGAGCGCGCAATGGCTTGTGCATTCAATCTCGAGTACCTACTCGTCGGTGGTCGAGATGCTCGAGGCGACTCCAAGCCGTACTTCATGTGGTACGACTGGATGGCCGGCGGCTGGGGTGGACGGGCATCTAAGGACGGCTCGTCAGCGACCGCACCAGTGTTTGGTGCTGGCCTCGCAGTGCAGCCTCTTGAAGGCCAAGAGCTACTCTCACCTGTTCTCACATCCATGCACGCGATTGCGGTTGACTCTGGTGGACCAGGTCGATTCCGCGGTGGACTGGGCATCGAAAAGGGCGGCACGCTCACAGACGCTGAGTCAACCGTGATGAGCTACTGCTGTGACCGAGCGCGTTCAATCACCTTCGGCATTGAGGGCGGTCTGCCTTCGATTCCGCACGGTGTGTGGTTGAACCGTGGAACCGAGAACGAACAGTTCTTAGGATCAAACTTCTCATCGGTACCAGTGCAGTCGGGCGATTCCTTTATTCGCCCATCGGCTGGTGGGGGTGGCTTCGGGGATCCACTTCACCGAACCCCAGAAGAAGTTCTTGAAGATGTAATCGACGGCTACGTTTCAGTGAAGCGTGCAGCTGAAGATTATGGCGTTGTGATTGAGGAAGTCGACGCAGAAATCGATGACTTCCGAATTGATTTCAACGCGACGACGGAAAAGCGCGCTTGGATAGCCGCCAATCGTCAGAACTGGCTCGAAGAAGATCCGGCTGCAATTGCCGAGGCATACAAGCGTAAGGAGATTGACATGCTTGATGTCATCCGGCGCCATGGTGTGATCCTCGACTGGGGCACTGGTGAGCTTTTCGAGAACACAACAAAGCAGTATCGAGAGCTCATGAGCCGACGGTCTGCCCAGCACTGGGGCTAACAACCCAGGGCAACATTCCAAGTCCCTACAAAACTAAAAACCGCGCATCCGCGCACTGGGCCCCCCAAGGGGCTCGAACCCCTATCAATACCAATGGAGGTATACCTTGAGTATTAATCTGACCGGTTCCAACGATGACGTTGAAGCCACAGACGCTCTAGCCCGTGAGGTTCCAGATGAAGAACAGATGAGCCGTGGCTCACTTGCCATGGCTTGGTATGGCGTAGTAAGCGCCATGTTCTTCGTATACATCGGAGCTGTTCTCGCAGTTGCCTACGGCACTGTGAACGCCCTGATTGGTCTGGCACTCGCCATCATCGTTTACGGTGTGATCAACTCGGTCATCACCAAGTATGCGATTAACAACCGAACCACAGTTGCACAGTTCTCCCGCACCATTCTTGGCTCGGGTGGCTCGGCAATCGCGACAATTATCTTCGCACTCGTTGCGATTTACTACGCAGTGTTCGAAGGTTCGATCGTTGCGTACGCCTTCCAGACTGCCTTCGGCGGCGAATGGTGGATGTGGGTTCTGATCGTTGTGATCTACTCAACCCCGCTCGTCATCGGTGGAGTGCGTCGATTCCTCGACAAGCTCAATGGCTGGCTGCTGCCACTCTACTGGGGCGGTCTGATCGCAGCTGTTATCTGGGCCTCGGTTCAGTACGGTGTCACTGATAAGTGGCTCACCCAGGCTCCAGAAGCAGCTCTCCCATTCGCTTCAGGTGGTCCAGGCTGGCTCGCAACCTTCTCGGCTTACCTCGGCGTGATGATCTTGATGATGTTCACCATGGACTATGCGTCACTCGGTAAAAAAGCAGACATGAAGTTCCACCGCACGGTGACCTTCGGCTGGGTATTCTACGTGTTCGCATACGGTGTGAACGCTCTCGTTGGTATCTTCCTGACCTTCACCATCGACGGTCTTGAGGCATCAGAGACCGGTGTCGCCGGTGGTCTTGTTTCGATGATGGGCCTCTGGGGCTTGCTGCTCGTCTGGGTATCGCAGACTCGTATTAACACTGCGAACTACTACCTGGGTGCCGCAAACCTGAAGGCGTTCTTCGATCGAGTATTCCGAGCGAATATTCCGAGCATCGTGTTCGTGATTATCGGTTCGCTGATTATCTTCCTGCTAATGCTGCTCCCAATCGTTCAGTACATCCTCGTTGCCCTCGCGTGGCAGGGCGTTCTGGTTACCGCCTGGGTTGGTATCGCACTTGCGCACATTCTCATGACAAAGGATGAGCATGGCGAGCTCGGAACGATCGCGGATACGAAATATCACGCATTCAACGGAAGCGGAGTTCTTACTTGGGTAATCGCAACCGTGATCGGTGTCATCTTCCTGCAGCTGCCAGTGATCGCGCCAGACTTGGCCGGCGTCGGCACGAGCTGGGGACCAATTGTCACGGTGCTCACCGCAGCGGGGCTGTATGCAATTCTCTACAAGGGAAACAAGAAGACCGCTCTCAAGGCGTAACTTCGATTGGAATAGAGGGTGGGATCCGCTTAGCGGGTCCCACCCTCGCCCTGTTAATTAGGCGGCGAGGCGAAGTGCGAGCAGACAGCGCGACAGATCTTCTAGCTTCGACAGGTCAATTCCAAGCAGCGACTCAATCTTGCGCAGACGATAGTTGAGAGAATTTCGGTGGATGAAGAGCGCCTGACAGGTTTTTGACGGCTGTGCGTCGTTCTCGAGATAGCACTGTAGCGTCTCAAGGAGCGTGCTTGCCTTCGTGTCATTCTTTGCGTTGAGAGGGGCTAAAAACCGACTCGCAGCGGCTAACGCCCCACGCCCTGACGCGACACTGAGCAGTGCATCGAGACCGAGGGCCGGCGCGACGGACGGATTGGTTGTTCTCGCGAGCTCGTGCTTGAGCTGTACAACGCTGAGTCGGAGTTCTTCGAGTGAATCTATTGGCGAATTCAGCAGCAGGGGCTGCCGTTTTTCTACTGAGAGCAAGCGCTTGCTCGCCTCTTCGAAATTCATCTTTTCGAGTTGAGCGAATGCAAACAGTGTGGAGTCAATTTCGGTAACCCGAACCTGATGAAAAAGGTCATGCAGGAGCACTCGTAATTGCCAAGATGTTGATGCAAACTCTCCCCTCATGTCTGCCACCATCAGAACCGTAGGTTGATTCACATCGAGTTCAAGAAGCTTGAACGCCTTCGAGACATCGGTCTGTGAAGACTCATCCCATGCCGAACATGTCTCTACAAAATTTCGAATCTCGTGGTGTCTACTGGCATCCACGACAACTGACTTATTGAGATGAAGCGCGATTATCGATGACGCCGGCCCCAAGATTGAGGTGATTGGCAACGAGGGGTCAAGGCCCCTGATTTCGAGGGAGCAAGGATCTTGCAGACCCATTGGTAGCGCGATGCGAGTGGTGCCGATTGTGGGGCGCTGAGCTGTTCCGGTCGGCCAACTGCTTATTTCTGGGTATTTCGCCAAGACCGAGCCGAAGGCGTCATAGATGGCGAGGGGAGCGTCGACAACTCGGTGCATGCTCGCGAGCAACGTCACGAGCTCTGCTCCCTGATTCGCAAGCCGAGCGCACTCGTCAGCCAACTCCCAGCCCTGCGCGCTGAGCGCGATTCTCTCAGCCCGCAACACATTCTCCACGTGCCGATCAAGCTGCAGCGGTGGAATGGCAGAGGGAATTTCGAGAAGCGGAACGTCGTGGGCGATACAAGCCTGAACCAAGCCTTTTGGCAGGATGCGGTGCGCGAGTCCGGTCGAAAACGCAATTGCCGAGACCGGAATGGCCGCAAGCCTTTCGACGTACGCATCCCAGGTGCGCTCGTCTTGAAAGTTCATCGCGATTCCACTGACAACTATGAGTGTGTCAGGCAGCAGGAACGGGGTTGGGTCGATGAGCTCTGTGGGGGCGCTCCCCGAAACTTCCCACCTCAGGCGCGCTTCGGAGCTTGGCGTCTGCAGGCGAAGTTGCAGGGAGTGTTCCGTTAACAGGTCAACTACCCTCACAAGCCCTCCTCTAGTGCAATTGCACTAAATAGTATCTGCTATTGATACAAATGCCCAATATAGGGAGCGTAAAAGAGTGCGTACGCTGACAACATGACTCTGCAACGAAGCGAAACCATCACGTTGAATTCCGATATGGGAGAGGCCTTTGGCATCCATACGTTCGGAAATGATGAAGCGCTGATGTCAATCATTGATGTTGCAAACGTCGCTTGTGGATTTCACTCAGGTGACCCGATGACGATGGATCAGACCGTGACTCTGGCCAAAGCACACGGAGTTGCCGTGGGGGCACATCCTGGGCTCCCTGATTTAGTTGGCTTCGGGCGTCGTGAGATGAAGCTCACCCCCGAAGAGGTCGAGTCGCTCATTCGCTACCAAGTTGGTGCACTCAAAGGGTTTCTCGACAAGCACGACATGCCTCTCAACCACATCAAGCCGCACGGGTCGCTCTATGGCATGCTCGCTCGTGACGAGGATTTGATGCTCGGTGCCGTCAAGGTTGCCAAATCATACGGCGTACCGATTTTCGGCATCGCTGGCAGTGCGCATCAGCGGGTGAGTGAGCGCGAAGGCGTTGAGTTTGTTGGTGAGCTCTACGTCGACCTCGATTATGACGAGAATGGCTCACTCGTAATTCTTCGTAAGCCGCACGTCACCGATCCCGCAGCCGCAGCAGAACGCGTTCGCAGAGTACTCGATGAAGGTCTGGTCGAAACCCTCGGCGGCAATTTAATCGAAATACCTTTTCAGAGTGTCTGCGTGCACTCAGACGCCCCAAACTCACCAGATGTTGCGCGAGCAGTTCGGGATGCCCTGCGCAGCTGACCCGCGTCATCACGAGCATCTCAGCGAACAGACCAATCGAAATATCCGCCAAACCAGAAAACGAGGACCCAGATGGCTGAAAATATCATTTCACCGCTACCCGGCATTTTTTACCGCAAACCTGCGCCAGACAAAGACCCCTATGTAAACGAAGGTGAATCTGTCGAGGTTGGTCAGACTGTCGGCTTGGTTGAAATCATGAAGCAGTTCACTGAGGTTCGCGCTGAAGTGGCGGGCAAAATCGTCGAGTTCAAGGTCGAAGACTCAGCGATGGTCAATCCTGGCGACGTTATCGCCGTACTCGAAAACTAAATCGGCTCCACATGCAGAAATTACTCGTCGCTAATCGGGGAGAAATTGCAGTTCGTATCATTCGAACCGCAAAAGAGATGGGCATCGCCACCGTGGCCGTGGTTAGTGAGGCGGATGTGCAGTCGTACGCTGCGAAGCTGGCTGATGAGCTGGTGGTGATTGGACCAGCTCCAGCGCAAATGAGCTACCTCAATCATGAAGCGGTGTTGAAAGCAGCGGCTGATTCGGGGGCAGACGCTGTGCATCCTGGCTACGGGTTCTTGTCAGAGAACGCCGAATTCGCCCGAAAAGTTATCGCAGCCGGGTTGACATGGGTTGGTCCCAGCCCGGAATCCATCGAAATGATGGGTGACAAATCTCGAGCTCGTCAGGCTGCAATCGCGGCAGGTGTGCCCACTCTGCCGGGCACCGATGG
>JALRLI010000130.1 GCA_023254555.1 Microbacteriaceae bacterium
AGATTGGAGCCTCGAGAATCTCATAGCCCTGCTCAATCAGGAGGTCTGTCGCGGCGGTGCGAACGGCAAACATTCGGTCGCCGCCGACAGGTGCGAGTGCATCGATTTGACTCGCGCAGCCATTGAGTAACAGCGCGAGCGACACGATGCTGGCTGCGAGAAGTAGACGGTGGGTAGACGAAACGTTTTTGGTCTTGAGCATTACTCGGCCCATCCCCTCTGCCACGCCATGTTTCTCGCAGTTGCCGCAGCATTCGCAAGTTCAAGTTGTGCTGGAGTGATCTTCGACAGGTCAAACGGCGCGGGCAAGAGTAGTTCGGTGTTGCGATCGAGTTCAGAGCCCTGGCGCATAACCGGGTTCTCGATCCAGTCGTTTGCGGCGAGCAGTCGACTGAGGCTGGCGAGCCCCTGCTCGTTGAGGTCGCCGTTCCACTCTGCGGGTGACGCGTGATCGAGCACCGTGGTGAAGATGCTCAGCGTGCCGTCTGCGTTATCAACGATTTCGATTGTCTGCTGCTGTTGCGGGAAGTCGATGCAGGAGGCCGTGGTGATCTCCCAGAACCCGCCAGAATTCTTACCGCGGTGAGCCGTGATGGTGTTGTTGTGGGTATGCCCGTTCAACCAAGCAACCATCGCCGGGTACTTGGTGAGCATGGCGATAAACTCCTCGGCGTGAATCAGCTTCTGCGGGTTTGTGGCCAATTCGGCATCGTTTTCGAGTGTGAAGGAGTTGTGGTGGCTGAGCACCATCACGAGCTTGCCTTCGGCCTGCGCTTTGGCAATCCCCTGTTCGAGCCACTCAAACTGTTCTTGGCTCACTGCACCGTCAGGACCAGCCACCTGATTACAGGTGTCGAGACCAAAGACGCGCACAAACGGATTCACATCCCTCGACCAGTACGTCTTACCGGTCGTGAGATTTTCTTGAGTAAAACCGTGACCGATTGGGCCAGGATGCTTCTGCGTTTCGAAATGCGCCTTCATAAAATCTTGTTGCTCGAGCAGTTTTCGGGCAGGGTCAGCAGTGACGGTTCGCGCGCCGAGCGTGGCTCCGGTACCGCGTGTGAGGGCGTGCAGGGCGGAACCTGCCGCGGAGGCGTCGGCCGCCCATCCACCGAAATAATCGGCCACTTCTGCGGGCCAGTCAAAGAATTTTTTGTTACCCACCGCGAAACTGCGCAGCGCGTCAGGCACACCGAGTGTGCCGAAATAGTTGGTGTCGTGATTTCCGTAAACCGCAAACCACGGCACCGGAAGTCCGACAGAAGACACCTGATTCGAAACCGCTGCCTCGAGCATTCCCGGAATCTCCGGGAAGCCATACTCCTTGAACCAGTCGGTCTCTGAGCGTTCTGGCCGATAGGCCCAGAACGCTTCTTGCCAATC
This sequence comes from Microbacteriaceae bacterium, assembly GCA_023254555.1. Taxonomy (GTDB): domain Bacteria; phylum Actinomycetota; class Actinomycetes; order Actinomycetales; family Microbacteriaceae; genus JALRLI01. The sequence continues at coordinate 1,387 of JALRLI010000130.1, forward strand.
TTGAACGCCATCGTAAACGCCCTTTGCGCCTGAATTTGGCGTGATGGGCTTGCCATCGAGTATGTCGATGTACCAACGCAGTTCGAGTTCACTGAGCATGTCTGCCGAGTCACCGGTCACGAAAGCCGCCGCGAGCGGTGCCCCGGTGAGCGGCGAAACCCGCACGTCTGCAACGCTCTTGACCATCGCCGAAGCGACATGCGTAGTTAGGGTGTCTTGCGGCCTAAACGCGCCACCCCAGAGTTTGTGACTTTGAGCGATGAGCGGTTCTAACCTGGCGGGGCTTTGCGCATCGATGATGTGTAGGTCTGAAAGGTGACCACCATAGAAGAGTGAACGTCGAGTACTCGATCGGCTCGCGGAGGCAGTTTTGCCGAGCAGGTCGAAGCGGGCGACGTACGGCTCCCCCGCTGCCGAGATGAGCTTTCTGAAGTTTTTTTGCTGGATACTGCCAAAACGAATTGTACTCAGCAGCGTGCTCGGCACTTCTGCCGGTGTGAGCGGCGCAAAGAGTTGCGTACCGAGAGCCCGCTCGGGAAGCGCCCAGGCTGCCGCGAGTGCGGCGGTGGCGCCAAGAAACGCACGTCGAGAAAGACCTGACATTCGCATCCTCCTTC
>JALRLI010000131.1 GCA_023254555.1 Microbacteriaceae bacterium
GCTGAGACACTCAAAGACATTTTCACTGAGGTGATAGTCGCTCCAGCTTTCAGTGCCGCAGCGTTCAGTGTTCTCACTCAGAAGAAGAATCTGCGGCTTCTGAAGCTCCCGGCAAATTATCGTCGGGATGCGCTCGAGATTCGCCAAATTTCAGGTGGACTACTCGTGCAGCAGCCGGATGTCTTCGAGAATTTCAGTTCGCTTCAGTGGCAGCTGGTTTCGGGAAGCCCTGCCGACCGAGAGACGCTACGTGATCTTGAATTCGCTTGGCGAGCGTGTCGAGCCGTGAAGTCGAACGCAATCTTGCTTGCGAAAGACGGAGCTTCGGTTGGTGTCGGTATGGGGCAGGTGAACCGAGTTGACTCATGTCACCTCGCTGTCAACCGCGCGGGGGAGAGAGCGACCGGAAGCGTCGCAGCCTCAGATGCCTTCTTCCCATTCGCGGATGGATTGCAGGTGCTGCTCGAATCCGGCGTTAAAGCGGTGGTTCAACCAGGTGGATCGGTGAGAGACGAAGAAGTTATCGCTACAGCAACCGCAGCAGGCGTCACGATGTACTTCACCGGCGAACGCCACTTCTTCCACTAATCGACGTCGATTGCGCCAATTACCTCTCCGTAAGGGGTTTCACCGACGGGCTTGAAGCCGATACGCAGGAAAAACTCTTCAGGCCCTTGTTCGCCGCGCTCCCAGAGCACGGTCACACGGTTTACACCGCGGCGCTTGGCTTCTGCGAGTAAGGCATCCACCGCGTATCGGCCAACGCCTCGACCCTGTGCGCTTGCATCGACATTGATGCGCCACAGGCAAGCGCGGAATTCCTCGTGAGCATTGTCGGGATCAAAGTTTCCGTGCACAAAGCCGACAACCTGATCGCCGTCGAGTAACACACGCTGCCATGCAGAATCGAGTGGGGTGACAGCGGCCGCGGCTGCATAGGATGCTGGAGTGATGAACTGCTCTTGACCCGGTTTCAGGCTCAGTGCGTTGACCGCCACAATTGTGGATGCCGAAAGTTCTTCGATTCTGAGAGTGCTCATACCCTTAGGCTACCGGCTCTCTCTCAAAGTTCAACCGTCCACATTTATCTTGACGTCGAACAAAATGAACATTTCAGCTAGAATTCAATTTGACCAGACCCGGTCAGCTTTTTACCCCACACCCCCAAACACAATCGGGAGATGTCTTGGAAAAAATCAAGGTTGCTGGAACCGTCGTTGAGCTCGACGGTGACGAGATGACTCGAATCATCTGGGATTTCATCAAGAAGCAGTTGATCCTTCCTTATCTCGATATCAACCTTGAGTACTACGACCTCGGTATTGAGTATCGCGACAAGACCAACGACCAGGTCACGATCGATGCGGCTCATGCCATTCAGAAGCACGGTGTCGGCGTCAAGTGCGCCACCATCACCCCTGACGAAGCTCGCGTTGAAGAATTCGGGCTCAAACAGATGTGGAAGAGCCCGAACGGCACCATTCGTAACATTCTTGGCGGCGTTATCTTCCGTGAGCCCATCATCATTTCAAACATTCCTCGACTGGTTCCTGGCTGGAACAAGCCCATTATCATCGGCCGTCACGCCTTCGGTGATCAGTATCGTGCAACGGATTTCCGCTTTTCCGGCGAAGGCGTGCTCACCGTTCAGTTCACCCCAGATGATGGGTCAGAGCCACAGAAATTTGAGGTGTACCACGCTCCTGGAAATGGTGTTGCGCAGGTGCAGTACAACCTTGACGACTCGATTCGTGACTTTGCGCGCGCATCCCTGAACTATGGGCTCTCACGTAAGTACCCCGTATATCTTTCGACCAAGAACACAATTTTGAAAGCGTATGACGGTCGTTTCAAAGATATCTTCCAAGAGGTGTACGACACCGAATTCAAGAACGAGTTCGAAGCAGCGGGTTTGACCTACGAGCACCGTCTCATCGATGACATGGTGGCATCGGCTATGAAGTGGGAAGGCGGCTATG
>JALRLI010000132.1 GCA_023254555.1 Microbacteriaceae bacterium
AATGAGCTGTAGGCAGAAGCAAACTCTGCACCTGTGACACCGGAACCCACCACGATCATGTGTTCGGGAAGCTCGGTGAGGTTATAAAGCTGCGTCCAGGTGAGAATGCGCTCACCGTCGGGAACCGCGGTATCAAGGATGCGCGGAGTCGCACCCACCGCAACAACAATGGTGTCAGCATCCACGCGCTCAAAATCGGTTTTCGGGTCTCCCGCTACCGACGACACCACGACCGAGTTCGAGCCTTCGATTCGAGCGTTTCCGTCAATAACTCGAACGCCCTCACGATTCAGTGTGTCGAACATGTCTTGTGACTGTGCCATCGCCATCTTCAGCAGTCGCTTGTTGATTGCGTCGAGGTTCACGCGCACGTGTGGCTTACGAGGCGAGCCGGTGTCGTCACTCAAGAAGAACTGCACGCCGAGCTCGTCAGAGTCGTCGACCGCGAGCACAGCCTCTGCGGTAGCGATGAGGCTCTTGGATGGCACGACGTCGGTCATCACCGCAGACCCGCCGATGCCAGATCGCTCAATCAGGGTGACTTCTGCACCGAGCTGCGCGGCAGCAAGAGCTGCGTCGTAGCCGCCAGGCCCGCCACCGATAACAACTATGCGCTGTTTGCGCTGAAATTCGCTCGACACGGTTTCAGTCTAACGAACCCACACGGGTGGCCGAATGCTCGTAGGGTAGAGCGTATGAGTTCTGTTGACGGCCGTGATCCATACGCTCTTGCAGCGGCTTCTGCTGCCGAGTTGGCTGCGTTCACCGGCATCGACTCGTACGATGCTGCGCTGACACTGGGTAGCGGCTGGTCACGTGCGATCGAGGGGCTCGGCACGGTTGTGGCGAGCGTTCCGGCTCACGAGATTCAGGGCTTTCGAGCTTCGGCCGTCGAGGGGCACACCGGCATGCTGCAGGCGGTCGAGCTGGCCGGGGGCCAACGCGTACTCGTGCTCGCCGGTCGCACACACCTGTATGAGGGTCACGGTGTGGATGCTGTGGTGCACGGTGTTCGCGTTGCCGCTGCGTCTGGCGCCCGCTCGATTGTGCTCACGAACGGTGCCGGCGGAATCGGGAACGGCTTGGCAGAGGGCTCACCGATGCTGATTGCCGATCACATCAACCTGACTGCCACGTCACCGCTCAAGGGAGCTCGCTTCGTTGACCTCACCGACCTCTATTCAGGTGAACTTCGCGCCCGGGTTGAGGCCCGCGTGCCCGGAATCGCTTCAGGTGTCTACGCCCAGCTTCCTGGGCCACACTATGAAACTCCTGCAGAGATTCGTTATCTGCGAAGCATCGGTGCAGATGCGGTCGGCATGTCCACCGCACTCGAGGCAATAGCCGCTCGAGAGGCTGGGATGCAGGTGGCTGGCATCTCGCTCATCACCAACCTGGCCGCCGGGCTCGCCGGTCCTCTCGATCACGCCGAGGTGCTCGCCGCAGGCCACGCAGCAGTCGATACCCTCAGCTCGCTCCTCGCTGTGGTGTGTGAGGAACTCTTCGCTTGACCGCCGAACGGTCCACCGACGAACTGGTGTCCGCTGCGCGTGAGTGGATGCGCGACGACCCCGACCCCGAAACCGTTGCTGAGCTCGTGGCTCTGGTTGATCGCGGCGATGAAGAAGGACTCAGCCGCCGGTTCTCGGGCCGCCTTCGTTTCGGCACCGCGGGACTTCGTGGCGAGGTCGGTGCCGGCTCTTCGATGATGAATACCAAGGTTGTGGTGCAGACTTCCGCTGGTTTCGCCCAGTTCCTGCTTAGCCGAGCGAACCGGCCGAGCATCGTCATCGGGTTTGACGCTCGGCTTTCATCGCGCAAATTTGCTCTCGCAGCAGCGCAGGTCTTTGCGGGCGCCGGCCTCTCGGTTACGTTGCTCGACGGGCCCGTGCCGACTCCGATCCTGGCCTTCGCAGTTTGCGAGCTCAACGCGACCGCGGGCGTGATGATCACCGCGAGCCACAACCCGCCG
>JALRLI010000133.1 GCA_023254555.1 Microbacteriaceae bacterium
CCACCGTGGTGATGTCTCGCCCCTCGACGACCACACCGGGCAGCCCCGAATTCGCCACGGTACTTCTAAATAGCTCATTGAGCGTGGTGCGAACCTGCCCAACTCGCGCCACCTGACTGACGGATGCGCTAATGCGAGGCTCTCGAATGGTTTCGGTGACATCAACCCCGTCTGCGGTGACTTTGCGGTTGTCGGGGTCGAGCGCAATCGTCAGCTGCCAATCGTTGAGCACGTCAATCACTGCGTCTTCATCGTCAAGGTCGACCGAACGAGCCAGGGCTGTTGCAGCAAGCGCGCGATACGCCGAACCCGTGTCAAGCATGCCGAAGCCGAGGCGGCGAGCCACCTCTTTACTCACACTCGACTTGCCACTGCCTGCTGGGCCGTCGATGCCGACGAAGATTGGTTCACTCATCGAATACTCCAACCGCGCTCGGTGAGATCAGTTGTGGCTTTTTCAGCTGCCGCCGGCAATACCGCCAGCTCAACAAACCCAATTTGGGCCCCGGGTGAGTGCTCGAGGCGCATGTCTTCGAGGTTGATGCCAAGCTCGCCAATTTCGGTGAGCAGGCGGGCAAGCTCACCTGGTTTGTCATCGATTGCAACCGTGATGCTCGTAAATCTCGCAGCTGAACCGTGTTTTCCGGGGATGCGCGAAACACCCTCATTGCCACGCGCGAGTAGCTCAACGATGGCCGCCTGCGACTCTGGGTCGCTGGCCGTTTCGAGTGCCTCAATCGTCTGCTCGAGGTCTTCCCGAAGCTTCTTCAGCAGTTTGACCACTTCGGCGCTGTTCGCACTCAAAATTTGCACCCAGAGCGCCGGATCGCTTGCTGCGATTCGGGTGGTGTCGCGCAAGCCCTGCCCTGCGAGTGACACATCGTCGACTGAATCAACTAACCGCGCGGCAGTGAGCGACGCCATGACCTGTGGCAGGTGCGAAACAAGCGCCACGCGCTCATCATGCTCGTGCGTGGTCATCGTGATTGGCGTTGCGCCAAGGTCTGAGGCGAGCGCTTCGACAGCGTCGAGCGCATCCTGTCGTACAGCTGAGTTCTCACCGACTGCTTCGTCACTGCAAATCACCCAGGGTCGTCCGACGAAAAGGTCTGTTCGCCCCATAATCGCCCCGCCGCGCTCTCGCCCAGCCATCGGATGCGATCCAACGTAGCGTGAGAGGTCGACTCCAGCGGCCTGAAGCGTGCTCAAAACAGCCGATTTCACACTGGCAACCTCAGTCACGATTGCGTCAGGGAACGTGGCAAGTTCTTCGGCAACAACCTCTGCCGTCACATCTGGCGGCACACACACCACAACCAAGGTGGGCATATCGCTCGGCTCAGCGACCCGACCGGCACCGTATTCGAGTGCGAGATTAAGCGATTTTGGCGAATGATTGGCAAGAATGACGTCGACCCCGAGCTCACGAAGCGCCAGCCCGATGCTCGTGCCGAGCAGGCCAGTGCCGACGATACGAACCGAACCCTGGGTGCGCGCAGCGAAACCGTGTTCGTGGTGGGTGCTGTTCATCGTTCTGGCTTCTGCTGGCTGGCGATTGTGAGAAGTTCTTCACGTTCTACTCTAGTCAACTCGCGCATCTGCCCCACCTTGAGCGTTGCCAGGTGCAGCGGCCCGAACTGCCTGCGAACGAGCTCGATTACCGGATGCCCAACCGCGTCGAGCATTCGCCTGACGATGCGATTTCTGCCGCTGTGCAGAGTCACCTCAACGAGTGAACTCGCGGCGGCACCGGCCTCGGCTGACTTACCGTGTGGCAGAAGTCGTGCGGCATCACACGCAATCGCACCATCGTCGAGCTCGATGCCCCGCTTGAGCTCACTCAGGGTGGCGGGTTTCACGCGACCGCGAACTTTGGCGATGTAGGTTTTTTCGACGCCGAACTTTGGATGCGCCAGCACATGCGCGAGATCGCCGTCGTTCGTGAGCAGCAGCAATCCACTCGTATCG
>JALRLI010000134.1 GCA_023254555.1 Microbacteriaceae bacterium
GCCGCATCGTGATAGTGCGATCGTGTTCAAGCCTGTTCATAACTCACACCACTCTATTGGAGTGTTCGCCAGAATTGAGCGATGCAATCCTCACTCGTTCATGTATATACTCACAACATATACAAGGAGCGTGCCATGGGTACCAGCAAGCTATTTCTGAACAACACGACCCAAGCGGTTCGGCTGCCAAAAGAGGTAGCGTTTTCGCCCGAGGTGACTGAGGTCGAAATTCTGGTGCAGGGCGATGCCCGCGTGATTGTGCCGAAGGGCAAGAGCTGGCAGTGGTGGGCTGCGAACGCACCGAAGCTTCCAGATGATTTTTCAATCGACCGCGATGAACTCGTCTCGCTCGACGAGCCAGAGCAGTGGGCAACATCGTGAAGCACCTCGTTGATTCGGATGTGTTGATTCACCTTGATCGCACGAGATCGGGCGCTCTCGTTGAGCGATTTGCGCGGAATCAAGGCGACCTCATGCTGTCGCCGATTGTCGCGTCAGAATTGCTGTATGGCGCTGAGAAATCGAGGCAACCCGAGCTGGTTCGCGCGAACGTAATGAACCTGTTCGCCTTACTGGAACCGCTTGATTTTTCAGTGCGTGACGCTGCGCACGTTGCAGACATCCGCGCGCATTTGCACCGCACTGGGCAGATGATTGGCCCAAACGATCTGCTCATCGCGGGCCAAGCGAGATGTCGCGGCATGGTGCTTGTCACGAACAACACCAGAGAATTCGCCCGCGTGCCCGGGCTTCGTTTCGAAAACTGGCTCGAGAGCTAGCACTTCATAGGCTCGGGCCGCTAACCCAACCCAAAGAACCGCTCAAGGAACGCGTTGAGCTTTTCGAGCACGACTCACTTTTTCTCCAGGTGGTGGCCATCTGATGAGAACACGCGACCCGTCTCGGGTGTGCGTCAAGATATTGCGAGTGCGGTCGCGATGGAGCTGTTCGAATACGACGGGGGAGAACCGCTCGCGCGGTATGAGCTGGGCGAGGCTGCTCAGTAGTCAGAACCGCGCAAGCCGCAGGCCGGAGCTCACGCGCAGCCGCCACAAGCTGAGGCCAACTCCCAGTACAGCGATCGACGCGAAGAGGAGTAGCGCAGTCGAGCCGCTGGTGCTGCCGGTGGCTGCAAGGGTTGGGTCTGCGGGGGTCGGGTGGTTCGGGCATCCCTGATTCGGGGTTTCGTAGACGGCAATGAACGATTCTCGGGGGTTATCTTGGGTGCTCAACGTTGCGAAACCGGCGACCACAGCTTTCGTGCCGCCATCGAGTGCCACTGAAATGTTGGTGACTGCGCCCGGCACACTGAGGGTGGTTTGACCCGTTGAGGCGAAGCCCGTGAGAGGCGTGCCGGTTGACGCGAACGCAGCCAAAATGCCCTGATCAGAAGACTGGCTGGCGACATAGTTACCCACGGTGTAGAGATCGCCGTTGCAGGCTGCGGTGACATCGAGCAGTTTTGTGCCGGTTGATTGCTGGCGCACTTCGACGATTCCGCTCGAGGCATTGCCGAAGGGTTGTTGCAGGGTGAGTGCGGTGTCGAACTGGGCGAGCGTGCCGAAATTACCTTGGCCGCTCGTGCCGTAGCCTGCGACCGTGAATTTGTTGTTCGCGAAAGTGGCGGCGGTTGAGAGGGCGAGGTTGGTAGCGGGAAAATACAGCGTCGAACCGGGGAAGACTGATGGGTTTCCGTAGCTCGTGTCGATGGCTCCGGCGGGGGTGAGTCGGGTGACGAGGCTTCCGTTGAACAGCGTGATTTCGCCCGAGAGCAGGCTGCTGCCATCGGGCAGCACTGCGATACCGGTGTAGTAGACGGCATCGAGGAGTGAAGGATTTGTCGGATTCACGCAGGCTTGGCCGCTCGTGCCAAACGTCGAATCGAGCGCGCCTGAGGGCAACAGCTTTGCCGCGAAAATGCTCGACTGCGAATTTGAGGTCGGGTAGCACACTCCGACCAGATA
>JALRLI010000135.1 GCA_023254555.1 Microbacteriaceae bacterium
CGGTCAGGCCGGCACGCAGCACGTTGTCTGACGAGGCCATCACCTCGATTGCCACGCCACTGAGGTAGGCGTGAATGTGTTGCGGTGGCAGATACAGGGCCTCGCCAGCATCGATGTGCACCAGGTTCATCAGCAGCGACACCAGTACGCCCGGGTCGTTGGGATGCAGCTCAAGAAGTTCACGAAGTACGCGAGCCCGCCGCTCATCCGCAAGCCCGCCGAGCGAGCCAGCGAGCGCTTCTAGCGCTTCAGCCACAGCGTCACTGCCGGCGAAGATCCAGTTCATGACTTGGCTTCGCACCTCGGCGTCACGCAACTTCGAGGATGCCGGTGTCGCTACACCAGCTGAAATCCAGTCGGCCAGATCACCGAGCGCTTCAGCGCTTTCGCCACCGAACGCAGCCATCGCACGCAAGTCAGCAACACCCGCAGACAGCGGCCGAAACCCGGCGAGCGCGGCGAAGTCATCACTCAGCGCCACGACCACCTCGGGCTTGTGATTCGGGTCGCGGTAATTGCGTTCGGCCGCCTCGCGTGCAACACCCAGCGCGTTTTCGCGCTCAAACCCTTCAACCGCCTGCTGCTTATTTGGATGCGCCTGCACCGACAGCGGCTGGCCAATACCGAGCACCTTCAGTAAGAACGGCAGCCCAGCGCCATCCACCCCGTACTTGTCGACATCGCCCTGAATAAGGTCAAGCAAGGTTGTCGCTTTTTGAGTCCCGTGCTGAAGCTCCGCTGGGTCATCGATATGTGTTCCGAGCCACAGCTCAGCCTGCGGCTCACCGGTTGCATCTTCACCGAGCATCAGCGGAATTGCCGCAGTGTCACCCCACGCGTACTCGCGGGCCACATTGCTAATAAAGATGAACACGCAACTACACTACAGAGTGTGACCGACCTGAAACCCGCGGCTGCTTCAAAGTCTCGCCTTGCGATCAGCGCTCTCGCGATTGTCGCACTCATCGACACAATCGGCGGGGTCGCAGTGCGCAACCTTATTGGCTGGTGGGCGTTCGGAATTCTGAGCGGCCTTATCGTGATTGCTTCGGCAATCGCACTCATCCGTCTGAAGCCCGCAAGCCTTCGCTGGCACAACCTGCCCAAGTCTCTGCTCGCCTTTCTCGGCTTCGCCATCCTCTCAATCTCGTGGTCTGTCTACCGACCAGAGTCGGCACTCGGCACTTTCATTCAGCTCGCCACCACTCTCGTCGCTGTTTTTCTCGCGTTCTCCCTCACCTGGGATGAGTTCTTCAAGGCACTCGCCACATCGCTTCGCTACCTGTTACTCGGCTCGCTGCTATTCGAGCTCATTGTCTCGATCTTCGTTCGCTACCCGGTCTACATCTGGTGGGTAAATGCCCCCGCCGCTGACGAGAAACCCCTCAAGCTACTCATGTGGAGCCGAAACCAACTCTTCGACCTCGGCCCCATCCAAGGCCTGTTCGGCAACAGCGTATTACTCGGGTTCACGGCCCTGCTCGGCCTCATCGTGTTCGGACTGCAGCTCGCAAATAAAGATGTGCGGCCAGTTAAGGGTTGGTTCTGGATCGGCCTCAGTGCACTTCTCCTCGCCCTCACCAGATCCGCAACCGTTGGCATCGCACTGCTCGTTACCGCCGTTGCTCTCGGCTTCGCGCTCTGGGGTCGCGCGCTCGGCGAAACCCCGGCAGGTTATCGGAGCCGCACGCCGCTGTATGCGAC
>JALRLI010000136.1 GCA_023254555.1 Microbacteriaceae bacterium
CATACCGGTTCCGCTTGACGCAATCATCAGGGTGTAGGTGTCTCCAGGAACGACGTTGACGAAAAAGTTCCACGCGGCAACCACGATTCGACTTCCTCGACTTGCCACCGCGCTCACCTCCCTGAGCTACGAGTAAAGAACTCAAGTTCGACTACTTGGTCGCAAGCCTAGTGATGTTTGCGCCGCTCGTCACCTGAGGGCCACCCGCTTAGCGGAGATAGTAAGGGTTCAGCGCGAGCAGTAGCGCGGCCGTCCAGTGGCACAAGAATGCGAGCACTGTGAGGGTGTGAAAGATTTCGTGAAATCCGAAGTGCCCTGGCCACGGGTTCGGTTTCTTGATGCCGTAGACCACGGCGCCGAGTGTGTACATTACGCCGCCAACGAGTACGAGGATCATTGCTGCGGCGTTCGCATTCAGGATGTCGACGAGGTACATCATCGCCGCCCATCCCAGCAGCACATAGAGCGGAACATAAAGCCATCGGGGCGCGGTGATCCAAAAAACCCGAAACGCGATGCCCAGTAGTGCACCTGCCCAGACAACCGCGAGCAGAATCAAGCCTTTATCGAGCGGCAGCGCGAGCAGCGCGATTGGGGTGTAGGTTCCCGCGATAAGCAAGAAGATGTTGGCATGGTCGATGCGCTTGAGAATGCGCTTCACCTTGGGTGACCAGTTGATGCGGTGATAGAGGGCTGAGTTGCCAAAAAGCAGCATGCTTGTGAGCATGAACACAGCGGATGCCCATTTCGCCAGTGCGCCCTCTGCGAGGGTAATCAACACGATGCCAGCAGCGATGGTTACCGGAAATGTGCCGGCGTGAATCCAACCACGCCACTTTGGCTTGTGCTCAACTTCGCTCGGTTTCGCGTCGAACTCGACTGCGTCTTCGTGAAGCGGAATTGCGAGCGAATCGGGTTGCATATCCCGAGCCTATTTCAGCTAGCTGGACGTTGAATGCATATACGCTAGCACTATGTTCTCTGAGGCCGAATCGCGCAAGTCTGCGCCAAAAACAGGTCTCCTCTATCGCCTTTACGCGCGAAGGCTCCGCAACCAAATTGTTGCGGAGCGCATCCCGCACCATGTTGCCGTCATCGTCGACGGAAACCGGCGCTGGGCGGCGCAGCGGCAGCTTGAGCGGGCCTCCGTTGGTCACCGCGCCGGGGCACAAAAAGTGCCAGAGTTTCTCGGGTGGTGCGAAGAAGCCGGGATCGACGTTGTGACGCTCTACCTGCTCTCCAGTGACAACCTGAGCAACCGGGACAGCGTTGAGCTTCAGGAGCTCTTCGAGATAATCGCCGCGCTCGCTGCTGAGCTTGCGAAGAATCCACAATGGCGCGTGCAACACGTCGGCTCGAAGGATGCACTACCGGCCGAGCTCGTCGCAGCACTCGAAGCAGCAGAAGCCCCGGGCAGCTCACACAACGCTGAAACACCCACGCTGCACATCAACCTTGCGGTTGGATACGGTGGCCGCAAAGAAATCGCCTCAGCTGTGCACTCGATCATCGATGAGCACCAAGCGGCAGGCGGCAACCTTGACTCGCTCGCCGACATTCTGACTCCCGAACTCATCGGCGAACACCTCTATACCGGCGGGCAGGCTGACCCTGATCTTGTGATTCGTACCTCGGGGGAGCAGCGGCTGAGCGACTTCATGATTTGGCAGTCTGCGCACTCAGAGTTCTACTT
>JALRLI010000137.1 GCA_023254555.1 Microbacteriaceae bacterium
ATCATCCTCGATTCCTTCCAGAATCTGGTGATACCGATCCAGGCCGCGCACATAGCGGTCATGAGCCTGCCTCCAGAGCCCGGTTCCGAGCTCCTTCTCCAGACGCCTTGCGCGACGTCGGCGCGTGAAGATCTTCATGACCTGCCTATGCATCGGGCCCAATGGCGGAGGGCGTGGGATTCGAACCCACGAGACATTTCTGCCCACTAGTTTTCAAGACTAGCTCCTTCGGCCGCTCGGACAGCCCTCCAGTGCGACGAGCGCACCAGATGATTCTAGCGGATGCCGAGAATCTCTCGTTCCAGCACCCGAAGCAGGCCGCCTTGGCTAACCGAGTCGGTCACCTGATTTGCGGCATCCTTCACTTCTTCAGAGGCCTGCCCCATTGCGACCGAAATCCCGTGCCGGCCGGCCCATCGCAGCATATCGACATCGTTGCGACCATCCCCCACTGCCAACACGCTGTCGGCGGGCATGCTGGTGATCTCGCGAACCCGCTCGAGCGCGGTTGCCTTCGTGATTCCCTCGGGAGCGATGTCGAGCCAAGCGGTCCATCCGATGGCATACGAAACATGGCTCAGGCCCATCTGCTCGACGACCGCGAGAAACTCTTCAAGCTCGTGGTCGGGCGACACCACAACCACTCGAGTCGCTTGAATGCCGAGCAGTTCATCGAAGGTGACTTCTGCCTTGCGCTGTCCAAGAGTGTCATCTGGCAGGGGAGCGGTGAATCGAAAGAATCCCTCGGCATCTTCGACTGCGTAGCGGGCAGTGATCAGATGCGAACGGATGCGCGTGAGCACGTCGGTCGTGTCAAAGGTTTCAACGTACTCACGTCGATAGCTTCGATCGGCAAGGGCATCCCTCTTCAAAACTACGGCCCCGTTCGAACACACCACCCACTCGGGCCTTATACGCAGCTGCTCAATAATCGGGAGCGTCGCGTCAGCCGAGCGGCCGGTGGCGATAACAACCTCGTGCCCGTCATCGAACGTCTGCCGAATTGCAGCGACGAGATCGTCGTCGATACGCATGTCTTCGTGGAGCACCGTGCCATCGAGATCGAGGGCTACCAGGCGACGAGTCACTGCGGTTATTTCTTGGATACGGGCTCGAGCACTTCGAGCCCGCCGAGGTATGGCCGCATCGCTGCAGGAACAAGCACCGACCCGTCAGCACGCTGGTGTGTCTCGAGCAGAGCAACGAGCCAGCGGGTGGTTGCGAGTGTGCCATTCAGTGTTGCCGCGGCAGCGGTCTTGCCGTCTTCGCCGCGGTAACGAGTATTCAGCCGTCGGGCTTGATAGCCCGTGCAATTGCTCGTTGAGGTGAGCTCACGGAAGGTTTCTTGAGTGGGTACCCACGCCTCGATGTCGAACTTGCGAGCGGCGCTTGAGCCGAGATCGCCAGCAGCGACATCAATCACGCGATAGCTGAGTTCAAGCGCCTGCAGCATCGATTCTTGCCATGCGACCAGTCGGTCGTGCTCGGTCTCAGCCTGCTCTGGCGTGGTGTACACAAACATCTCCAGCTTGTTGAACTGGTGAACTCGAATGATGCCCTTCGTGTCTTTGCCGTGCGAACCGGCTTCGCGGCGGTAACAGGTTGACCAACCGGCATACCGGAGTGGGCCATCCGACAGGTCAAGAATCTCGTCGGAGTGATAGCCGGCGAGCGCCACCTCACTCGTGCCAGT
>JALRLI010000138.1 GCA_023254555.1 Microbacteriaceae bacterium
CGTTTCAAAGTTGGCAGTTCGGATGAGGTTCGAGCGCTCTTCTTGGCTACTGTCTCCATCACTGCAATCGACTTCATTTTGGTGTTTATCGCTGGCTACAGTTGGGGCATCCCTCGATCGACGATGATAATCGCGTCTCCTATCGCATTCACACTGATGGGGATGGTGCGCTACCTCTCACGCGCCATCGGTGAGGCGAGGTTGAAGCCCGGAGCCAGCGCCCAGCGAACCATTATCGTCGGTGCTGGGTATGTCGGCACAATCACTGTGCAGCGACTACTCACAGATGCGGCCTCTGACTTTATTCCGATTGCGATACTCGATGATGATCCAGCGAAACAAAATTACTCAGTGCGTAACGTTCGAGTGCAGGGTGGCATCGATAATCTTGCTGAAGTCGCTCGTGAAGCTGGCGCAACGACGGTGATGGTTTGTATCGGGTTCGCTGACGCGAGCTTGATGCGCCGAGTGAATGATGCTGCCAAGCCTGCTGGTTTGCGTGTGCTCGTTCTGCCGCCGCTTGAAGAGATTTTCGATCAGCCTTCCACTTTTGGAGATCTGCGAGAAATCAGCATCGAAGACCTCATCGGTCGGCATCCCGTCCGACTCGAGCAAGAGTCGATTGCCAAGTACTTACACGGTGCGAAAATTCTGGTGACCGGTGCAGGCGGGTCAATCGGCTCAGAGCTGTGCCGGCAGCTGGTGCAGTTTCAGCCCGCAGAGCTGATCATGCTCGACCGAGATGAAACCGGTCTGCAGCAGAGTCAAATCTCTGTTCACAAACACGGGCTGCTCGACACCAAGGATGTTGTGCTCGCCGACATCCGTGACGTTGATGCGCTCTCGGCGATATTCGAAGAACGCCGTCCGACGGTCGTGTTTCACGCCGCAGCGTTGAAGCATCTGCCGATGCTCGAGCAATATCCCGAAGAGGCGTGGAAGACCAATGTGCTCGGCACGCTCAACGTGCTCGAGGCATCAGCCAAAGTGGGCGTGACTACCTTCGTAAATATTTCGACTGACAAGGCGGCTAACCCGACGAGTGTTCTTGGGCACTCGAAACGCGTTGCTGAAAAGCTCACCGCAGGTTTCGGCGAGAAAACGGGCGAGCGGTATCTTTCGGTTCGATTTGGCAATGTCATTGGTAGCCGTGGTTCCATGCTGCCAACGTTCACCTCGCTCATTGAGGCCGGCGGCCCACTCACGATTACGCATCCAGATGTGACGCGATTCTTTATGACTATTCCTGAGGCGTGTCAGCTCGTGATTCAGGCAGGCGGAGTAGGTCGTTCGGGCGAGGTACTGATTCTTGACATGGGCGAGCCCGTGCGCATCCTTGACGTAGCAGAGCGGATGATCGAGCAATCCGGTAAGGATATCGAAATCGTGTACACAGGGCTGCGTCACGGCGAAAAATTACATGAAGAGTTGGTTGGGAATGGCGAATCTGACGAACGCCCGTTCCATCCCAAAATCTCGCATGCTCGGGTGAAATCATTGTTCGCCGACAACCTCGATCGCGGCGAGTGGACGAAGCGACTGGTTGGCTAGCTGAGGGATTCACTCGCGTAAGGTAGAGAGCAATGATTTTCTTCCTGGTCT
>JALRLI010000139.1 GCA_023254555.1 Microbacteriaceae bacterium
AAGCGCTGGGTCGTGAATATCGGGTCTGACTTCTTCTACGGTGGCAGCGCGGGCTGAGATATCTGCAATCAGCCGATCAACTTCTGCCTGCTTGCGCCGTCGAGACTTTGGCAGTCGTCTGCTACCGATCACAAGAAACAGGATGGTACCTATGAAGGGCATAAAGAAGATGGCGAGCAGCCAGGCCATGCCCGAGGTTGGGCGTCTGTTGCGCGGCACGATGAAAATCGCACCGATGCGAATAATGAGGTCAAGCGTGAAGACGAGCCCTGCCCACACCTGAGGCAGCGTGAAATCAAGGAGCATCAGCTGGTACTCCTCTCCGTGCGCCTAGGTTCGATGCTACAACGAAACTCTTTTTGTGAGAGGCGACGGCAACTGGTGTAGAGCCCGCAATGGCGCTGGGTTATGGACGAAAGAGGAACTACGCCTTTGGCGGCAGACCTAAGCGAGCGCGTTCTTCGCGCTCAACGTCTGCATAGGCTTTACGTTCGTTGCGATCAGCTCGCAAAATCGAACGGAGTAGAAAGTAGAAGAAAACACCGAGCACAACCGTGGGCAGAAGGGCCCAGAGTGCCGCGACAAAGAAGTTTTCCATACCGGTAATGCTAGCAATACCCGCTGAGAGCGAGCCGACAGCTACTTGACGAGCGGAAACAGAATCGTTTCGCGAATGCCAAGCCCAGTAAGCGCCATCAGCAGACGATCCATTCCCATTCCCATTCCACCCGATGGTGGCATGCCGTGCTCAAGCGCTTTCAAAAACTCTTCATCGACCCGCATCGCCTCATCATCGCCCGCTGCAGCCAGTGCACCCTGAGCGACAAAGCGCTCGCGCTGCACAACCGGGTCAACGAGCTCCGAGTATCCGGTGGCGAGTTCGAAGCCGCGCACGTAGAGATCCCACTTTTCAACAACACCCTCGATGCTGCGGTGGTGACGCGTGAGCGGGCTGGTTTCAACCGGGAAGTCCATCACGAAGGTTGGTCGTTCAAGACCATCCTTGACGTAGTGTTCCCAGAGCTCTTCAACGAGCTTGCCGTGGTTTGGAAGTTTCACTTCAACATCAACCGCGTCAGCCATGGCCTTGAGCTCAGCCACCGAGGTTTCTGGGGTGATCTTCTTGCCCGAAGCTTCGCTCAGTGTTTCGTACATACTGATGCGATCCCACGAACCACCGAGATCAAATTCGGTGCCGTCAGCCCAGGTAACCACATGGCCTCCACCGGTCACATCAGCGGCTGCGTTCTGGATGAGTTCTTGGGTGAGATCAGCGATTGAGTTGTAGTCGCCGTAGGCCTCGTAGGCCTCGAGCATCGTGAACTCCGGGCTGTGCGTGGAGTCGACGCCCTCGTTGCGGAAGATCCGGCCCATCTCGTAGACCCGGTCGACCCCGCCGACGACGGCCTTCTTGAGGTTGAGCTCGAGCGCCTTGCGGAGCACGAAGCGCGTCTGCGGCAGCGGGCCCTCGCTGGCGTCCACCAGCAGCAGCACGCCGTCGACCATCTTGAGCGTGCGCTCGACCTCGCCGCCGAAGTCGGCGTGACCCGGCGTATC
>JALRLI010000013.1 GCA_023254555.1 Microbacteriaceae bacterium
GTAAGGGTCTTGCAGACACCGCTCTTCGTACCGCTGACTCGGGTTACCTCACCCGTCGTCTCGTTGACGTTGCGCAGGATGTCATCATTCGTGAAGAAGACTGTGGCACGAAGCGCGGTCTTGACCTGCCAATCGCTGCAGCTGATGCAAGCGGTGTGCTGGTTCGCGACGACAACGTTGAGAACTCGGTCTACGCTCGTACCCTGGCTGCTGATGCGGCAACCGAAAAGGGTGACGTAATCGCTGCTGCTGGTTCAGACGTTGGTGACGTTCTCATTGACGAACTGGTCGCTGCGGGTGTTCGCGAAATCAAGGTTCGCTCAGTGCTCACCTGTGAGTCGGCAGTCGGCGTGTGTGCAACCTGCTACGGTCGCTCGCTCGCAACCGGACAGCGCGTTGACATCGGCGAGGCAGTAGGTATCATCGCGGCTCAGTCGATTGGTGAACCTGGAACCCAGCTCACCATGCGTACCTTCCACACCGGTGGTTCGGCTTCGGCTGATGACATCACCCAGGGTCTGCCTCGTGTGCAGGAGCTTTTCGAGGCTCGTACTCCTAAGGGTGCGTCAGCGATTGCTGAGGCAGCGGGTCGCATCAAGATTGAAGACACCGAGAAGAGCCGTAAGATCATCCTGACGCCAGACGATGGCTCCGAAGAGAAGGTCTACCCGGTTCTGAAGCGTGCCCACCTCATCATTGAAGACGGTGACCATGTCGAACTCGGTCAGCCCTTCACCGGCGGAACGCTTGATCCGAAGGATGTTCTGCAGGTCGGTACCACCGAAAACGGCAAGCACATCCCAGGAGAGCGCGCGGTTCAGAAGTACCTCGTTGAGGGCGTGCAGGGCGTGTACCGCTCACAGGGCGTTCCAATTCACGACAAGCACATCGAGGTTATTGTTCGCCAGATGCTTCGTAAGGTTACCGTTGTTGATCACGGCGAAACCGAGCTTCTACCGGGTGAACTGGTAGATCGCTCGCGTTACACGCAGATCAACCGCGAGGCTCTGCTGGAAGGCAAGAAGGTTGCGACCGCGCGTCCAGAAGTTATGGGTATTACCAAGGCTTCGCTTGCGACTGAGTCATGGCTGTCAGCTGCATCGTTCCAGGAGACGACTCGTGTTCTCACCCAGGCTGCAATGGAGGGTCGTCGCGATCCGCTCATCGGCCTGAAGGAGAACGTGATCATCGGTAAGCTCATCCCCGCTGGTACCGGTCTTGACCGTTACCGTAACGCAACCGTTGAGCCTACCGAAGAGGCGAAGGCAGAGCGTTACCCAGCTCGCTTGTTCGGCTCGGAGACCACTTTCGATGATGGAGACCTCTCGTACGTCGATTTCGAGAGCTTCAACACCGAAGAGTTCAATCCAGAGAACTACAGCTAAGTAAGCTACACAGTTCAAGACGAGGGTCGTATCCGTAGGGATGCGACCCTCGTTGTTTTTGCGCTACGGCACCCTAACTTCACAACCTGTGTGTGACCTCCGGGTATCCCCAGAACTGCGTGGCAGAGCTAAAAAACCGCGAAATCTCGCAGATAATGAGATGGAGTGAGTGCCTTTCATGCGCCTACTCGTGAGGTCTTCTGAGGATTGGAGCGTGCATGGCAAAACGACTGCCGTCAGTTCCACCTGTCATCTCCGGTTTCACCTCGATTCGACCCCTCGGCACGGGCGGTTTCAGTGACGTTTTCCTCTACGAACAAGATTTTCCGAAGCGAGAGGTTGCGGTCAAAGTTATGCTCGACGCTTCGGGCGACTCCGATCAACTCAAAATGTTTGCGACTGAGGCAGATGCGCTCGCGCGCCTGAGCGCGCATCCGGCCATACTGAGTGTTTTTCAGGCCAGCAGAGCAACTGACGGTAGACCATATTTGGTTATGGAGTACTGCCCAGACTCATACGCCACTGCGTATCGTGAATACCTCCTGTCGATCGGAGAGGTGCTTGACGTTTCGGTTCGCATGGCAGGTGCACTAGAAACAGTGCACCGCGCCGGTATTTTGCACCGCGATATCAAGCCGTCGAATATCCTCAGAACTCCGACCGGTGCACCTGTGCTCTCAGACTTCGGCGTTGCCTCAGCGCGCTTTTTCAGCATTGACGATGACCGAGTGGCGATGTCTGTGCCCTGGGCGGCCCCTGAAATTGTCACCGAACAGACCGCGGGATCTACCGCGTCAGACATTTGGTCACTCGGGGCGACGGTTTATTCTCTGTTGGCCGGGCACTCGCCCTTCGAGAGAGAAGGGGTCGGCGAAAACTCGGTTGAAAAGCTGCAGAGCAGAATTCGCCGCGCAAAGTATTCACCCATTGGGAGAGAAGACGTCCCCGACGAGCTTGAAGCAGTGCTTGCCCGAGCAATGTCTCACGACCCTGCTTCAAGACAAAGCACCGCAGAAATTTTCGGGCAGCAACTCCAAGCGGTGCAGCGTCAACTGGGCCTCGCAGTAACCGAGCTCGAGATTTTGGGCGACCGCTCAGTGACAGAATCGATGCGCAGCATGTCACAGCCGAGCAGCGTGACCGGTCGCATCCCACGTCAGATCAGTACAGGGCATGCAGGTCGAACTGCCAGGATCGATACCAGACCTGGCTCAGTTAAGATACGCCGCACACTTGATGATGTGCCGAATTCAACCGCGAAACAAAAAATCTCGCCTCGAATGGCGGTCATAATTGCGAGCTTGGGCGCAGTTGCCGCGGTGCTCGCTGTTGTCATGCTCGTTCTGGGTGGTTAGCTTGGCGAAGCTCAATCAAAGACGCAAAGCAATCATTTCGATTGTCTCGGTGAGTGTCGTCGCGGCACTGGCGCTGGTCGCAGCGATTATTTGGCCTGGGTACGAAGTGCAGCAAACCCCGATGCAGAGTGCGAGTGTTTGGGCACTGCAGACCGGTGAAGGCACCAGATATGCTCGCGTGAATACCGATCTGGGCGAACTCGACACGGTACGTCCGGTAGAGAACCCAAGTCAGCTCGTGCAAAGTTCGAATCGGGTTCTCGTGTTCACACAAGCCAACGCTGCGTTCGCTGACGTGAATCTCGCGATGCCTCAAGAACTCGATAAAGCAGCGGCCGAGACAATGACGAGAACTCCCCAGGGAACGAGCAGTATCTCCGCAGCGGGGGACTACATTGTTTACCTGACAGAGCGCGGCAAAGTTTTTTACTCCTCACTTGGTGATGCGGCTGCCACACCTGTTGAGGTGAGTTTCGGAGTCGGGTTCGCGGTTACTTCAGTCGCGGTGGATGCGAATGGCAAAATCGCGGCGTACTCGGCAAGCAAGAAGAGTGTCCAGACATACGATGTGAACGGCTCAGCGCTCGGAGACGCGGCGAAGCTGACAAAGGCTCCACAAGCCGCAGACGCTCAGCTCAGCCTGGTGAGCGGTGAATGGTTTCTGCTCGACGCGGCGAAGTCACGAATCTTCAGCGAGAGTAGTCCGAAGCCGATTTCAGTAACGGTGACCGGGCAGGCTCGAATTCAGAAACCATCGTTGTCAGGTGCTGAACTCCTGATTGCTGACAGCGGTGGGCTGTACGCGTTCACCGCTGGCAACGCAGAGCTGAAAACGCTGGTTTCAGCGTCACGGATTTCAGGCATACCGGCTGCACCCGTCGTTGTGGCGGGGGTGAGTTATGCCGCCTGGCTCGGTGAAGGCGATTCGTCGGGAGCGTTGTGGAGTAGCGCTAAGGGCCTGAAAAAACTTGGATATGCAGGAGCAGATATTGGCGACCAACCACTGCCCGAGTTCCGCGTCAGTGGCGACCGAGCAATCCTAAACGATACGAAATCCGGTTGGGTTTGGCAGATACCGAGTGGGGCTCTCGTGGCTTCATCGCAGTCATGGGTCAGTGATCAAAGCGATTCGAAAGCACAGACTCAAAATGAAGATCGGGCCGACCGCGTTATCGACCCGAAGCCACCGGTGGCAGTCGACGATTCGTTTGGCGTTCGGGCAGATAGCCAGATCGCGCTGCAGGTGATGTTGAACGATTCTGACCCGAATGAAGACGTGTTGAGCATTCTTCCGGAGTCGCTTTCCGGCTTGCCTGCATCGTTCGGCGCGATTGCGCTCGCCGAAAATAATCAGCAGGTCGTCGTGACGGTAGCGCCCTCTGCCTCGGGTTCTGCCTCTTTCACCTACCAACTCACTGATGGCAGCTCAAGCGATGGCTTGAACTCAAATGTCGCAACCGTCACACTCAGCGTGGTCGCACAGAACATCAATAGAGAACCCGTGTGGTGCGGTGTTGAGAACTGTCTCGCCCAATGGCCAACTCCCGAGGTGGCTCCCGGGGGAACAGTGAGTGTTCCCGTCCTCTCGGGTTGGGTTGATCCGGATGGCGATCCGGTGTTCGTGAGCAACGTAGAGAACCAAGGTGACGTTGGCAACGCAACATACAAGCCATCGGGTGACGTTATTTACAGTCATCCCGACCCAAACACAAATCAAGAGCTGAGTGTTCCGCTGCAGGTCACAGTCTCCGATGACAGGATGGCAGCTGCCACCAAGGTGCTGTCTGTTTCGGTGACCGGGTCACCCACTTTGGTCGTGAAGTCGTTCGCGGTGTCAGGTGTGATCGCCCAAGCGCTCACGGTTTTTCCAATGGAGCACGTCACTGGGGTTACCGGAAATGCCGAGCTCACGGCAGTCGAGGCTCTCGACTCTCAACGCTCGAAAGCAACGATCAACTCGAACGCATCAAGTTTTGAATTTGAAGCCTCATCCGCAGGCTCATATCTTGTTCGTTACACCGTTCGTGATGAAGAGTCTGAACGTACTGGGTTGGTTCGACTGCTTATGCAGGCTTCAGATACGGCAACCTTCACGGCAACCCCGCTAAGTGTGTTTGTGTGGCCGCAAGAGGATGTCACCATAGATGTTCTGGCTGGGGTCAGTAATCCAACTGGTCGCGTACTCTCGGTCAGCGATGCACAACCGGCACCCCTGCCGAATGCAATGATGGGCGTTGATGTTCTCTCGCAGCAATACCTCAAAATTAGTGGCGGCTCTGAAACCGGTGAAGCTGGTTCTCTGGGCAAGGTGAGATACGAGATTGTAGATGTCTCTTCGGGGCAGAGCGCAATTGGACTCGTCTCAGTCGTGCTGATGCCGGCGGCGTCTCCGGCGGCGCCAATTGCGGTTGACGACCGCTTGACGGTGAGGGCCGGCGCCCAAGTGGATATTCCGGTGCTCGAGAATGATGCGGCTGCGGCGGGTTCCATGATTGCTGTCGATTCCAACGCAGTGAGCAATTCGGCTGACGAGCAGAGCCTGGCCTTCGCATCCGGCCGCCTGCTCCGGTATCTCGCGCCAAAGAAGGCAGGCACTTACGAACTGAGCTACCGCATCTACACTGTGGGGTATCCAAAGCTTGCCGACACCGCGACCGTCACCGTCACAGTGTTGGGCGCCGAAGCGAATCGCAAGCCGCAACCGAGAACCCTTTCAGGTCGAGTTCTAAGCGGAGAAACAGCTCGCATTGAATTCGATTCATTCGGCATCGACCCAGATGGTGATGCGGTTGTGCTTGATCAAGTTCTGACACAGCCCGAACACGGATCGGCAGTGATTTCGTCTGACGGCACCGCTCTTGAATACGCGAGCGAGATTGATTTCACTGGCCAGGTAAGTTTCAACTACCAGGTACGAGACTCACTGGGCAATACCGGTGTAGCCCGCGTGCGGGTAGCTGTCAGAGACGCGCAGTTAGACCCTCGACCCGTTGTGTACACAGATCTCGTTCAAGTGCAGGCTGGCGCCAACAACTCGGTAGTTGTCGAGCCTCTTCTCAACGACGTTGACCCAGCAGGACTCCCGCTGAAATTAGTCTCAGTCGCGCCAAACGCTGCACCGGATACCGCAGAGTTTGGCGAGCTCAAGAAACGAATACTCTCAGTCAAAAATGACCAAGTGGTCTTTGCTGCCGGCACAGTGCTCGGTAACGCATCCTTCACCTACAACGTTCAGAATGAAGACGGTGACACCGCTATCGGGTTGATAGTGGTGAAGGTTATCCGAGATGCAGTGGTCTCGAATCCCGTTGTTGCAGACACCGTGTTAGATCTTGAATCCCGGCAAAAGTTTCCGCGAGGTATTGATGTTGTGAGTGGCAAAGTGAGCTGGCTCAGTGGAGATGTTGCCGAGCTGAAACTTACCCTCTGGGGCAACCCGGTCGATATCAACGCCGCTGGATGGTCGATTTCCGGGCCGCTGCCCGACAAGACAAGGGTGATTCCTTTCAAGCTCAGCGGCATTGGATTTGACGGCGAAGAGCGTTTCTCATACGGATTTCTCAGAGTTCCCGGCGAAGACGACCTTCGGCTGGCACTCAAATCAACGCTCAGCGAGTTAAAGGTCGGCGAGGGAGAAACCGTATCCTTCGATATGGTGCGTCTGGTGAACGCGCCCGCCGGTTCGGAGCTCAAGGTGTACGCGACTGAGGTTCGCTCAAGCGGTGTGCGTCAGCAGGCGAAGTGTGAGTCAATTTCGGGGACTGAAATCAGGTACACCGCGGGGAAGGGTGCTCCGTGGCATGACAGCTGCACGGTGCCAGTGAAACTCGCGACTCAGAACGTCTATACCTATCTCACCGTGCCAATCGCGATCGAAGCCGATGAACCACAACCCGAACTGAGCCCAGCCGCGGTCACGGTGAGCCCGGGCGAAAGTATCAACTATGACCTCAAGCAGATGGTGGAGTGGACCGGCGGTGAAAACTGGGCCGAACTCCAACTCGCGGTGGAGCCCGGCGGTGAAAGCTTTGTCACTGAGCTCAGCGGTACAACGTTAGCGATTCGTGCAACCGACACTGCGAAGCCAGGCGCACAGCAAGCCGCCACAGTCAGTGTCACGAGTCATAAAGATGTGAAACCGGCTGCGCTTACGCTTCGAGTTGGGCCCGCCCCATCAACTCTGCCGCAAGGAGCCACGGTCACTCAGCGGTGTTCGATGGCTGACGCAACAAGCTGTGACATCTCCGTTATTGGGGCACCCGGTGAGGTGAATCCACTCCCGAACACAGCGCTTAAGTTGGTTGCGGTTGATCAACCTGAGATGTGCCCAAACGTTTCCTTCACTGTTGCAGGCGGTTCGGTGCGCGCAGCTTGGACTGAAGCCGCGGTGGGTGCACAGTGCACCGCAAATTTCACGGTTCAGGATGCGCAAGAGCGACAGAGCCTCGGTGATCGGATGGGCAGCGTCACACTTGACCTGCAAGGCTTCCCCCAGTCGCCATCGAGTTTGACCCTCAAATCGTTCGCTGACAGCAGTGTGACTCTCGCTGTGAACCCGGGAGATGCGTCGAATGCCTATCCAGCACTCGATGGGTTCGTGATTTACCGTGGTGCCGAAAAAGTTGCTGAGTGCGGACCGAGTGGTCAGGATTGCTCTGCGATACGTGGTCTGACGAACGGCGAGCAAGTACTGTTCGAGGCTCGGTCGGTGAGCGCGGTAGGGGAGTCGAGGGGTCAGAATCCGACACTGACAACTTGGGCTTACCGCGCACCAACCATCGATTCTGTGATCGCGACTCCGACGTACACTCCAGGGCAGACCAGTGCTACAGAGGGCACCGTTCAGCTCGAAATTAACACCAACGATGCAGAGGTGAGAGCCTTCACGGTTTCCGGCGCAAGCGGGGAAGTCACGCGCACCGGCGGGCGAACGGTAGTGACAGTTCTGCTCGGTGTGAGTACCCCTACAATCGTGGTGACACCGCTCAGCCAGTTTGAAGCCCCTGACGGCGGATCGAGTTCTGGTTCGTCTCAGACAGTTGGAGTCAGTGTGGCGGGCTTGCCCGTTCTCGGCGACTTGAACGTGGTCTCGGTCGACGCGAACAGCATCACGGTGTCGCCCATCGCTGTTGATATGAATGGCAGCAACCGATCGCGTGAAATTATCTATGTCGCGCACCAGGCTGGTGGAAGTGCGAGCTGTTCAGTGGCCTCGAGCGGCGGCTCGCTCTCAGCGACAGTGAACGATGGGGTGCAATCGACGAGCAACGTCATCACAGGTCTCAGCTCGAACGTCGCATACACCGTGCGAGCTTGTGTATCAAACGGATTCGGTTTGACCGAGAGTAATTCGATTACGGCAACCCCGTTCTCAGCGCCAGCGGCGCCTACCGGTTACAGCTACAGCATCAGAGACGGCAGTGCTGACGGACAATACTCGATTATTCGAAACGACGGCAGTTCGCCGCCATCGGGGTTCTCGCTCATAATCGACGGCGATGACAAGCTCGGCGCCGAATTTACCGGGATGACCGCGAAATTCTGCCTCACCAGCGACCCCACAAAGTGCAGTGCTGAAGCGCAGATCCCCCCATCCAGTTCAGTCGCGGCGGTGCCTTTGGCAGCCACCGCCGGCGCAGTGACGTGTGCGGTCGGCTCAGCCTTCAGCGCTACGGTGGCAGCATCTGGCATTAGCGGTGGCTTCAGTGAGGTTCAGTATTTTGATGGTGGCACCTGGCAGACGCTCGCAACCACAGCCGATCCGATTCCTTCCGGAGCGACTCAGGTTCGCGGCAAATACAGCTTCAATACCGTCGGAACCACCGGGCTTACGCCTTACACCGTCAATTGCACGCCATGATGAAACAGAACACTTCCTAAGAAAAGAGCAACCCAATGTCAATCTCTCAAGAACAGGCAAATTGGTTCGAGCAGACCTTCGACGCGCTCGTCGGCAACGTGAGCAAGGTGCTGATCGGTAAGCGTCGAACCGTAGAGCTCGCGCTCACCGCGCTGATTAGTGAAGGTCACCTCTTGCTCGAAGATGTCCCTGGAACCGGTAAGACCTCACTCGCGCGCGCGCTGGGCAGCACCATGAAGGGCACCAATTCGCGCATCCAGTTCACGCCAGACTTGCTGCCCGGTGATGTCACAGGCATCACCGTTTACGACCAGAAACAGGGGGAGTTCGTTTTTCATGCGGGCCCTATTTTCGCGAATGTCGTGCTCGCTGACGAAATCAACCGTGCCAGCCCCAAAACGCAGTCAGCGTTGCTCGAAGTCATGGAAGAAGGCCAGGTAACTGTTGATGGTGAGACGAGACACGTGGCTAAACCATTTCTCGTGGTGGCGACCCAAAACCCTATTGAGCAGGCGGGCACCTACCGGTTACCAGAGGCGCAGCTTGATCGGTTTATGGTGAAGACCTCTCTCGGGTACCCAGATCACGCCGCTACGGTGAGCATTCTAGAGTCGACCGCCGCAGCGAAGCCGATTGTCGAACCTGTTATTTCGCCGAAACAGGTCACAGCCATGATTGAAATGGCTCGTGAGGTACACGTCGAGCCGACCATTCTCGATTACGTGAGTCGAATCATCGAGGCAACCCGAACTGCGAAAGAGGTTCGACTCGGGTCAAGTGTGCGCGGTGCGATGGCTTTGCTGCGCGGTGCGAAGGTGTGGGCGCTCTCGAAAGGTCGCACCTATGTCACGCCCGACGACATCAAGTCTCTTGCCGAGCCCGTATTGGCGCACCGCCTCGTTCTTGACCCAGAGGCTGAGTTCGACGGTGTGACTTCCCAGGCGGTGATTGGACAAATCATGCTCGAAATTGAACCACCCAAAGAAAAGTAAATTTGAGTCAGGATGCGCGTGAATAGGCTACGCGCCGCGAGGCAAGCACTCAGCCGAACGGTTACACCGCTCGGCTGGTTCGTGCTCGCTGTAACGGCGGTATCAGTCACGCTCACATTCTCAATGGGCCTCATCGAGTTTGGTGTCCTTACAGGCTTGGGCTCAATACTGCTTCTGATTGCCCTGCCGTATGTTCTTGGCCGCAACAATAGCGCGGTCACTCTAGAGCTTGAAAATGATCGGGTTCGAGTTGGTGTCGGTGCGGTGTTGCACGTGACCGTCAATAACCAGTCACTGAGACCTTCTTTGCCCTCGACAGTCGAGGTAGTGGTTGATGAAGGAATAGTGCAGGTGCGAATCCCAGTCATCGGCCCGAAATCGAAGGTCACCGTTTCCGGCGCGATTGCCACGCCAAAACGCGCAGTGTTGCAGATAGGTCCGGCAACCAGCGTGCGGCAGGACCCGCTTGGGTTACTCAGGCGGGCGAGAACTGACACCAAGGTCTATACGCTCTATGTGCATCCCATCACCGTCGGTGTGCCCGGATCAACCGTGGGGCTGATTAGAGATCTCGACGGCAATCCCACCGCGAACATTGTCGACTCTGACATCGCCTTCCACGCGGTGCGTCCCTATACGGCAGGAGATGCCCAGCGGCACATCCACTGGAAATCCACTGCAAAAACTGGCGCACTGATGGTAAAACAGTTCGAAGAAACGAAACGGTCACGACTGGCGATTCTGCTCGCCACGACACCAACCGAATTTCTGAGCGCCCAGGAGCTTGAGCTCGCGGTAAGCGCCGCAGCATCACTTGCGACAGAAGCCATCGCGATTGGACGCGATACCGAAGTGTTGGTCAGCCCGACGGGCAATACGGCAGCGGCAGAGAACTCTGCTTCACCCTCGAAAGGTCACCAGGACCGGCGAGTGAAGAGCCTGAAAACGGCTACGGTTCGATCCGCGCTTGACTCCTTCACCCTGATCCAGACCGATGATTCAGCAGTGTCGCTTGAGCATCTCGGTCCGCGAGCTGCAGCTTCTAGACGCGATGCTTCGCTGGTTGTGCTGGTGTCGGGGTCGACGCTGACCTACCGGCAGGCAGCGCTCGCGACCAGCGCATTCGGCCCAGATGTTCGTGTCGTGTGCGTCATTTGTGATGTGAATTCATCACCCGGGGTTCAGCAAATCGGATCAATCACCATGCTTCGAATTGGAGTTCTCGCTGACTTGCGCCAGCTCCTGCTGCGAGGTGCACTGCAGTGAACCTCATCACCCTGACATTATTCAATCTGGTCTTCGTGATTGCAGCGGCAATCGGATGGCCTATCTACCAATCTGCCAGTTATCTCTGGCTGGTTGGAATCTCGCTCATTCTCGCGAACTCCATAGCACTCGTGGGTGCACTCAAGAAAATCAGCACGGCGAAGCTTGTCATTGCAACGGCTCTTCTCTATCTCGTGCTGGGCGTCCCGCTCGCCATTCCCTCAGCTCTTGCAGACTTGGGCACATTCGTTGCCGGTTTTGGCCGACTTATTACCGCGCCGGTTACCGCGTGGAAAGATCTGCTGACGCTCTCGCTCCCGGTTGGTAGTTATCAAACAGCGCTTGTACCCGCGTTCATCGTGTTTTTAGTGGTACCCATCACGGCAATTTCCGTCGCACTTCGAGCTAAGAAACTGTGGATGCTGGGTGCGCTCATCGCACTCATTCCACTCATCTTCGTGATCAGCTTCGGCAGCAGTAATGCCTCGGGTCCGCTGAGAATTCTAGGCTTGACGCTCAGCGCTCCCCTCGAAATCATCGCGGCGGTGGTTTCGTTCATCGCGCTCCTGCTTTGGCTGATGTACCGGCGTGACAGCGCACTGACGAAAACTGCTGCTGGTCAGGTGCAGAAAGTCGGTGCCGCGAAGCGCTACGCATCGTCGATTCTCATCCTGGCAATCGGCCTCAGTACTGCGCTGGTAATCGTGCCAGCCATTATGACTGACTCAACCCGCGACGTGCTCCGAGTTCAGATCGACCCGACTCTCAAAATCCAGGCTGAAGTGAGTCCGCTCGCGAACTATCGTGCGAGCTTCACCAATGAGTTGTTCGACACTGAACTCTTTCAGGTGGATGCTGCCTCGAAGCTCAATCGAATTCGCATTGCCACGATGACCGAGTACAACGGTCAGGTCGTGACGACCGGAGGGCCGAGCGATGCTGACACAGCCTCGACGTTTTCTCGCACACCAGCGTTACTGAGTGGGAGAGACGAAGCTGACGAAACCCGGGTGAGAATTTCTGCGCTCACGGGTATTTGGCTCCCTACAGCATCCAATCTGCTCGCGGTTGACTTCTCGGGCGAACGCCAAATTGCACTCGCTGATGGATTCTTCTACAACTACCCCCTTGAGGCTGGCGTTGAACTGATTGAAGGCGGACTCAAATCTGGTGATGAGTACGTTCTGCAAACCACAGCCGCGAGTATTCAGGCACAGTCGTTGACAGATCTCAAGCCCGGCCAAACACAGCCGCGAATCGATCCTGCGTTTGTGCCACAGAGCTTGCAGGATTGGCTGGCTCTGCAAAAGGTTGATCGCTCCGGAGAGGGATTAGCCGAGCTCATTGAGCGACTTCGCTCACGGGGCTATCTCAGCCACGCACTGAGTGTTGACTCAGCGAAGCCACCTGAGTGGATGAAAGCTCTGCCCGGTTACGAGTTTGAGCCAAGTCGCGCAGGCCACTCAACCGCTCGAATCGATCAGATGTTCACAGACCTTCTGAAGAAGCAGCGCGAGGTTGGCTCCGCGAGTGACGCCGAGTTGGTTGCAGCGGTTGGCGACGATGAGCAATTTGCGCTGGCTGCCATGCTGCTTGCTGATCAGCTCGGCTTCAACTCTCGAGTTGTGCTTGGTACGAACCTGACGAGCGCTGAGGCTGGCTCAATTAGCCCTTGTCAGAACGGGCGCTGCACCGGGGCAAACCTCACAGCTTGGCTTGAAGTGCAGAGCAGCGACGGTCAGTGGGTCGCAGTTGACGTGACGCCGCAGTTCGAGAATCCCATTGCGCCAGACGTCGATCGTCAGCAAGATCCGCAGAACGTGACACAGGTGAATCCACCATCGGTTGACCCCGTGCAGCCCCCGGAGTCAAAACCGAGTCAGAGCAAGGCAAAATCTTCTGACGCCGGCACTGGTTCGCTAGACCTGACCTGGCTGCTCACAATCGGGAAGTACCTCCGAGTCCTTTTCGCCTTGGCGATCGCCCTGCTCGCGGTTCCGCTTGTGATTTGGTGGCAGAAGCGCACGCGTACCAGGGCGCGGCGCACCATACGCGACCCAAATCAGCGCGCAATAGAGGGATTCGATGAGTTCGTCGATTCGCACCTTGATCACGGTTTCACACTCGAGAGGTCTCAAACGAGGCAGGAGATAGTCTCCAAGTTCTCTGCAGGACAGATTTCAGAGCGAGATCTCGCGATTGCTGCAATCGCCGACAGGGCAGTGTTCGATCAAGAGGCAGTTTCTGGCGCCGACGCTGACCAGATGTGGGAACTGGTGGATGCGCGTGAGCGCGAACTCACCTCGAACCTGAACCGACGACAAAGAGTTCGAGCTTTGATTTCGCTCAGATCATTCGCACGGGGCATCGCCGCTCACAATTGGAGCGGCAGAAGTCGATCGGTAAGGGCGTTCGTACTGGTTGGTGTTGGCGCTCTGTGCGCAATCGCCTCACTTTGGCTGGCGATGTCCTGGCTGCTTGACCTCTTCCTCGCCTAAGTTGCATCGGCGCCTGCCTGCCTTGATCACGGCGAGGGAGCTCTCGAATTCGCGCCGGGATTGTTACAGTGGCGCCAAGTGCTTCGACTGCGTATACACGAGCGCGCATTATCGAGAGGTGAGAAGAGATGAGTGAAGAACAAGACGGCATCGACAACGCTGCGCCTATCGAAGACGAGAGCTCAACTACTCAAGACTTGCGTGCTGCGCTGAACCGTGCACGAGTCGACGATCTTCCCGAAAACTCAGTGCAGGGTGAAGACCTGCCGAGTGCGGCCGCAACTGCGCCCAGTGTGCAAGACGCTCCATCCAACGAAGCACCGGTTTTCACCGCTCCACCAGAGGTAGATTCTTTTGAAGCCGCTCTCGACCCCGAAGCCGCTGCCGCAACCGTTCTTGCTGCCGGTGCTGCTGCAGGCGCAGCAAACGCTGGCGCCGAGCCGTTATCGACTATTCAGGTGCCTACCGATCATCCAATGGCTGGTTTCTATCTTGATGCGCCAAGCGCACCTGAGTTCAAGAGCAACCGCGGTATGGGCATCCTGATTTCTCTGCTCGCCACGGTCGCCTATGCGGTTTTGTTTGCTGGAATTATCTCGGCCTTGCTTGCTCCGCTGTACACGGCATCCGAATTTTTACCAGCCCTCTTTGACTACCTGCTGTCACTCGCCTTCTTGATTCCAGTGGGTGTGTTCTTCGTGACACTCGTGCTCCTCGTTGTGATCGTGAACCGCTCGGGATGGTGGGCCTACGTATTCGGCGGCTTCTTTGTTGGCGTCGCAGTCTGGCTGGCGGCAATCGGGGGAATGGTTCTCTCTCCAGATCTGAGCGGTATGTCGAGACTTGAAGCGTTCAACAGCCTGCTCGTCATAGCACTGTTGCCGCTGCCCATTTTGGCTGGTGTGGCTGCTCGCGAGCTCACTGTTTGGTTCGGCGCATGGATAGGCGCTCGCGGGCGAAAGGTGACTGCGCGTAACGCGCAGGCTCTCGAAGAGTATGAGAACGCCTTAGCTGAGAGCCAAGAGAAACAAACCGCATCGGCTGTTCAGTCAACCTTCTAGGCGTGCCCTGCTGATGTCAGCGTCGAAAACTGATTCGCCCTCACCAGACCGCGTGCCCCAACGTCGAAAAGTGACACGCAGTTTCGTTCTGGGGTTGGCTGCTTTCGTCGCGTTCTTGGGGTTGGCGCTACTTGTTGCAGCTTGGGGTCTCCTTGCGCTTGCGACCCACCAAAAACCGGTGCACACCACTTTGCCATTCGAGGTTGCACCGTTCATCGTTGCTGGTGCGGTGTTAGTTCTCTACTGGATGCTCTGGCTCGAAGCGTTACGCATTCTTCGCGGTCGCGCATCCGCCGCATGGAAATATTCTTTTCTTGCCGCACTTTCCGGTTATTTCATTTGGGCGATTTTTGGCGCGATTGCTGGAATGTCCGCCCAGGAGACCTGGCTAAGCCCATTCGCCCTCTTGCTGGCTGCAGCCTGGTTCGTGAGTGTGCATGTTTTTTGGATAATCCTTGTGAGGCAGGTATACACAACGAGGTCACGCCCCCTCTGGCCTTGGGAGAAAAGGGAACTCCGCGAGCGCGAAGCGGAGGACACACAGCCACCACTTTCTGAAGATAATTAACTATGGCCCAAGAGACGACAGAGGCGCGCGTGATTGCTGCCGTCGAGAGTTGGATGCGGTGGCTTCCGACCTGGCAGCCAGGGTCTCATCGTGGTCGAGCTCGTGTCTGCAGAAGGTGCGTTGGTTCGCCGATCGTAGCTGCGGCGAAACTCAACGATAATGTGCCGCACCAGGTAATCCATGCTCTGGTGGCCCGAATGCAGAGAATTATCGATAAAACAGTCGATGACTACACCGAACTCAATCTTCCTAACCTGCACGCCGAGCTCGCTGGCGCGCAAGCCTGGCATCCGCAAACGGGATACAAGCCCGGAGAAGGTTTGCCGCCTGAGTATGACGGTATAGATTTTGACCCCGAACCGCATCATGCTGATCAGCCCTACCTCTTCACCCTTTCAGAGCTTGCCGCTGACACTGCACCAGAGCCACAGTTGCCACGGCCACCGCTCACTCCCGAAGAAAAGGCCTCACTCAGGCAGGAGATTGAACTCGCTGATCACTGCGCAATAGAAACCGGGCAGCAGGTTTGTTTTGCGCTCTCGGAGCACGCAGATCGCATCCAGGCCGCAATTGACCGTTTCGTCGAGCCACAAATCCAACATTTGCTTGCCGAGTTGAGTGAATCCCTCGAGCCACCGGGGTAGAAGTCCCGCTTGCCCTCAGGGATGAACGGGTATAGAGTATTCCTTTGGTGCTCTGTGCCCGCCGTTTGTCATGCCCTAGGCATGTGTGCGGCAGGCGTATTGACCTTAGGGCCGAATCTCCGATGAGTTTCGACCCCCACGGCATACCTGCCCGGTTCACAGATTTCTGTGAATCAGATTCACATCAAAAAGATGGTGTGAATTCAAAGCAGGTCATCAACCAGTGTGAGCCATGTCTCACACGATAGCTAGCCATTTTTAGCGAACTGTCACCGTGCAGTAATAACAAGGAGAAATAGTGCCAACTATTCAGCAGTTGGTCCGTAAGGGGCGTAAGCCGAAGGTCTCCAAGACCAAGGCTCCGGCGCTCAAGGCGAACCCACAGCAGCGCGGCGTGTGCACACGCGTCTACACGACGACCCCGAAGAAGCCGAATTCGGCACTGCGTAAGGTCGCCCGTGTGAAGCTCAACAATGGGACTGAGGTCACGGCGTACATCCCGGGCGAGGGCCACAACCTGCAGGAGCACTCGATGGTGCTCGTGCGTGGGGGTCGCGTCAAGGATCTTCCTGGTGTCCGGTACCGCATCATCCGGGGTGCTCTCGACACCCAGGCCGTCAAGGGTCGCCAGCAGGCTCGCAGCCGCTACGGCGCCAAGAAAGAGAAGAAGTAATGCCACGTAAGGGTCCTGCTCCCAAGCGCCCCGTTGTCGCCGATCCGGTCTACGGTGCGCCGATTGTCACACAGCTGGTGAACAAGGTTCTGCTCGACGGGAAGAAGGGCATCGCCGAGCGCATTGTCTACGATGCGCTCGAGACGACCCGCACCAAGACCGGGAACGACCCGGTGCAGGTCCTCAAGAAGGCGTTGGACAATGTTCGCCCGACTCTCGAGGTCAAGTCCCGTCGCGTGGGCGGTTCGACCTACCAGGTCCCCGTCGAGGTCAAGCCGGGCCGTGCGAACACTCTCGCGCTGCGCTGGCTCGTCGCATACTCGAAGGCACGCCGCGAGAAGACGATGACGGAGCGTCTCGCGAACGAGATCATGGATGCGTCCAATGGTCTTGGTGCAGCAGTGAAGCGTCGCGAGGACACGCACAAGATGGCCGAATCCAACAAGGCATTCGCGCACTACCGCTGGTAGGACGCGGAACAGGACGGGTGAGGCGTCACAGTCTGTGTGATGCCCCACCCGTTCTCCCACGACAAGAGGACCCACCGGTTCTCAATTTGAAAGGAACACCGTGGCACTCCAGGTGCTTACCGACCTCAAGAAGGTCCGGAATATCGGCATTATGGCCCATATCGATGCGGGCAAGACAACAGTCACCGAGCGCGTCCTCTTCTACACCGGAATGAACCACAAGATCGGGGAGACGCACGACGGCGCGTCGACCACCGACTGGATGGAGCAGGAGAAGGAGCGCGGCATCACCATCACGTCCGCCGCTGTGACCTGCTTCTGGAACAAGAATCAGATCAACATCATCGACACCCCCGGGCACGTGGACTTCACCGTTGAGGTGGAGCGCAGCCTGCGCGTGCTCGATGGCGGTGTCGTGGTATTCGACGGCAAGGAAGGCGTCGAGCCGCAGTCTGAGACGGTCTGGCGCCAAGCCGACAAGTACAACGTCCCGCGCATCTGCTTCATCAACAAGATGGACAAGATGGGTGCCGACTTCTACTTCTCGGTGGACACGATCAAGAGCCGTCTGGGTGCACGCCCGCTGGTCATGCAGCTTCCCATCGGTTCCGAGAGCACCTTCGTGGGTGTGGTCGATCTGCTGGAGATGCGCGCATTGGTGTGGCCGGGCGATGCCAAGGGTGATGTGACCATGGGTGCCCACTACGAGGTACAGGAGATCCCCGCGGATCTGGTCGACAAGGCCAAGGAGTACCGGGAGGCACTGCTGGAAGCCGTTGCCGAGACAGACGACGCGCTCTTGGACAAGTACCTTGGCGGCGAAGAGCTCACCATCGACGAAATCAAGGCGGCGGTGCGCCAGCTCACCATCTCGGGCGAGGCGTTCCCCGTGTTCTGCGGTTCTGCGTTCAAGAACCGTGGTGTGCAGCCGATGCTGGATGCCGTGGTGGATTACCTTCCGTCCCCGATCGACGTGCCCTCCATCCAGGCGCACGACGTCAATGATGAGTCCAAGATCATTGAGCGTCACCCCGACGCGGCTGAGCCGTTCGCCGCGCTGGCCTTCAAGATCGCGGTGCACCCATTCTTCGGTCGACTCACCTACGTGCGTGTGTACTCGGGTCACTTGGACTCTGGCGGTCAGGTGGTGAACTCGACCAAGGGCAAGAAGGAGCGCATCGGGAAGATCTTCCAGATGTACGCGAACAAGGAAAACCCCGTCGACGATCTCACTGCAGGGCACATTTACGCTGTGGTCGGTCTGAAGGATACGACCACCGGCGACACGCTGTGCGATCCCGCACATCCGTGTGTTCTGGAGTCGATGACCTTCCCCGAGCCCGTCATCGAGGTGGCGATCGAGCCGAAGACGAAGGCCGACCAGGAGAAGCTCGGCGTGGGCATCCAGAAGCTGGCCGAAGAAGATCCGACGTTCCGCGTCTCCCTCAACCCGGAGACGGGCCAGACGGTGATCGCCGGCATGGGCGAGCTTCACCTCGACATCATTGTGGATCGCCTGAAGCGCGAGTTCAAGGTCGAGGCGAACGTGGGCAAGCCCCAGGTCGCCTACCGGGAGACCATCCGGAAGAAGATCGACAAGTACGACTACACCCACAAGAAGCAGACGGGTGGTTCCGGCCAGTTCGCGAAGGTTCAGATCTCCCTGGAGCCCATGGAGGTCGAGGGCGACAAGGTGTACGAGTTCGAGAGCGCCGTCACGGGCGGTCGCGTCCCGCGCGAGTACATCCCGTCGGTGGACGCCGGTATTCAGGATGCGATGGAGTCTGGCATTCTCGCGGGGTTCCCCGTTGTGGGCATCAAGGCGACGCTTCTCGACGGCGCCTACCACGAGGTGGACTCCTCGGAAATGGCGTTCAAGATCGCCGGGTCGATGGCCTTCAAGGAGGCCGCTCGCAAGGCGAGCCCGGTCCTTCTGGAGCCGATCATGGATGTCGAGGTCCGTACCCCTGAGGAGTACATGGGTGACGTGATCGGCGATCTGAACTCCCGCCGTGGACAGATTCAGTCCATGGAGGATGCCAGTGGTGTCAAGGTCATCCGGGCCCATGTGCCACTTTCTGAGATGTTCGGGTATGTTGGAGACTTGCGGTCAAAGACCCAGGGTCGCGCGGTGTACTCGATGCAGTTCGACAGCTACGCCGAGGTTCCCAAGGCTGTGGCTGACGAGATCGTCCAAAAAGCTAAGGGCGAGTAACCCCATACAATAAATAAACCCAAACGTAACTGGATCGGGCGAACCTCGCTCGGCGAAGTTACACGAGAGTCCTGAGGAGGACCCACAGTGGCGAAGGCAAAGTTCGAGCGGACTAAGCCGCACGTCAACATTGGCACCATTGGTCACGTCGACCACGGTAAGACCACGTTGACCGCGGCGATTACCAAGGTTCTGCACGACAAGTTCCCGGATCTGAACACGGCAAGCGCGTTCGACCAGATCGACAATGCTCCCGAAGAGAAGCAGCGCGGCATCACGATCAACATCTCGCACGTCGAGTACCAGACCGCGAAGCGCCACTACGCGCACGTTGACGCCCCGGGTCACGCTGACTACATCAAGAACATGATCACCGGTGCTGCCC
>JALRLI010000140.1 GCA_023254555.1 Microbacteriaceae bacterium
CCATCTGGCTCGGCTTCATCTCGTCGGCACTGGCCTCGCTCATTTTCTTCCTGGTGCAAATTACGCCGGCCCCCGATGCGTGGACGAGCCAGCAGGCTTTCGAGTCAATCCTCGGTTTCGTGCCGCGTATCGTGCTGGCAAGCCTGGTTGCGTACCTCGTTGGCCAGCTTCTGAATTCACTCGTACTCACCAGAATCAAACGAATCACGAATGAACGGATGCTCTGGCTGCGGCTTCTCGGCTCAACCCTCGTTGGTCAACTCGCCGACACCATCATCTTTTGCACAATCGCGTTCTATGGCGTCATCACCGGCCTCGACTTCTTGAACTATGTGCTCGTGGGGTATGTGTTCAAGGTGCTCGTTGAGGTCGCTGTGATGCCGATCACGTATCGCGTCGTGTCAGCCGTGAAGCGGCGCGAGCCGAGCTACTTCGAGGTGTAGTTCATCCCCGGAGAGACAGTCGTCGAAAAACTAGCAGCCGAGGCGGTTAGGTTGTTTGAGCGCGGTGTCTGACTCGTCAATTGCCTGGTTGATGCGCGCAAGAGCTTCTGTATTCCAGGTAAGTGCGGTCTCCCAATCAAGCTCCGCCATCGTTGAGACGAAGATGCTGTGGGTGAGTGGAGCGGTCCAGCAGGCACGATGTGGAATCACGCTGTCAGAAACGCCTTCTGCAAGAGCAGAATAGACCGGAACGATACCGTCATATGGCCAGAACTCGGGATTTCCATTCTCAGAAGACCAACGGCTTCCGCCGAGCATGACCACCGGAATCCCGTCGAGATATCCCGCCTGCGCTTCATTCCAGCCGCCTGCGCCATTTAAGAATTTGGCGGTGTCTTCTTGATCGAGGCCCTCGTTGGCATCGCCGACGTACTTGAGCCATGTGGTGTTGAAATTCACGCAGAATTCAATCTGCTGACACTCTTCGATGCCGATTTCGCCATTTGAGTACGCAGAAGGAAACGAGCCAGTGTTCGGGGTGCCAACCATGGTGAGTGATTTCACGGTCACCGGCGCATCGGTCTGCTTCAGCACTCGGATGGCGGCGCGTGAGTACAGGCCCCCATTCGAGTGCCCGACAAAGTCAACGGCGTTCACTGCATACTCGTCATGCAGAAAGTTCACGAATCGCGCGAGTTTCTCTCCACTCGCATTAATGTCTCCGGCAGACATGATTGTGTACTGCTCGCCCAACGGCTCTGGACAATCACCGAATGCCCCCAAACTGTCTGCTGCCGGCTCCACAACAGTGCCCCAGGTATCCATTGCCGGTGCGGTGTACACCTTCTTGCCATGCTTCAAGAGGTATTCGCGCATCGCGGTGTCGGTGTTGCCAGCCGAGAGT
>JALRLI010000141.1 GCA_023254555.1 Microbacteriaceae bacterium
ATTGAGGTTGGTGACGAGGGCGGAACGCTTCGGGTAGAGCTCAATCATTCGGATATGCAAGCCCTGCCAAGCGGACTGCAGCTGGGCGATAACGACACCCGTATCCTCGCGGTGGCATTGAATCTCGCCAACGAGGGGAGCGACGTGACGGTTGTGTCGAAAGACCTGCCGATGCGAGTCAAAGCGGCATCGATTGGCCTTGGCGCCGATGAGTACCGCGCCGAACTCGCAGCTGATGCCGGGTACACGGGCATCGTGCACCTCGACCTCAGCGAAGAAGAGATGGGTCGGCTGTACGACGATGAGCGGCTCTCGAACAAGGCTGAGCTCATTGATGTGCCGGTGAACACCGGGTTGATCATCCACTCTGATCGGGGTGGGGCGCTCGGGCGAGTAGATGCCGCAGGTTCATTGCGCCTGGTGCGCGGTGATCGCGACTTGTTCGGAGTGCACGGCCGCTCCGCCGAACAGCGACTCGCCATTGATCTCTTGCTCGACAGCTCAGTTGGAATCGTGTCTCTCGGTGGTCGGGCCGGCACAGGAAAATCGGCGCTTGCGCTCGCCGCCGGTCTTGAGGCAGTTCTTGAGCGACAGCAGCATCAAAAGATCATGGTGTTCAGGCCACTGTACGCAGTTGGTGGACAAGAGCTCGGCTACCTGCCCGGCGATCAGCAGGAGAAAATGAACCCTTGGGGTCAGGCGGTCTTCGACACCCTCGGTGCCGTTGTGTCGAACAACGTGCTCGAAGAGGTGATCGAGCGAGACATCCTCGAGGTGCTGCCGCTGACGCACATCCGTGGTCGCTCGCTGCACGATGCCTTCGTGATTGTGGATGAGGCGCAGTCGCTTGAGCGCAACGTGTTGCTCACGGTACTGAGCCGCATCGGCCAGAA
Organism: Microbacteriaceae bacterium; assembly: GCA_023254555.1. Classification (GTDB taxonomy): domain Bacteria; phylum Actinomycetota; class Actinomycetes; order Actinomycetales; family Microbacteriaceae; genus JALRLI01. The sequence continues at coordinate 894 of JALRLI010000141.1, forward strand.
TTCGCGGGTGGTGCTCACACACGATGTCGCTCAGCGTGACAACCTGCGTGTTGGCCGACATGACGGTGTCGCCGCCGTAATCGAGAAGCTCAAGGGGCACGAGCTCTTCGGTCACGTCACCTTCACGCGCTCAGAGCGCAGTGACATCGCAGCGCTGGTTACCGACCTGCTCGAGGCGTAGATGATGATTCCCGCGCTACACACGGTCGTTGACGGCAATACAAGCACGCAGCCGGTAATCGTGCTCGGCGCATCACTTGGCACCAATGCTTCGGCGTGGGATGCGCTGGTGCCGGTTTTCAGCGCGGCGGGCTTCGCTACCGTGCGCTTTGATTTGCCCGGCCACGGCAAGTCTGAGCCTGCGACCGCGCCCTTCACGCTCGCCGACCTTGCGACCGCTGTTATCG
>JALRLI010000142.1 GCA_023254555.1 Microbacteriaceae bacterium
TGGTTCCTTTTTCACGGCCGGGGAGGTCGCGCAACCCCAAACCACCCTGCAAGAACGGCGTGCGCAGGCCGTAGCAGAGGAAGGTCGCCGCCAGGTCGCCGCTTTGAATCGTTATCTGGGTGCGTTGGCGGCCATCGCTTCGGCAGCGCCTCTAATGGGCCTATTAGGAACCGTGATCGGCATGATTGAAATGTTCACCGCACAGTCGTCGGGGCCCAGCGGTGACCCCAGTGCGCTCGCCTCCGGAATTGCTGTAGCGCTTTACAACACAGCCTTTGGGTTGATTGTGGCTATTCCTGCGCTGCTGTTCTGGCGAGGCCTGAAATCACGCGTCAACTACCTTCAACTGGAATTGGAGTTGGAGAGTGCCCGTTTTCTGCGCCTCGCGCCCGATGAGACGCTGGCATGAACTTCAGTAGCCGCAACACCGAAGCGGACGCATTGGCGCCGGAGATCAATCTCATCCCCTTTATCGACATTTTGTTGGTGTTGGTCATCTTCCTGATGCTGACCACCACCTACGTCGCAAGGGACGGCCTGCGTATCAACTTACCTCAAGCGAAGGCATCGCAGAGTCAAGATACGGTCACCACGCTCAAGGTTCGGGTTGGCGCAAGTGGTGAGACAGCACTCAACGGGGTGCGCTTTCCGCCGGGCGCCAGCGCCGCGCTCGCCAAATCGCTTTTATCTGCGGTTGGTCAACAATCAAACGTTCGCGTGGTGATCGAAGCCGACGCACAAGCGCCGCATCAAGCCGTCATCATCGTGATGGAGGCCGCGAGCTTGGCGGGCATTTCGCAGCTGCATTTTTCGACCCAAACACCAGCTGGGCAATAACCCTCGGGCGTACTGACCCTCCAATGAAGCACACACTCGCCCAAAAACTGTTGCATGCGATGCAACAGCGCGGGCTTTGGTCATCAGCGATGCGGCCACTCGCATGGCTCTATGGCGCGTTGGCCGCCCGGCAACGACGCCGCGCATTGGCGGCACAGGTGAAGCTCCCGGTGCCGGTCGTGGTCGTTGGCAATGTCGTGATGGGCGGCACGGGTAAAACGCCAATCGTCGCGGCAATCGTGAACCACCTGAAGGCTAACGGGTGGCAACCTGCGGTGATCTCTCGCGGTTACGGCGGTAGCTTGGCAGCGGCGCAACCGCCGCTTCTCGTCAGCTCGACGACCTCAACCGATTTGTGTGGCGATGAGCCCAAGTG
>JALRLI010000143.1 GCA_023254555.1 Microbacteriaceae bacterium
CAAAGAGCGGTGGCGAAACCCGCCGACCCGAGATTGCAACCCGAAGCGGGCCATAGGCGATGCGGGGTTTCAGTTCAAGCTTTTCGATGAGTTCAGCCGCGAGAGCCGTTTGCAGCGTTTCGGTCTTCCAGTTCGCCTCATCAATTTTCTCGAGCACGAAGATCGAAGCGTCTAGTACCTCTGCGGTATTGTCGGGAAGCGACTTTCGCGCATCCTCTTCAATCTCGAGCTCATCAGTTGGCGTGAAGAAGAAGCCCATCATGCCGGCAACCTCGCTGAGCACGGTGATGCGGCTTTGTACGTGTGGGGCTACCGCACGAATTGTCGCAAGCTCGGCGTCTGAGGGCTGCCCAATCAGCACTCCGCCCGCAATGAGATATGGCACGATGCGCTCTGCGAACTCTGACTCTGGCAACAGCCGAATCTGGTCGGCATTGATCGCGTCGGCCTTTTTCTGGTCGAAGCGCGCCGGGTTGGGATTCACATTCTCGACATCGAATGCCGCCACGAGTTCATCGATGCCGAACACATCACGGTCGTGTGTGAGCGACCAGCCCAGCAGCGAGAGATAGTTGATGAGCCCCTCGGGAATAAACCCGCGGTCACGGTGGTGAAACAGGTTTGACTCTGGGTCACGCTTCGAGAGTTTCTTGTTCCCCTCACCCATCACGTAGGGCAGGTGCCCAAATTTCGGGATGAAATCGGTGATGCCCGCCTCTATCAGCGCGAGGTAGAGCGCGATCTGACGCGGAGTCGACGAGAGAAGATCTTCGCCGCGAAGCACGTGGGTGACACCCATCAGCGCATCGTCAACTGGGTTCACAAGCGTGTAAAGCGGATGCCCATTCGGGCGCACCACCACAAAATCGCTGAATGAACCGGCCGGAAAGGTGATGTCGCCGCGAACCAGGTCGGTGAATGAGAGGTCAATATCTGGCACCCGCAGCCGTAGCGCTGGCTCACGCCCTTCAGCGCGGTAGGCAGCGCGCTGCTCGTCGGTGAGGTCACGCTCAAAGTTGTCGTACCCCATCTTTGGGTCACGCCCGAGCTCGACGTTGCGAGCCTCAATCTCTT
>JALRLI010000144.1 GCA_023254555.1 Microbacteriaceae bacterium
TGGTCGATTGCTGTGGTCCGGAATCGCTGATGACGTCTGTCGCGGAGTATGTTCCGGCTGATCGCATGCACCTCGAACGCTTTGTTGCCCTTGACCGAGAAAGCCGCTCTCCAGCAGAACCCATCGAGGTCACCTGCACAAAGAGCAAGAAGAGCTTTGTCGTCGCGGCAGATGAAACCATTTTGGATGCCCTGGAAGAAAACGGCCTACCCGTTCTTGGCTCGTGCAAGAAGGGTGTCTGCGGGACGTGTGAAGTTCGTGTGGTGGAGGGGACACCCATCCACCTCGATTCCGTCATCGATGATGCTGAAAAGGATCGACTCAAGGTGATGTATCCGTGTGTTTCACGTGCTGAGGCGGGCAAGCTCGTTCTCGATATCTAGGGCTCAAATGGCGCACAGGTATCACTCCGTGATAGCCTCGACCAGTTCGCGCGAGTGGCGAAATGGCAGACGCGCTGGCTTCAGGTGCCAGTGCCCGCAAGGGCGTGGGGGTTCAAGTCCCCCCTCGCGCACGAACAAAATCCCCGGTGAAAACCGGGGATTTTTCTTTGCACGACACAGTCTGTATTGCCTCTGTTGTTTCTGGATGTTCGCTGGGAGAATGGTTTAAGCCTGCCCGCGTGGGCAATTCTCATCTAAGGAGTCATCTACATGACCAAGTTCACCCTGCGTAAGGCAGCTGCTGTTGCAGCAATTGCAACCATCGCAACCTTCGGCCTCTCTGCATGTGCAGCACCAGCACCAGAGCCCACCCAGTCTGCAATCGGCGGAGACATTGTTGCTCCCATCGAGCTCAACTACCAGGACATCGACGGCCAGACTCTTGAGCTCGTTGTTGGCCAGGTTGTCAACATCAACTACGGCGGCATCAACGATGGTGAAATCACCGTTGCGATCTCCGACCCCAAG
>JALRLI010000145.1 GCA_023254555.1 Microbacteriaceae bacterium
GGCATTCAATGCGAGCATGGAACCCTTACAGCGCCTCTACTTTGCGCTCGAAACCATGGGCTTGGTTGAGCAATTGCACAGCAAGGTGTTCGCCGCTTTCCATCAAGAGAAATTACGCTTGTTGGACGACGCCAGCATCGCCGCATGGGTGGGTAAACAAGGGGTCGATATGACCGCATTTAACGCCGCGTTTAAGGGCTTTTCTGCGGCAGGGCGTGCGCGTCGTGCCAGCCAATTGGCGGATGCCTATGGCCTGGAAGGAACGCCTGCGTTGGGCTTGGCAGGGCAGTTTTACATTCCCGGACAAGGTCCTAAAACGTTGGATGTGGCCGAAGAGTTGATGCGCGGTTTACGCGCCTGATCCTTTAGTGGCCTTGTATGGCGTATGGCGCCCGCTGTTACAGCAGGCGCCATTTTTTATGTCCCGGTGGTACATTGCAACGGACAGATTTGAACCGCTACAATGGGGAAAAGCAATATCTATGCCCATGAAACACCTCTCATTATCTGTCGCCCTTTTACTGGGCCTATTTCTGGTGGCGACTGCCCCGCACGCATGGTCGAAAAAATCCGACCGTGACGAACCGCTCTATGCCACAGCGGATCAATTGACGTCTGACGATAAAACGCGGGTGAGCGTATTCACCGGGAATGTGGTGATCACAAAGGGTACGATTGAAATTCGCGCTGATCGATTCGAGGTGCGAGAGGATGCGCAAGGGAATCAAATCGGTATTGCCACGGTCACGGGTACCCGGAACGCGACGTTCTCGCAAGAACGTGATATCCCCGGTGAAACGGTCAAAGGACAGGCCAAGCGTATCGATTACTACAGTGCCACGCAATCGCTGG
>JALRLI010000146.1 GCA_023254555.1 Microbacteriaceae bacterium
CAGGTTCTGCGCGGAAGCCGCGGTGTCCTGGGCTGCGAGAACCAGCGGAAGGACCGCCAGTCTTCTTGGCGCCGTATCGAGGTTCAAAGTTCTTAGCCGGGCGACCGCCGGCTGGTTTCTTGTTCTTAGGCATGACGTTTCCTGGGTTGGATTCAAAGCAAAACAGCGCACAAACGCGCTGGAAAGAACCCGGGCAGTCTTTGGCCGGGACCGATTCACATTGAGTGACTATCACCAACAGAATTGTTGGGGAACCGGCCCACCTGACTTACAAACCCATCTGCACCACTGTGCAGTGTCAAGAGCCGACCTCTTGACTATACGGGAGAAGCCGCAAAGGTTCAAGAAAAAGTTTAAGGTTTAACCGAAAATCGCCCCGTAACGGGGCGAAGATCGTGGCGGAGACGGCGGGATTTGAACCCGCGGTCCCCTTACGAGGACTCCACCTTAGCAGGGTGGTGCACTAGGCCGAACTATGCGACGTCTCCATGTATTTCTGCAAGCAGAAGTACCTCAGCAATCATACCCGGAGGATTTCGCCGGGAATAATCGAAGTCTTATTGCTCGTTGAGCGTGCGGCCGGCAGAGCAGGTGTATTGACCTGCGGTTTGACCGTTGACGGTCTCGGGAAGGACGGCAACCTCAGGTGCAGGAGTGGTAGCTGCTGCAGAAGGTGCTGCTGTCGCGCTCGAGGAAGATGAGGCGGAAGGAGTTGGTGAAGCCTTGGCTGCTTTGGCTGCAGCTTTTGCCGCAGCTTTAGCTGCTGCTTCTGCAGCGGCAGCTGCCTTTGCTTCTGCTTCGGGGTCAGCTACC
>JALRLI010000147.1 GCA_023254555.1 Microbacteriaceae bacterium
TAACAACACCGCAATGCCAATAATCAGCAATGTTTGCAAAGTCTCTTGGCGGGTAGGCCAAACAACCTTACGGACCTCAGTGCGCGCATCGGTGCTAAAGCGCCAAATGCTGCGACCCTTATTGGTCTGAACTGCAACAAACACAGCAGCCGCAACCACAGCCAACAAACCCAATAAACGGACATACGTTGGTTGTGCTTCAAAGTAGTAAAAGCCATAGATACCACCAGCCAACATCGCGAACGAGAGTGCGAGTTTGACTGTATCTAATGGCGATGACGCTTCGTTGCTTACTTCTGTACTCATTTATCTGCCGAAAGTGGCAGGCCAAGAGGGACTCGAACCCCCGACCTGCGGTTTTGGAAACCGCTGCTCTACCAATTGAGCTATTGGCCTAGAAAACACGAACGAGCCAACCCCTTTTGAGGGCGGCTCGTCGACCTTTTTTGTACCTATCGATTACTCGATAATCTTGGCAACCACACCGGCGCCAACGGTACGACCACCTTCACGGATAGCGAAGCGTAGACCTTCGTCCATTGCGATCGGGTTGATCAACTTAACGGTCATCTGGACGTTGTCGCCAGGCATAACCATCTCAACACCTGATGGCAATTCACATGCGCCAGTCACGTCAGTGGTACGGAAATAGAATTGTGGACGGTAACCGTTAAAGAACGGCGTATGACGACCACCTTCGTCTTTGCTCAGTACGTACACTTCTGCTTCGAAGTGGGTGTGTGGGTTGATTGAACCTGGCTTCGCCAATACTTGGCCACGCTCAACTTCTTCACGCTTAGTACCACGCAATA
>JALRLI010000148.1 GCA_023254555.1 Microbacteriaceae bacterium
GTGTTGGATATGGCTCTGCCATGATTGCCAACAAGGTCAACGGAGTTTATGCAGCAGTCTGCCAAGATTCATTCTGTGCAGAACTAGCACGGAGTCACTCCGACACCAATGTGTTGTGTATCGGCGGAAAGATTATTGGCTCAGCTATCGCTATGGAGATTGTTCGTGTCTGGATGACAACTGAGTGGTTGGGAACTTCCGATGAGAAGTATGCCCGACGTGTCGCCAAAGTAGTCGAAATAAATGACGAGAATCTGAAACCAGTTGAGTAAATAAGAAAATCCCTGCCTTTGCAGGGATTTTTCTTTGTGGATCTGAGGGGACTCGAACCCCTGACCCCCTGCATGCCATGCAGGTGCGCTACCAGCTGCGCCACAGACCCGTAACCTCGCAATATCTGCGAGACAACTTGTTTAGATTACTACATCAGGACTGTGCTGAACGAACTCAAGAGGGATTGCAGGGCAGTCCTTCCATAGACGCTCAAGTCCGTAATACATGCGTTCTTCTTCGTGGAAGACGTGAACAACCAAGTCACCGAAATCGAGAAGAATCCAACGACCTTCAGCACGACCTTCACGACGAATAGTTTTCACGCCAGCTTCGATCATCTTGTCTTCGATTTCGTTAGAAATCGCGATGACGTTGCGCTCATTGCGACCAGTAACAAGAAGGAAGATGTCGACCAGAGGCAGTGGCTCAGAGATATCGAGCGCAACTTGATCGAAGCCACCTTTGTCATCTGCTGCTTGTGCAGCAATCTGGAGAAGACGGTGAGCGTTTTCAGTAGCAG
>JALRLI010000149.1 GCA_023254555.1 Microbacteriaceae bacterium
GGCAATGAACGCCGCCAGTTCGGACAGGCCGGACAGTCTGAAACAGTTCTGATGGACTATCAGCGTCACCAGCGCCGACTGATTCCGCTCATTGCCACGACTTATGCTCAGGCCTTCTCTCAAGAAGTCCTTCTCGAGAAGTTTGATTCCGTCTTCAGTGGCGCTGATGACACTGACGACAACCGTCAAGATCTTGAAACCCTGGCCGCCGCGCTCAAACCATTGTCGACCTGGCATGCTCTGAACACCTTGCAGGAAGCACGCGAAGCATGTGGCGGTCAGGGTTTCCTGGCAGAGAATAGATTGACAGCACTTCGTGCTGACATGGACATCTATGTCACCTTCGAAGGAGACAACAATGTTCTCCTACAGCTCGTAGCCAAACGTCTACTCACCGACTACAGCCGCAAGTTCAAGGATGCAGACACCGGAACGCTTGCCCGCCTCATGATGGAGCAGGTTACCGAGCGAGCTGTGACCGGCTCAGGTTTGCGCCGCCTCGGCCAGAACGTGCACGACCGCGGATCAACAGCACGCGCTGTCAATGAACTGCGTGATCCTGAGGTGCAGCGCGATCTACTCACCGATCGCGTCGAAACCATGATCGCGGAAATCGCTCTCGAACTTCGTGATGCCAAAAAGTCCGGAACTGAAGCAGAGGTCTTCAACCAGAAGCAGAGCCAACTCATCGAGGCAGCATCTGCTCACGGACACTTATTGCAGTGGGAAGCCTTCACTGACGCGCTCTCCCGCATCGAAGACGAAGGGACCAAACAGGTGCTGACCTG
>JALRLI010000014.1 GCA_023254555.1 Microbacteriaceae bacterium
GAGCTCTCGAATTACAGAATCGATGCCACCAGCTTGCAGGGCAGCGAGTGCAATCGAACGCTGCGCTGCCGAAGCCCAGCTGTCTCTCGCATGCGACTCCCGGTCGAGCAGTCGGGCCGCAGTTTGGCTAATCGCGATGAACGGTGTTGAGTAGGGAACCCTGAACAGTGGAAGCCCGAGGTCTTGACACGCAGTGATAATCCCCTCAGGGATGCGCGTATACGTGAAGTTGACCGCGAAACCGAGCGCACAGACGCCAGCCTCGACAAGGCGTTGCACATAGCTCCGCTGTTCTGAGCGTGATTCAGTATCCCTGCTGAACTGAGCGCCGGTGGTTAGCAGAACCGTGCGTGGAGTCAGAAACGGCGTCGGGTCGAGAAGGTCGCTGCTGTGCACCCACTGCACTGGAGCGCTCGCAACCTCGGCGTCACCGATGCTCGTAATTTGCACGAGCTCGAGCTGGTACTGCTTGAGCAGCAACCCCAGCTCAATCGTGGCGCTGTGTGACTTCAACTCACTTCTCCTGAATCCTCAAATAACGTGTTGCCACAATGTCGAATATATTGCGGATAGTTAACCATTTTGGCAGATGTCTGAAGAGAAGCGCATACGTAAGCTTGAAAGTCATGCGCGTTATCTTGCGCGTCCAAATTTCTCAGGAGGAAAGATGTCAGCAACAATTCAGGGCGGCCCATCGCTCGCTCAGGAACGCAAGCTCGTTACCAGCATTCCAGGCCCTAAATCTCAAGAACTTTTAGACCGCAAGAACAGCGCAGTTGCTGCTGGCGTCGGTCTTGCGTATCCAGCCTTCATCGTCGCAGCTGGTGGCGGAGTTATGGTCGATGCTGACGGCAACTCGCTGATTGATCTCGGCTCGGGCATCGCGGTTACCGGTGTTGGTAACGCTGCACCAGCTGTCGTTGAAGCAGTGCAAGATCAGGTCGCGAAGTTCACTCACACCTGTTTCACTCTTACTCCGTACGAGGCATACGTTGATGTTGCCGAGAAGTTAAATGAGCTGACTCCTGGCTCACACGACAAGCGTTCGGCGCTGTTCAATTCGGGCGCTGAAGCCCTCGAAAACGCGGTGAAAATCGCCCGTCACTTCACCAAGAAGCAGGCGATCGTGGTGTTTGACCATGGTTACCACGGTCGCACGAACCTGACCATGGCTATGACCGCTAAAAACATTCCGTACAAGAGCGGATTCGGTCCTTTCGCACCTGAGGTCTACCGAATTCCTGGCTCGTACCCCTACCGCGACGGCCTCTCGGGTGCTGAAGCGGCAAAGCGTGCAATCCTGGCAATCGAGAAGCAGGTGGGAGCTGAAAACCTCGCCGCTGTAGTTATCGAGCCCATTCAGGGTGAGGGTGGATTCATCGTTCCGGCAGACGGATTCTTGCCAGCACTCGCCGAATGGTGCAAGGCGAACAACGTTGTCTTCGTCCTAGACGAGGTCCAGACCGGCTTCGCCCGTACCGGCAAAATGTTCGCTGCGGACTACGAAGGCGTCACAGCCGATCTCGTTACCACTGCGAAGGGAATCGCGGGTGGTATGCCACTTTCAGCAGTCACCGGCCGCGCAGACATTATGAATTCAGCGCACGCTGGTGGATTCGGTGGTACCTACGCAGGTAGCCCAGTTGCCACGCGCGCCGCACTTGCGACAATCGAGACCTATGCCAAGGAAAACCTTGCTGACCGAGCCAACCAAATTGGTGAGATCATCAGCTTCACCTTCAGCGATCTCCAGAAGAGCGATTCACGCATCGGCGATATCCGCGGTCGTGGCGCAATGATGGCGATTGAGCTTGTCAAAGCTGGCACGAACGAACCAGATGCTGAGCTCACCGGCAAGATTGCAGCCGAAGCGTTCAAGCAGGGTGTTATTTTGCTCACCTGTGGCACCTATGGAAACGTCATTCGCTTCTTGCCTCCACTCAGCATCAGTGATGATTTGCTTCGTGAGGGTCTCGGAGTTGTTGTAGACCTCATCAAGGCAAACGCATAAGCGTCTTCCCCAGCTCCTAGAGTCAGAACAACAGAAAAAGGGATGTTCATGTCAACAGTGAGCGTTCAAGAGCAAGACCTGCTCGCACGCGTGCAAGACGGCCTATACATCAACGGGCAGTGGCAGCCTTCGTCATCGGGTGAGACCATCGAGGTTCATGATCCCTCGACGAATCAGGTCATCAAAACCATCGCTGATGCGACGGTCGAAGACGCAGTTCGTGCGCTCGACGCAGCAGTTGCGGTGCAAGATGACTGGGCGAACACCGCACCTCGTGTGCGAGGCGAAATTCTTCGCAGAGCATTCGACCTCTTGATGGAGCGCAAAGATGACTTTGCGTTGCTGATGACCATTGAGATGGGAAAACCGCTGCCAGAAGCGCTCGGCGAAGTGGCGTATGGAGGGGAGTTCCTTCGTTGGTTCAGCGAAGAAGCGGTTCGCATCAGCGGTCGCTATGGCTCAAACCCTGAAGGCACCGGCACGATTGTCGTATCGCAGCAGCCTGTCGGCCCCTGCTACTTCATTACGCCATGGAACTTCCCGTTGGCCATGGCGACGCGTAAAATCGCGCCCGCGCTCGCTGCTGGGTGCACCGTTGTCATCAAGCCGGCTGGTCTCACCCCGCTGACCACGATGTTCTTTGCTCAGCTACTTGAAGAGGCCGGTCTGCCCAAGGGCGTGGTGAACGTCATTACCACCACCAAGTCAGGTGGGGTTTCAACGGCACTGCTGAGCGATCCACGTCTTCGTAAGCTCTCGTTTACTGGTTCGACGCCAGTGGGTGTTCGCCTTCTCGAGCAGGCTGCTCAGGGAGTGCTTCGCACTTCGATGGAGTTGGGTGGCAACGCGCCCTTCGTCGTGTTCGATGACGCAGATCTCGATCGCGCAGTCGATGGTGCCATGGTTGCGAAATTCCGCAACATTGGTCAGGCCTGCACCGCAGCGAACCGATTCATCGTGCACGAGAGTGTCGCTGATGAGTTCGCTCAGCGCGTCGCAGATCGAGTGAAGGCGATGAAGATCGGACGCGGCACCGAAGAGGGCGTCAATATTGGCCCGCTCATCGATGACAAGGCAGTCGAAACTTCGGCTCGTCTCGTTGCAGATGCACTTGATACGGGCGCAGAGTTGCTCACCGGTGGCAATGCGGTTGAAGGGCCTGGGTCGTTCTACGAGCCGACGGTGCTCGACAAGTTGTCACCCCAGTCGGCAATCCTTCGTAAAGAAATCTTCGGACCAGTGCTCGGCATCATCCGTTTCAAGACCGAAGAAGAGGCAATTGAGATTGCGAACAACACCGAATACGGTCTCATGAGCTATGTCTTCACTGAGAACATAGACCGCGGACATCGCATGATCGAGAAGCTTCAAACGGGAATGATGGGTCTGAATACCGGGCTCGTCTCCAACGCAGCAGCTCCATTTGGTGGCGTCAAGCAATCGGGTCTTGGTCGCGAGGGCGGTGCGGAAGGAATCCACGAGTTCCTCTCAACGAAGTACACGCTCATCCCGCGCAAAGCCTAGATGATAAATAGAAATAGCCCTCGGTGTCGCAAAGATGCCGGGGGCGTTTCTACTTTTGTATTCGTGATTCGCTCGTTGTCCGTGCCTGCCAAACCAGGGTCTCGCCGTATCGTTTTTCGCGAATCTTGCTCAGGCCGTCGGGCCACCTGGGCTCGGGTGACCTACTGCTGCGCTCAACAATCAGGATGGCATCCGCGGCTGCATGGCGCACAGCAAGATTTAATGTTTCGCCGAGCTCAACCTCACTGAGTTCGTAGGGGGGATCTGCAAAAATAATGTCCCAGCTCCGGCGCTCAGCCGAGAGGTAACTCTTCACAGAACTTTTCGCGACCTCTACCAGAAGTCGATTGTGCGCACTGGGATTTGACTCGACGGCGGATTGAACTTTTTTTGCATTTCGTTTGCAAACCATTGCGGCATTTACATCATTCTCTACCAGCACGACGGTGGTTGCCCCCCTGCTCGCAGCCTCTAGACCGAGAGCGCCACTCCCGGCGTACAGATCGAGCACTCGCGCCCCATCGAGTGCATCCATTGCCTCGAGAGACGAAAAGATTGCCTCACGTACGCGATCGCTTGTGGGTCGGGTGCCAGACTTTGGCACTTCAAGCGTGAGCGATCCGGCAGCGCCAGAGATGATTCTTGTCACATCAACGAGCGTAGCGTCAATAGCCAGCACTCATTCAGCATGCGCCGCCCCGAATATCCAGCGCCGTGGGGTTCGATGCGGCGGTTAGGGTTATTGCGTGAGTACGCTGACCCTCGATACGAAACTGGTGACCGTCGCCGGCGGAAAAACCGCGAAGGCGTTACAGTCGGCGTTTGGCTTCGAAACCGTGCGCGAGCTCCTCCAGCACTACCCGCGCCGGTACAGCAGCCGCGGGGATTTGACGAACTTGAACGACCTACCGGTGGGTGAGACGGTGACCGTGGTAGCTCAGGTTCTAGATGTGCGAGAGCGCAGTATGAAAGCTCGCAGGGGTGGCATCCTTGAGGTGCGAATAACCGATGGCACAGGCATTCTCAACCTGACGTTCTTCAACCAGCAATGGCGGGCGCGCGAATTGACCGCGGGTCGGCGGGGCATGTTCGCCGGAAAAGTAGGTGAGTATCGGGGCAACATTCAACTTGCGCACCCGGCCTACGAGTTATTTGCAGAGGATGATCAACCTGACAATGCAGCGGCACTTGATGAGGCTGCAGCGAAAGCCTGGGCAACCAAGCCAATCCCGATCTACCCTGCGACCTCCTCGGTGAATTCTTGGGCGTTGGCGCGAGTAATTGCGCTTGTTCTGGATGGGCTGGGGCCAATTGAAGATCCGATTCCAGAGGAGGTGCGAAGCTCAGAAAAACTTCTGAGCCTTGATACCGCCCTGCAACAGATTCACCAGCCAAAAAATGATCAGGAATGGCGAGAGGCTCGGCGCACCCTTCGCTTCCACGAAGCGTTTTTACTGCAGCTGGCGCTGCTTGCCAAAAAACGTGATGAACAGAATCAGACTGCAAAGGCCTGGCCGTTCAATCCAGACGGCTACATCCGAGCCCTCGATGAATCACTCCCCTTCGCGCTGACTGAGGAACAGCTCGAGGTCGGCGCGCGAATCTCGGCTGAACTTTCAGAGGCGACACCAATGCACCGGTTAGTTCAGGGCGAGGTTGGCTCAGGAAAAACACTTGTCGCGCTCAGGGCGATGCTCCAGATTGCAGAGGCTGGGGGGCAGGCAGCGCTGCTCGCACCGACTGAGGTGCTCGCGGCTCAGCATTTCAGGTCAATCGTGCGCACGCTAGGCCCCGACCTTTCGGCAGCAATTGCACCCGTGCTCATCACCGGTCAAATGCCGGCCGCTGAGAAGAAGAGAGCTCTGCTTTCAGCGGCATCTGGCAACTCCAGAATCATCGTCGGCACGCACGCTCTCATGAGCGATCAGACACAGTTCTTTGACCTTGGACTTATCGTGATAGATGAGCAGCATCGATTCGGGGTGGAACAACGCGAACGGCTGCGACTGAAAGCACATGTCGCCCCGCACATCCTGGTTCTGACGGCGACGCCGATTCCTCGAACCGTGGCGCTTACGGCGTTTGGCGATCTCGACGTCAGCACGATTCGAAACGTACCGGGAGGCAGAGCTGGAATCGTCAGCCACGTCGCCGCGCTCGCCGATCATCCAACTTGGGAACAACGCGCCTGGCTACGCGCAGCTGAAGAGATTGATGCAGGACATCAAGTTTTTGTCGTATGCCCGGCAATCGAATCAGGGTCAGAATCGGCGAATGTCACAGACACTCTCGAATTGGTTCGCAGCCACGCAGCTCTCTCGAAGTTTCGGTCAGCTGCGCTCACCGGAGCCATGAGCAGCGACGAAAAAGAATCGGTGATGACCGCATTCTCGGCGGGAGAGATTGACCTGTTGGTTGCGACAACCGTGATTGAGGTGGGAGTGGACGTTCCCAACGCAACGTTGATGATTGTGCGCGATGCTGATCGCTTCGGTGTTTCGCAGCTGCATCAGCTTCGCGGCAGGGTTGGCCGCGGGCAGAAAGCTGGGCTGTGCATTTTCATCACCGGCGCCGAGAAAGAAACTTTGGCTCGAGAACGTGTTGAAGCAGTATCCGCGACCACAGATGGATTCGAACTCGCTCAACGAGATCTCGAGCTGCGGCAGGAGGGAGACGTGCTTGGCGCTGCGCAATCAGGAGGTCGCTCCACCCTCCGTCTGCTGCGAGTAGCAAAAGACGCAGACATTATTGAACGGGCACACACCGCCGCTGACCTCGTTCTGAACCAACTCGGAGATGCGCCGCTGCCTGCGGAGCTCGCGACTGCAATCAAAAAATCTTTCGGTGAATCCACTCAGAATCTCAGTAAATCTTAGGTGCTCGTCAGTTACTCTTCTGCTATGCCAACTATCGCTGTCGTTCCTGGTTCATTTGACCCTGTCACTCTCGGTCACATCGACGTCATTCGAAGGGCTACGAAAGTCTTTGATGAGGTGCACGTGCTCATTGTGCACAACCCTGACAAAGACGCGTTGCTTCCGATGAATGAGCGTGTGCGCCTTATGGAGGAAGCACTGGAAGAAGCCGGTCTGAGCAACAAAGCCACAGTTGCCTCGTATTCGGTTGGTCTGCTGGTTGACTACTGCACGGATGTGGGCGCTAAGGTGCTCGTCAAGGGCATCCGCTCACAAATTGACGTTGCCTACGAGACACCAATGGTGATTATGAACCGCAGTCTCGCCGATATTGAGACCGTGTTCTTGCTGACCGACCCACAGCACGCCCACGTCTCTAGCTCGTTGGTGCGCGAGGTGGCCGCTCTCGGCGGCGATGTGAGCCCCTACGTGCCAAAGGGTGTCGCGACCTTCCTGACAGCCTAGGGCGAACATCCACTAACATTGCCACGTGGCTGAGTCTCCGTATTTTGAAAATGTTCACGACCTCATCAATAGGCCTGGTGAGATGCGTGAACGCGAGCACGATTTTGCAGTTCCGGCGCAGCTCGGTGAAGGATTAATTTCAGTCCCCAAGGGTGCACTGATGCACTTGTCGGTTCGATTAGAGTCGGTGCACGAGGGGATTCTGGCCACGGCAGAGGTGCAAACGACGGCGCATGGCGAGTGTGGAAGGTGCCTCGAGCCCTTCGATCAGAGCCTCCAACTCGAATTTCAAGAACTTTTCGCGTATTCTGTTCAGGAAGGTGATGAGTACGGAGTTCACGGCGACCACGTGGATCTTGAACCCCCGCTCAGAGACGCAGTGGTTTTATCGCTGCCGTTTCAACCTGTTTGCCGCCCAGACTGCCTGGGCATCGACCCTGTAACGGGGGAGAAACGGCAACAAGGTGACGTTGAAGTCGCGTCCGACGAGATTGATTCTCGGTGGGATGCGCTTTCAAAGTTCATGACAACGACAGACAGCGATGACGAATAACACGCGTCACCCGCGAGAAGACTAGAAAAGAAACGAGAGAAAAATGGCTGTTCCAAAGCGTAAAAAGTCACGCGCGAACACTCATGCACGTCGCTCACAGTGGAAGGCCGAGGTTCCAAACCTCGTCAAGACCGTTGAAGGCGGTAAGACCGTTTACAGCCTCCCACACCGTGCACGCGTTGTAGAGGATTCTGCAGGCACCCCACTGTTCCTTGAATACAAGGGACGCAAGGTAGCCGACGTCTAAAGACGTTCTACCCCACCTGACTGGGTGAGTATGAACCAAAACCAAGAGCCGCAGGGCTCGGAGATAAATTCCGACCTGAGCGGCTTTTTGGCGCGCTTCGACATTCGCATGTCACCCGAACTCGCTGACCTTGCGTTGACGCACCGATCGCATGCATATGAGAACGGCTCGTCAACGCACAACGAGCGACTTGAATTTCTGGGAGACTCAATCCTCGGCCAAGTCGTGACGTTGAAGCTGTTTCATGATTACCCTGATCTTCCCGAAGGCGATTTAGCCAAACGTCGTGCCAGTTTGGTGAGCAGTGCAGCACTTGCCGAGGCTGCCCGCGAATTTGGTCTTGGCGAGCACTTGAAACTGGGGGTGGGCGAAGAGCGCTCTGGGGGAAGAGATAAGAGCTCAATTCTCGCTGATGCGCTTGAAGCAGTCATCGGTGCGGTTTACCTAGACCAGGGACAAGAAGAGGCAACACGTTTCGTGCTCGCTCTGATAGAACCGCTGCTCAAAGATCCGACTCGATTTACCACTTCACTAGACCCAAAAACATCGCTTCAAGAAATCGCCTCGAAAGCTCAAGAAGACCTTCCATCGTATGAAGTCAGCGGTGAAGGTCCAGACCACGACCGTGTCTTCACTGCTCGCGTGACAGTGGCGGGCGTCACCGGTGTAGGGGTCGGTTCGAGCAAGAAAGCGGCAGAGATTGCTGCAGCGAAGCACGCGTGCGAACAGTTTGCGGCGAAACAAGCCGACCAGTAACACATGCCCGAGTTGCCTGAGGTTGACGTAGTCAGGGCTGGTTTGACACCTGCCCTCACCGGGGCCAAGGTGCAGGCCATCGAGGTTTTCGATCGGCGTTCACTCAAACGACACCGGCCAGAACTTGGCGAGTTTGAAGAGATCCTTCCTGGTGTGACCTTTATGGCCCCCATCCGGCGCGGAAAATTCATGTGGGTTCCCTTCGCAGACAATCTGGCACTGCTTGCTCACCTCGGCATGAGCGGACAAATGCTGCTCAGATCACCCGATGCCACAGACGACAAACACGTTCGGGTTCGGATCTGGCTCGAGCATTCAAAAGACGGCGAGCTCAGACTTGATTTCTCTGATCAACGCATCTTCGGTTCGCTCGCGATCGATGAGTTAGTCGAGACCGGTGACGGCTTTGCGGCAGGGCTTGGGAGTGACAGCAGTCTGATACCAATCCAGGCAGCGCATATATCCAGGGATGCTCTCGATCCGCACTTCGATACGGCAATGTTCAAGCGGCGGTTGAAGCGTCGAAACTCTGAAATTAAGCGGTCGCTGCTCGATCAGAGCCTCATCAGTGGGATAGGAAATATTTATGCTGATGAGGCGCTGTGGGCCTCCCGAGTTCACCCCCAGATGCCCAGCGCTGAGCTGTCGAACAGAAAGGTTGATGAGCTCCTCATCAATGTGAAGCAGGTTTTTTCGAAAGCGTTGGCGGAGGGTGGCACGAGCTTCGACGCCCAATACGTCAACGTCAATGGTCAGTCGGGGTACTTTGCACACAGTCTCAACGCGTATGGCCAAACAGGTAAGCCTTGCGCTCGCTGTGGAACGCCTATTGCGCGGGCGCCTTTTATGAATCGCTCCTCGCACTTTTGCCCGAAATGTCAGCGACTGGGCCGAAGTAAAGTAATTTAGATTTATGGTTTTGCGTGCGGCGTTTCAGGGGTGCATCCCTTGTATTTAAAGAGTCTCACGATCAAGGGGTTCAAATCCTTTGCCCAACCCACGACTTTCGCGCTCGAGCCTGGCGTAACGGCAATAGTTGGGCCGAACGGTTCGGGTAAGAGCAACGTGGTTGACGCACTTGCCTGGGTTATGGGTGAGCAGGGTGCGAAGACTCTGCGCGGCGGCAAAATGGAAGATGTTATTTTTGCCGGCACCTCAACGAGAGGGCCGCTCGGCCGCGCCGAAGTCGCGCTCACGATTGATAACGCCGATGGCGCTTTGCCGATCGAATACACCGAGGTTACGATAAGTCGCACCCTGTTCCGAAACGGCGCGAGTGAGTATGCCATCAATGGCGAGCAGTGCAGACTGCTCGACGTCCAAGAGCTCCTCTCCGACTCAGGTCTCGGTCGAGAAATGCATGTAATCGTGGGGCAAGGTCAGCTCGACGCAGTACTGCGTGCGACTGCCGAAGATCGACGTGGCTTCATCGAAGAAGCCGCTGGAATTTTGAAGCACCGCCGACGTAAAGAGAAAACGTTGCGCAAGCTCGAAGCGATGGAGACGAACCTCACTCGTCTGAATGATCTTGCCGGAGAAATTCGCAGGCAGTTGAAGCCGCTCGGTCGTCAGGCAGAGGTTGCTCGTGAAGCGCAGACGATTGCTGCGACGGTCAGGGATGCCCGCGCTCGACTCTTAGCCGATGATGTGCAGACGCTTCGGCGAGAGCTCGACGAGCTCACGCAGAGTGAGCAAGCTCGGCACAGCGATCGAATCGTATCGCAAGAACAGCTCGAACAGAAGCAGCTGCGAATTGCGAGGCTCGAGCAAGAACTCAACTCTGATGAACTCGATGCTTCACGGCGGATCACCCTAGCACTTGAATCAGCGCAGGCAAGACTTCGCGGCCTCTTTGCGCAAACCAACCAGCGGCTTACCTTTCTCGCTACCCAGAGTGAAGCCCCCGAACTCTTGGCTAGGGTTTCTCAGGCTGCAGTCGATGAGGCGAAAGCAGAGCTTTCCAACCTCGAAGCGCTCCTCCCCGAAGCGGAACTCGCCGCACACAACGCTGCTACTGCAACCCAACAGATTCAGCAGAGTCTTGACTCACTTGATAACGAGATCGCCCAACAGTCCGAACTTATCTCAAGGCACGATCTCGAACGTGCTGCGAAAGCAGGAGAGCTCGCCTCTGCGAGTTCACGCCTCACCGCAGTCGAAGATGAGCTTGCCCGCCAGCAGCTCAGACTTGCGCAGTCGAAGGAGAGCGGCGAAACAGCTCGTGCAGAGCTCGCGCAATTCGAATCGTCACAAATGGCAGAAGTTGTGCCAACACACTCCCTTGAGGCACGGTATCAATCCGCAAAAGTAGCCTCAGACGCAGCAGATGACGCTCTGCTCCAACAGTCCGATGCAGTTCAAAAACTCGAGAGAGAAAAGGTTGCGCTGGAAGCGCGAATTAGTGCACTGAGCCACGCTCTCGACAGAAAAGATGGTTCGACTGCCCTGATTGAGCAAAACGTTCCTGGTGTGCAGGGCCTTGTTGCTGATCACGTGCATGTTGAGGATGGCTTTGAGCAGGCAATCGCAGCAGCGCTTGGAATGCTCGCTGAAGCCCTGCTTGTTGAGTCGCAGGCAAAAGCGTTCGACGCACTTGAACGCGTCACCACCGAAGATTTGGGGCGAGTGAGCATCGTGGTGGCCGACGCTGCTATAGCTGAACCGAACCTGCCAGCGATTGCCGCAACCACTAACGCAGCAAAGGTCGTGAAGGCGCCCCCAGGGGTGTTGGGTTTACTGTCGACAACGTTGATAGCTGATGATCTCGCCTCTGCGAGGCGAGCAGCTGAGGAACTCGCGAAGCACAAAACTGAGCTACCAATCACTCTTGTGACAAAGCAGGGCGAGCTGATTACGAGAGCCCTTTTAAGAGGAGGGTCTGGTGCCGCTCCGTCACGAATTGAGCTGGCGGCAGACAAAGAGTCTTCGGTTGTGAAGCTCGAACACATCGAGAAGGCTCTGGTCCAAGCATCCGCTCAGAAGGAACGACTCTCAGCGGATGCCACCGCAAGAAAACAAGAGGCGGATGCCGCACTCGCCGAGCTGCGTGAGAACGATGCCCGGCTCAGCGAAGTTTCTGAGCAGCACAACAGGCTGAAAGCGCAGGCTGACGCTGCCGATGCGGATGTCAGCCGCACTCAAGAAGCCTTGACTGAGATTGCCCTCAAACATGAGGAAGCAACTCGAGCCGTTGCAGATGCGAAGCAGGCGCTCGAAGCAGTCGAGTCGTCGCCAAGGCCGACGCTTGATCTGACCGAGCGGGACAAAATTATCGAGCAACTTGAAACAGCTCGAGGTGTCGAGATGCAAGCTCGATTGGCCCTCGAGACTGCGCGTGAGCGAGTTCGATCAGCGAAGCAAAACGCAGACGCAACGGCTGCTCAACTCGATGCTGAGCGCGAAGCCGCTGAGGAAACCGCGCGATTGGCGGTGTTGCGCGAGCGCCAGATGAAGCGAGCAGAAACGGTTGCAGCACGCTTACCCATTGTGATTGCTTCGGTCGACCGTTCGCTGGCTCAGGCACGTCTTGCGCAGCAAGCCGCGGAGCAGGGTCGTGCTTCGCGGAATAACGAGCTGGTTCAACTTCGCTCAGAAGAGAGTGAGCTTCGTGAGTCTCTCCGGCAGATCACAGAAGATGTCCACTCTTTTGAGCTGAGAACCTACGAACGCAAACTCAATCTGTCTGCCCTCCTCGAACGTGCGGGTAATGAGCTTGGCTTGGTCGAAGAGGTTCTGCTCGCTGAGTACGGCCCAGATCAAGAAATCCCAACGGAAGTGGATGGCGAGAGCACGCCTTATGTTCGCGAAGATCAGCAAAAGCGACTCAGTCGGGCTGAGAAAGCCCTCAATGAGCTAGGCCGGATTAATCCATTGGCGCTTGAAGAGTTCGAAGCTCTCGAGCAACGACACAAATTCCTCACCGAGCAGTTGAGCGACTTGGCTAAAACCAAGAATGATCTTCTCAAAATCATTTCAGACATCGACGAACGTATGGAAGGCATTTTCCTCGACGCCTTCAACGATACGAAAGAAGCGTTCACCAAGGTCTTCCCAATCTTGTTCCCAGGCGGCGCGGGCGAGATAGCGCTGAGCAATCCGGATGACCTCCTGAACACAGGAATTGAGATGACAGTAAAACCCGCGGGCAAGAAGGTTGAACGACTCTCCCTGCTCTCAGGCGGCGAACGTTCACTCGCTGCAGTCGCGTGGCTTATCGCCATCTTCAAGGCTCGCCCAAGTCCCTTCTACATCATGGATGAGGTCGAAGCAGCTCTTGACGATGCGAACCTAGGTCGACTCCTCAGCGTTTTTGAAGAGTTACGAGGCGGATCACAACTCATTGTGATTACGCATCAGAAGCGAACCATGGAAATCGCAGACGCACTCTATGGTGTATCGATGCGACAAGATGGCGTTTCTGCGGTCGTGGGTCAGCGCGTGAATACTGATTGCGATCAGAACAAGACCGAACGAGTCGAGGTAGCCTCCTGATGGCAGAGCGTTCCTGGTCGTTCGCGAGTGCTTTTCGAGGCATGTTCAGCTCGCCTACCATCACCGAAGAAACCTGGGATGATCTCGAAACCGCGCTCATCACTGCTGACTTTGGTCCGGACGTCACCGAGGCAGTGCTTGACGAGCTTCGAGCGTCAGTCGCTAAATTCAACACCACTGACCCAGCTGATCTCAAACGTATGCTGCGTGAGAATATCGAGGAACGTCTCGCCAAGTTCGACCCCACCCTCCACCTCTCCGAGCGACCAGCGGTGATTCTGGTTGTGGGTGTAAATGGTGTTGGTAAAACCACCACTATCGGCAAACTTGCGAACTACCTGCGTAACTTCGATAAGCGGATTTTGATTGGCGCTGCCGACACGTTCCGCGCCGCAGCTGTGGAGCAATTGGCCACCTGGGCTGAACGCGCCAAGGTCGAGATTGTCAAGCCAGAGCAGGCAGGGCAAGACCCCGCATCCGTTGCATTTCAAACCGTCGAGCGTGCGATTCGCGACGGGTATGAGATTGTTCTGGTTGATACCGCCGGCAGGCTGCAAACTAAGGGTGGCTTGATGGATGAGCTCACCAAAGTGAAACGGGTCATTGAAAAGCAGGCTCCGGTAGCTGAAGTACTGCTGGTGCTCGACGCGACGACGGGTCAGAATGGTCTTGCCCAAGCGGAGGCCTTCATCGAACACGCAGGAGTCTCCGGACTCGTGCTCACGAAGCTCGACGGCTCAGCAAAAGGTGGCTTCGTGCTCTCCGTTCAAGAGAAAACTGGCCTTCCAATCAAACTGATTGGCCAAGGTGAGGGAATTTCAGATCTCACCGGATTCACACCCCACGTTTTCGCGCAGCAACTGGTTGGCTAGCAGGTGAAATGAAGAAACGATCGCGCCGAAATTTCCTCAAAGTAGCAGGAGCAACTGCAGCAGTTGGGGCAGCCAACCTCCTAGGTTTCATCGGTCTTTCTAACTTTTTCGGCTGGGGTCCACCCCGGGGCGAACCCCTGATGAATGTGCGCCTGCCGAATGATCACCGCGCCTTCCATCCCGCAATGAAGCACACCGTGGTGGTGATGTTTGAGAACCGCTCGTTCGATAATGTTCTCGGGCACCTCTACACTCCAGCAACGCTGCCAGCCGGCAAGAAGTTCGACGGCCTAGCGTTCGGGAGCTACAGCAACACAGATGATGCCGGCAATGTGTATAAGGCACACGTCTATCAGGGAACAACTGAACATGTCATGATGCAACCCTCGCCAGATCCGGGCGAAGAGTATCCGCACATCAATGCTCAGATTTTTGACACGTACTTGCCCAAGAGCAATGCGTCAAAGTCTGCTGCGGCAATGGAAGCACCATACAACGTGCCTAAAAATTCGAGTAAACCGAACATGGCGGGTTTTGTCCGTGACTATGCGAGCAAGTACAAAAAGAACCGCGGAGTAGACGCGTCGCCAAGTGAACTCAAGACCATCATGGGAGGATTTTCACCTGCACAGTTGCCGGTAATCTCCGCACTTGCGCAAAATTTTGGTGTCTTCGACCACTGGTTCAGCTCGGTTCCAAGCCAGACATACTGCAACCGTTCCTTCTTCAATGCAGCCACTTCACACGGTTTTGTGATGAACCAGACAGACGGTGGGTGGGATAAATGGATATACGCTGCGAAATCACCAACAATCTTTAACCGACTCGAAGAGGCCGGTGTGACGTGGCGAATTTACTACGACGCACTTCAGCTCGTCTCAATGACGGGCCTCATCCACGCGCCGGTACTGGAGAAGTACTGGCACACAGATCATTTCGCAACGATGGATCAGTTCTATGAAGACGTGAAGAATGGATCGCTACCCGCATATTCATTCGTAGAACCGCGCCTCGTTTATAACCACAACGATTTTCACCCCCCGGTCGGCACGCTCCGAGAAAGTAACGTTGATGGCTTCGAGGTCTACAACGGCATGGTTTCAGATGCGCGTGCGGGTGACGAGCTTGCACACGAGATATACGAAGCGATCAAAGCTTCTCAATCGAGTTCTGGCTCGAACAGCCAAAACACCGCACTGCTGTTCACATTCGACGAGTCGGGAGGCAACTATGACCATGTTCCCCCTCCAGCAGCGGTGCCCCCTGATGACTCAGGGCCTGGAGAAATGGACTTCGAGTTTGACCGTCTTGGTTGTCGCATTCCAGCAATCTTGGTTTCCGCCCACACCGCGGCAGGCTCCATTTTCAATGCGAACAAGCAGGCCACCTCGTTGCTGGCAACCCTCGAGGTGCAGTTCGGCCTTGAGCCGCTGACCGAACGGGATGCGCACTCGCCAACCATTTTCGAAGCGTTCAATCTTGCCTCACCCCGGCCGGCGTCTACGTGGCCTGCGACGAAGCCGCTTTGGCAATCACCCAACCCAGAAGCGGTGCCACACCCAGCGATTGCAAATCCGCATCACCAGCTCACCGAACCTGCTAAGGGGTTGATTGGTTTGTTGTATGCCCGGTTCGGAACAGCGGAGGAAAAACGCACCGAACCACAGACGTTCGCTGACGCCTACAATGCGCTGCAGAAGTACGGAGTTGGAATGTTCGGAGTTCCCAAAAACAACACACCCGCAACGAACTAGAATTGCACTGTTATGGCAACCTTCGGATCGCTCTCAGCACGTCTCACTGAAACCTTCAAAAACCTTCGTACGAAGGGAAAACTGACTGCTGCCGATGTCGACGGCACTGTTCGAGAAATTCGGCGGGCACTCCTCGAAGCTGACGTTTCGCTCGATGTTGTAAAAGATTTCACAGCGAAGGTTCGCGAACGCGCACTCTCTGACGATGTCAATCAGGCGCTCAACCCGGCGCAACAGGTTGTGCAAATCGTAAACGAGGAGCTCGTTCAGATTTTAGGCGGCGAGCAGCGTCGCCTTGAATTCGCGAAGAAGCCGCCGACAATCATCATGCTCGCCGGGCTTCAAGGCGCTGGTAAAACCACGCTCGCCGGAAAACTCGCGAAGTGGCTGGCCAAAGACGGCCATACGCCGCTGTTGGTAGCTGCAGACCTGCAGCGCCCGAATGCGGTCACTCAGTTGAGTGTCGTTGCTGACCAGGCTGGGGTAGCTGTGTTTGCTCCCGAGCCTGGAAATGGCGTGGGCGATCCCGTAAAGGTTGCCAAAGACTCAGTGAAATTCGCTCAGGCGAAGCAGTACGACACGGTCATCGTCGATACCGCCGGCCGTCTCGGTATTGATGAAGAACTCATGAAACAGGCTTCAAACATTCGCAAGGCAATTGACCCAGATGAAGTGCTGTTCGTGATCGACGCGATGATTGGTCAGGATGCGGTAAACACTGCCACAGCCTTCCAGAAGGGCGTTGACTTTACCGGCGTCGTCCTCACGAAGCTTGATGGTGATGCTCGTGGTGGTGCGGCCCTTTCCATCCGCGGTGTCACAGGCCGACCAATCTTGTTTGCTTCTACCGGTGAGCGTCTTGAAGATTTCGAGCCGTTCTACCCGGATCGCATGGCCTCTCGAATTCTCGATTTAGGCGACATTCTGACACTTATCGAACAAGCTCAAGAGGCGTTTGATGAGCAAGAAGCAATCAAGGTTGCCGAAAAGTTCGCCACCGATTCCTTCACACTTGATGACTTTTTGAAGCAGATGCAGCAGCTTCGCGGAGCCGGTTCCATCAAGAAGATGATGGGCATGCTGCCGGGCGCAGGCAAGCTGAAAGAACAACTTGAAAATTTCGATGAGCGAGAGATTATTCACACTGAAGCCATCATTCAGTCGATGACGCCTGCCGAGCGCTCCAACCCAAAGCTTCTCAACGGATCACGACGCCTGCGAATCGCCAAAGGCTGTGGAATGACAGTGACTGACGTAAATCAACTCGTCAACCGCTTCGAGCAGGCCGCAAAGATGATGAAAACCGTCGCTAAAGGAGGGGTTCCCCAAATGCCCGGCATGGGCCCGATGGCAGCGATGAGTCACGGCGGTAAGAAAAAGCAACAGACGAAGAAGAAGGGTTCTCGCTCAGGAAACCCAGCCAAACGTGCCGTCGAAAATGCGGGAATTGCTGAGCGCTCGGCAACGAACTCAGCAGGCTCAAGTTTCGGAGTTTCCGGAGGGCCTAGTTCACCCTCTGCAACTGGCCCCAGCGCTGAAGACATGGAAGCAATCGGAAAGATGCTCGGGGGAGGGCGCTAGCAGCGCCCTGGCTTACTTCGCTGTCGCTGCGCCTGACTCAAATTCGTGCATGAGCGATTCGACTACTGCGCCGAGGTCTCCGTGATTGCGTTCGGCGACTCTGAGTTGTCTCTCGTAGCTTGGCCGGTGCTCAAGAATCGTGAGTACTGAGTTGAGTTCTTCGACGCAGTCCAAATCTTTCGCGACCGGCTGCAACATCTCGACCGCTTCAACGATTGCCACTTGAACTGGCTGTTCGGTGCCGTCTTGCGCAGTAATGATGGGGGCGTTTAGGCCGTACCTCGCGGCACGCCACTTGTTCTCGCGCACGAACCATGGTTGCAGGCGGGGTAATTGGCGTCCCGCATCCAACTCACGCGAAAAATGTTCGGTGAGGCATTGGCTGAGCGCTGTAACGGCAGCGATTTCCTGCAGCGTCGAGAGTCCATCACAGTACCGAAGCTCGATTGTTCCCCAGCGGGGAGACGGTCGAATATCCCATCTGGCTTCATTTACCTCAGAGATAATCCCGGTGCTCATCAGATCAGCGATGTAGCTTTCATACTCCGCCCAGGTGTCGAGGTCGTAGGGCAACCCAGCAGTTGGCAGTTGCTGAAACATCAATGCTCTGTTCGATGCGTATCCAGTCGCTTCACCCGCCCAAAAAGGACTCGAAGCACTGAGCGCCTGCAGGTGTGGGTAGTACGACAGAAGCGCATGCAAAATTGGGATTACCTTCTCCTGTGTGTCGATACCCACATGGACGTGCACCCCCCAAATCATCATGTTCCGACCCCACCACTGGGTTCGTCGAATGAACTTGTCATAGCGCTCACCAGCAGTTATGTGCTGGTCCGCCCACTTGCTCAATGGATGCGAGCCTGCACACATCAAGCCGATGCCTCGTGGTGTGGTCACTGCGCTGACTTCTTCGACGAGTTGTCCGAGTTGTGCGATTGCGTCAGTAACCTTCGAATGCGGTGATGTTACGAGCTCTAGTGTGTTTTGCATCAGCTCTGTGGTGATGTGGGGGTAATGCTCTGGGTTGGTGCTCTGTAGTTCTGAGATGATCGAATCAGCGACATTTGCGAGTTCATTGGTCTTACGATCCACCATCGCGATTTCCCATTCAACGCCGACGGTCGACCGCTGAGAAGATTCGAACGTGATTTTCATAGCTCTCGCTGCACTCTCTCTCGCCTATTTCTAGTTTAGCCTCGCAGAAAAAGTCCTGTTCGCGTCATAAATATGACAATCAAGACGAAATATGTCAGACTGGTCAGGTTGCAGTTCGAGCAAAGCCTCGAGCAACCGTTATCTTCCCGCCAACTTTGATTTCCTTGTGGGCTGGGCTTATTTCAACAATAAATATTGGAGCATTATGTCTGTAAAAATTCGACTCAAGCGTCTTGGCAAAATTCGCGCACCCTATTACCGCATCGTAGTGGCGGACTCACGTACCAAACGTGATGGCCGCGTGATCGAAGAGATTGGCAAGTACCACCCAACCGAAAATCCTTCGTTCATCGAGGTCAATTCTGATCGTGCGCAGTACTGGCTCGGTGTTGGCGCGCAGCCAACTGAACAGGTCGAAGCAATTCTCAAGCTCACCGGCGACTGGGGCAAATTCAAGGGCGACAAGAACGCCAAGAGCACTGTTCAGGTTGCTGAACCAAAAGCTGAGTTCGTGGCAGATGAGAAGAAGAAGCCAGTTCTTCGCCCCAAGGCTGAGAAGAAGGTAGAAGCTCCTGCGGCTGACGAGGCCCCTGCTGCTGAAGAAACCTCTGTAGCCGACGAAGCGCCAGTGGCTGAAGACGCTCCCGCTGACGTGGCCGCTGAAGCAGCAGTCGAGGCTCCGGTTGAAGAGCCTGTAGCTGAAGAAGTACCGGCCGCTGAAGAAGCTCCGGCTGACGAGGCTGAAAAGACCGAGGAATAGTCCTTGCTTGATCAGGCGCTTGAACACCTTGTAAAGGGGATTGTCGATCATCCTGACGAGGTGCAGGTTACTACTCGCGAAACCCAACGCGGCG
>JALRLI010000150.1:0-437 GCA_023254555.1 Microbacteriaceae bacterium
CAGTACTCCGCGGTGCGCTTGACCTCGTCAAGGTTGCTGAAGTCGATTTGTGGGTCAATACCCTGGGTAAACATGTTGATACCAAGGGCAACGAGGTCTACGTTTCCAGTGCGCTCACCGTTTCCGAAGAGACATCCCTCGATGCGGTCTGCCCCAGCCATGTAACCAAGCTCTGCTGCAGCTACTGCCGTTCCACGGTCATTGTGAGGGTGCAACGAAATCAGAACGTTCTCGCGGTGTGCGAGGTGGCGGCCCATCCATTCGATGGAGTCTGCATAGACGTTGGGTGAAGCCATTTCCACGGTTGCGGGAAGGTTAATGATGACCTTGCGCTCAGGAGTGGGTTCAAGGATCTCGAGAACCGCGTTACAGACCTCAACGGCGTATTCGAGTTCGGTTCCTGTGAAGCTCTCAGGCGAGTATTCGTAATAGACCTG
>JALRLI010000150.1:447-768 GCA_023254555.1 Microbacteriaceae bacterium
CCATTTCGCGGCAGTAACGAGCGCCGTGAAGGGCGATATCCATGATTCCTTGACGGTCTTCACGGAAGACAACTTCACGCTGCAAAATGCTGGTGGAGTTATAGAAGTGAACAATTGCTTGCTTAGCGCCAGCAATAGCCTCGTAGGTGCGCTCAATGAGGTGGTCACGCGCCTGAGTCAACACCTGAATGGTGACGTCATCAGGAATGGCGTTCTCTTCAATGAGGGAACGGACAAAATCGAAGTCAGTCTGGCTCGCCGAAGGGAAACCTACTTCGATTTCCTTGTAGCCCATCTTGACGAGGAGATCAAACATAATGC
>JALRLI010000151.1 GCA_023254555.1 Microbacteriaceae bacterium
GGGGGAATGAAGGTCACTCCGGAGGCGAGCATGCGAGATGGCTTGTTAGATGTCTTTGTTTTGAGACCGCTGTCGCGATTGCGATTTCTTCGACTATTCCCACGAGTCTTTGCAGGCACACACGTCACCGAGCCTGAAGTGAGGATTGAGCGCGGCAAAACAGTTGTTCTTGATGCGCCTGGAATCGTCGCTTATGCGGATGGGGAGCGGGTCTGGGCATTGCCGGCACATGTCGATGTTGTTCCTGCAGCTGTGCGGGTATTCGTCTAACGCTTCTGCCTCGATTGGCGGGCACTTCGTTCTTGTGGCATTATTGACACGTCGCAAACGGCCCCATCGTATAGCGGCCTAGTACGCCGCCCTCTCACGGCGGTAACGCGGGTTCGAATCCCGCTGGGGTCACCATTGACAAAAACCCTCGCCTTTTGGCGGGGGTTTTTGCATTCATTTCTGAGCAGATTCACAGCATTCTTACCGGTAGCCTTGAACCACTATGGATGGTGCTCTCCCCGCGTGGTTTGAAATTGGTTCTCTCGTTGTTTTGACGGCAATTCTTGTTGCTGATCTCTTGATCATTTTCAAGCGGCCACACATCCCTTCGATGAAAGAAGCAGCACTCTGGGTGGGCTTCTACGCCCTCCTAGCCATCGCTTTTGGTGGCGCGATCCTTGCTCTGGGCGATATCGAGCACGCAGGTCAGTTCTATGCCGGTTGGCTCACCGAATACAGCTTGAGTATCGATAACCTCTTCGTCTTCGTCATCATCA
>JALRLI010000152.1 GCA_023254555.1 Microbacteriaceae bacterium
TACCCGTACCTCGTGTTCGAGGACACCGTGAACCGGGCCAACCCGATCAAGGGCAAGATCACGATGTCGAACCTGTGCTCCGAGATCCTGCAGGTCAGTGAGCCGTCCACCTACAACGACGACCTCAGCTACGAGAGGGTCGGCAAGGATATCTCCTGCAACCTGGGTTCGCTGAATATCGCGCTGACCATGGACTCCCCGGACTTCGGGTCCACCGTCGAGACTGCCATTCGCGGGCTGACGGCGGTATCGAATATGAGCCACATCCACTCGGTGCCCTCCATCGAGCGGGGCAATGATATGAGCCACGCGATCGGGCTCGGGCAGATGAACCTGCACGGGTTCCTCGCGCGTGAGCACATCTACTACGGTTCCGAGGAAGGCCTCGACTTCACGAACATCTACTTCTACACGGTGCTCTACCACTGCCTGCGCGCATCCAACCTGATCGCGCAGGAGCGGGGCGAGACCTTCGCCGGCTTCGAGGACTCGAAGTACGCCAGCGGGGAGTTCTTCACGAAGTACATCGAGAAGGAGTGGAAGCCGAAGACCCAGAAAGTTCAGGGACTGTTCGACCGCAGCGGCATCCACATCCCCACGCAGGAGGATTGGGTTGCGCTCAAGGAGCTCATCCAGAAGGACGGCATCTACAACCAGAACCTGCAGGCGGTCCCGCCGACCGGGTCGATCAGCTACATCAACCACTCGACCAGCTCCATCCACCCGGTCGCCGCGAAGATCGAGATCCGCAAGGAAGGCAAGAT
>JALRLI010000153.1 GCA_023254555.1 Microbacteriaceae bacterium
GGCAGATTGCTCACGTGTTACTCACCCGTTCGCCACTAATCCGCCGGAGCAAGCTCCGGGTTCATCGTTCGACTTGCATGTGTTAAGCACGCCGCCAGCGTTCGTCCTGAGCCAGGATCAAACTCTCCGTAAAAGTTGATAGCCACCTGACCGAAGTCTGGTGGCAAATCTATTTATGTGACATTCCCCGGAATAAGGGCGAATGTCACGAGTTTGAAACTGACAGAACAAATCATTACTGACTTGCTTTGTTGTTTTAATTTTTATCCAAAGGAATCCGTACATCTACAAAAAGTAGATGCCGGGTTTTGGCATTTGACATTGTGCACGCTGTTGAGTTCTCAAGGATCGGGCGCTCCTACTCCAATTCCTTTCGGAACCGGTTTAGGGCAACTGTCCTAACTTACCATCAAAAGCGATCTTGTCAAACTCATCACCGGAGAGTCGTAGACTCCCTGGCTGCCGTTCGCAACATCGCGATACATGATGGATTTTCATCCGGTTAGCTTCCAAGTGTGCGCCGAGGCGTTTTCTCAAAGAAGCTGAGATGGTCCCGCTTGAGGTCTGACGCTCTGAGGCAATCAGCACCTTTGGGGTGACAAGTGACTACATTACGGGTTTATTACGACCCGAGCAAATCACTACCGCATCCCGGGCGTGTCGCCCTGCTTGGCCCGTATAACGCAGTGGTTTTACTCGACGAATACGCCTGCCAGGGTCTTCTTACCGCGGCGCAAAACAGCCATTCCAC
>JALRLI010000154.1 GCA_023254555.1 Microbacteriaceae bacterium
CAAACTCGTTGATGCCACTGGCCCAGTGCGTGAGCTCGCCGTCTGCGGGGACTTCGGTGATGGGGCGTGCTGTGTTCTCTTCGCTGACAACGACGGGCTTCATCTTGACCTGGATGCCGGTCTTGGTTGCTTCCTCAACAACAGTTCCCCAGGCCTGGCATTCACCACAGCGACCGACCCATTTGACGGTGTTCCAACCGCATTCGGTGCAGGTGTATCCAGGAGAAGCTTTGGCCATGCGGACAGCCTAGCTTTCACCGCCGACAGTGGATTGGTGACTGGCGTGAGCTGTGCGTAAACTCTTAGCTATTGGTTCCGTGTCCGAGCGGCCGAAGGTGCAACTCTCGAAAAGTTGTGTGCGTGAAAGCGCACCGTGGGTTCAAATCCCACCGGGACCGCCAATGAACGCCCCCTCCTTTTCCATGCTCACATGGATGAAGGGGGCTTTCTCTGTGCGAACTTTTGCTTCCTTGCTGGATACCGCCTTCATCTCGACGCACTAGCGTTGAACTATGACGTCATCCGAAACATCCGATAAGACCGAGGAAGCATCTGCTCCCGCAACCATCCCGTTCAGCGAACTGGGGTTGTCCGACGCAGTCCTGAAGTCTCTGAAGGATGTCGGTTACGAAATTCCTTCCGCTATCCAGGCCGCCACCATTCCTATCCTTCTTGAGGGGAAAGATGTTGTGGGTTTGGCCCAGACCGGTACAGGGAAGACAGCCGCTTTTG
>JALRLI010000155.1 GCA_023254555.1 Microbacteriaceae bacterium
AATTAGTGAGCGACACTTACAATTCCGATGAAGCTGAAGCGCTCGAACCCGAGGTGCTGACTCTGCCGCTTGACGCCTGGCACCGCGAACGCGGCGGCCGCATGGTCGAATTTGCAGGCTACTGGATGCCGGTCCAGTACGAGGGGATCATTGCCGAACACCTGTGGACTCGCGAAAGCGCGGGTTTGTTCGATGTCAGCCACATGGGCCAATTGCACCTGTCGGGCGAGGGCGTCGAAGCCGCGCTCGAAGCCGTGCTGCCGATCGACCTCGCCACGCTGAAGGCCAATGCCCCGCGCTATTCGATGTTGCTGGATGAGGAGGGCGGCATTCTGGACGACCTGATGGTCACGCGCTGGGACGATGGTTTCTATCTGGTCGTCAACGGTGCAACCAAGTGGGACGATATCGCCCACCTGCGCGAAAACCTGCCCGATGAAGTGACCCTCTCGCACATGGACGAAAGCGCACTGCTGGCCCTGCAAGGACCCAAGGCGGTGCAGGCGCTGGAACGCTTGGCTCCAGGCGTTGCGGCGCTGACCTTCATGAAGGGCGGGCGGTTTGAACTGGACGGGGTCCAGGCCTGGATCAGCCGGTCCGGCTATACTGGCGAGGACGGGTTCGAGATTTCCGTTCCGGCCGAGGCGGCGGAGCACGTTGCCAGCCTGCTCTGCGCGCAGGAAGAGGTGAAGCCGATCGGCCTGGGCGCGCGGGATTCGCTGC
>JALRLI010000156.1 GCA_023254555.1 Microbacteriaceae bacterium
GATCGTTTCTCAGCAAAACTCATGCGTGGTGTATTCCGCCCGACTGGAAAGATGCCGGGGGACCACGCCTGATTTTTGTCAGACAATGTCTTCTTCTCGAACAAGACCTAGAAGCTCAGGGGAGCCGGTCACGTTCTTCCTTCACGATATCAATGCCTGCCGGCGAGCGCCGACGGGCAATTCCTGATGCGATCTGCGAGCTTACGCTTGGGTGCGCCACCGCCTTCAAGGGCAGGGCCTCGGGTCAAGTCCAAGGCCGCGGGCGGGGCCTGGTGGAGCCAGACGGAGTCGAACCGACGACATCCTGCTTGCAAAGCAGGCGCTCTACCAACTGAGCTATGGCCCCTTCTCAGGGTGTAGCCAGGAGAGCTGTCGACGACCGTCCAGTTGGATCCTAGAGGGCTGGTAGGCCCGGGCAGACTCGAACTGCCGACCTTACGCTTATCAGGCGTACGCTCTAACCACCTGAGCTACGGGCCTATGGCAGTGCGACAGGCCGGCGCTTTCCCATTTCTGGGCCCCAGGCTCGCGATCGCACGCTTCATGCAACCAGGCCGAATGCCTGACCGCTCGAAGCGTGAATATTGGAAAGAGAAACGGAGACGGCGGCGTCCCGCCGTTTTTGCTTGGCGCTACCGCATTGCTGCTTGAGCGCCTCGCTATTGGAGCCTCAATAGACAATCTCGTGAGAGACGGCCTGGAGAAGCATCCTTAGAAAG
>JALRLI010000157.1 GCA_023254555.1 Microbacteriaceae bacterium
GCAGATGGTGACCCCAAAGCTATTCGTTTTCCTCGCGGACTGACCCTGCCTAAAGACATGGAGAAGCACCGCTACGACTTTTCCTTCTCGGGACTCAAGACAGCGGTTGCCCGCTGGGTTGAGGTGCGCAGGGACGCTGGCGAAGAAATTCCCATCGCAGATGTGGCTGCCAGCTTCCGTGAAGCTGTCATTGATGTCCTCACCAGCAAAGCCATTGCTGCGTGCAAGGACTACGGCGTTCCTAGGCTGTTGCTCGGTGGCGGCGTCGTGGCCAATGCACGCCTGCGCGAAGTCGCGCAGCAGCGTGCTACGTCGGCGGGTGTGGAACTGCGTATTCCTGCCTTCTCGCTGTGCACAGACAACGGCGCCATGATTGCCGCATTAGCCTCTGAGCTGATTATGGAAGGCGCAAAACCTTCCTCACTGAACTTCGGAGCTGACAGCACTCTCCCAGTTACAGACATCCATGTTCACTAAAATTGAACTATGACTGAAAAAGCTGCACCCAAGACCCCCAAAGCAACAAAGCCTGTCACTGTGGTGACGCCTGAGACTGTTCCCGTTACCAAGACCAACGTGTTGGCCATTGTTGCCCTCGTTGCCGGTATCGCGGGTCTGACCGTGATCCCCTTTGTTTCCAGCATTGTTGCTGTGGTGACCGGACACATGGCACGCAAAGAAGTTCGTCGCACTGGCGAGCAGGGTGAAGGTCTGGCA
>JALRLI010000158.1 GCA_023254555.1 Microbacteriaceae bacterium
CCCACTGACTACTTCCACAAGAACCTCGGTGCAGTTGCAGGCCTCGGCCTCAACATCGGTGTGTTCCAGTCCGGCAAGATTGCCCTCAAGGGTTACATCGCCTGGCTCGCACACCGTGGCTACCACGGTCTGGCTATGCCTTCCTTCGAGCGCAAGTTCCGCGTTGTTGGTGGCTGGTGGAACAACTTCTGGCTCGGCCGCGACATCGTCTCGCTCGAAGCTCGTGAGACTCCTCGCGCAGCATTCGAAGAGTTCGCTTCGCGTCCAGCTCCTGCAGCAGCCAAGGTTGCCGCAAAGCCTGCTGCTAAGAAGCCTGCAGCAAAGAAGGCTCCTGCAAAGAAGCCTGCGGCTAAGAAGTAAAACTTCCAAAACGAAAGGGAGGCCGCATCGGCCTCCCTTTTGCTTTGCTAGCCTGAGAAGGTACGCCCCCATAGCCCAATCGGCAGAGGCAATCGACTTAAAATCGATCCAGTGTGGGTTCGAGTCCCACTGGGGGTACCAACAACTATCAGCTTCGACGCCGATAGGCAGTTCTGCGATGTGAGACCAGAACGATTTCAATCATGATTTCGTTGTCGAAGATTTCATAGATCACGCGGTATTCACCGCGTCTGGCAACCATCATGCCGGCAAGGTCACCGCGGAGGAGTTTTCCTATCCGATGAGGGTTCTCGGCTAGCGGGCCGTAGATAAACTCAACAACTGCAGCAG
>JALRLI010000159.1 GCA_023254555.1 Microbacteriaceae bacterium
CAGACGAATCGTGGCGACGTATTCCTTGCTCAGTCCCACAATGAAGGTGAGCAAACGAGTCGATGGACCCAGCCCCAGAATGAGCAAACCTGTTGCCATCGGATCTAACGTTCCGGCGTGACCCACCTTGCGGGTGCCAGCGAGCTTACGAATACGAGCCACTGCGTCATGACTGGTGAAACCTTGTGGCTTGTCAATCAACACAATGCCGTTGGGCGCAGGTGTTGTGGGGGAAGCCATAGGTCAATTATCTCGGATAGTGGTGTGCTGTTATCCAAACAAAAAGACCACCTGGCGAGAGGTGGTCTTAGTGTTTGTGCACCCCCCGGGACTTGAACCCGGAACCCACTGATTAAGAGTCAGTTGCTCTGCCAATTGAGCTAGAGGTGCAGTTGGTTCGAAATTGTGTTCCGAACCGAAGGTCAACATTATCACCACTGAGCGAACTGGTCGAATTGAGCACAAACATGACCCCTGCCCCAGCGAAGTAATTTCCCAGGGGAACTTTCGCACCCTGAGGAAATCCTCATAATTTTGAATCAAATTTACGAAATCCGTATGAATTCTTCAAAAATACTTCCGATTCCGTCGCTTGAAGGGATAAAGTAGGGAGGTACTCATCCAACGAGGGATGAGCCCGTACTAGGAGTGTCATGAAGGTCGCAGTCCCCACCGAAATCAAGAACAACGAGTTCCGCGTTGCAATTACC
>JALRLI010000015.1 GCA_023254555.1 Microbacteriaceae bacterium
ATGAAGGCTTCTTGGGTGCGGCATCCGACAAGCCCCTCGCCAAATTTCTGGAACATCTCATGCTGTTCAGAGGCGAACCGAGAGACCAGAGCAGCTTCGATGAGACCCTCGCGGCTGCCAAAGAAGTGGTAGACGGATGGCTCGCGCACACCCGCTGCCGAGGCGATGTCACGAATTCGAATGCCCTTGACACCCTCTTCGTCGATAACCGAAACCGCAGCTTCAAGGAGCCGCTCTTTAGTCCCCGTAGAGTTTTGCATAGTTTTAGTATACGGGGGTAAAGCCCTAGTTGACTGTGAGTTTTACTAGGGTAAAAGCCCCAGTCGCGCATCCACTTCGCGCTTACGCTTGCGGCTGAAGATCAAGAGGTACAGCAGGTCAAGGATTCCGATGGTGTTGACGAACATCAACACTACAAACCAAACCGGGCTGCGGTTCGCACCGGCACGGTAGAGTGCGAGTATCTTCCATACCCACGACCACAGAATGAGAATCGAGATAATTGTAACGGCCAGCGGGTTTTGCAGTAGTTCATTGAACTGTTCGTAAGTCATAAGGCAATTGTATGCAGGGGTATTCCACCTGCTCTAGATTTGTCTTGTGGCTTCTTGGCTTTATCGCATTGGCGCGTTCGCGGCGAAAAGACACTGGCTAGTCATCGGGGTGTGGGTGCTTATTCTGGTGTCACTGACAGCGTGGTCGAGTGCTGCCGGAAAACACTACGCGGGCGCTTTTGAGGTTCCGGGAACAGAATCGCAAAACGCGCTCGACATGCTCGATCAGCGCTTTGCGGCTGCCACGGGCGCTACCGTGAATGTTATTTTCACCGACAAAAACGGTGACATAACAGACGAGCAGTCTCAGATCAGCTCGGTGGCGGAAGAGCTCGCTGCCCTTTCGGGGGTGACAAGCGCAAGCGATCCATTCAAACCCGGTAACGGCACCCAGATTTCACGCAACGGGCAGAGCGCGTATATCTCGGTGCAACTGGATTCAAACAGCCCGGTGCAAACCGCCACCGGCGAGCAATCTGAGGTCGCACTCTCGATTATGAACTCAGCTGATGCCCTGCAGAGTCAGAGTCTCGCTGTGGCGTATACGGGTATTCCTGATGCGCCGGCGACCGGGGCTGACTACACCGACCTCATCGGCATGGGCATCTCACTCATCGTCTTGATCATCACCTTCGGGTCACTGCTCGCTGCCGGCATGCCATTGATTACCGCAGCAATCGGCGTCAGCATCTCGGGCTCATTGCTCGTGGTGCTCTCCAACTTTGTGACGCTCAGCGCAACCACACCGCTGCTCGGCAGCATGCTCGGGCTCGCGGTCGGCATCGATTACGCGTTATTCATTGTGTCGAGGCATCGCAGCAATCTCGCCAATGGCATGTCGCCAAAGCAGTCGGTGGCAGTCTCAACGGCAACAGCCGGCACCGCCGTCGTCTTCGCCGGACTCACCGTGATCATCGCGCTGCTGGGTCTCTTCGTGGTTGGCATTCCATTCCTAGGCATGATGGGCTTGGGAGCTGCAGTGGCAGTGGTGATTGCTATCTCGATTGCGATCACACTGGTGCCGGCTGTGCTGGGTGCGTTTGGTGCCAAGCTGGTTCCGAACGCCACATCGAAGGCTTTCGCACGAGAACAGAAGGATGCGCCGCCAACGCTCGGCGCGAAATGGGGCAACCTTGTCACGCGCAAACCCGCACTGACCGTGCTGGTCGTTCTGATCGCTTTAGTCACACTTGCACTGCCCGCGGCGCAGCTGCGCCTTACCCTGCCCGGAGCTGGCTACGACGCCCCCGGCAGCATCACCCGCACCGGCTACGACACCATGGCTGCAGAGTTTGGCGCCGGTGTGAGCGGGCCGCTGCTCGTGGTGGCAGACATCTCAAAGACCGAAGTCACCGACATCGAATCAGTGCTGAACGCGCTCCATGATGAGTTCATCGGTGTTCGAGGGGTGGCATCGGTGTCACCAGCGGTTCCGAATGCGACGCTAGACACGGCGATCGTGGTGGTGACTCCCACCACCGGGCCAAACGATGCGGCCACCGAAGATCTGGTCAACAAACTGCGCGCCGGCGAAGCCAAGTTTGAGAAAGCGAATGCGTTCAGCTACGAAATCACCGGCAGCACCGCGATCGGCATCGATATCTCAGCCCGACTCTCCGAGGCTATATTGCCGTTTGGCATTGTGGTTGTCGGACTCAGCCTGCTGCTGCTGATGGTGGTGTTCAGATCACTCGCGGTACCCTTGTCTGCCACTGCGGGTTTCGTTCTGTCAGTGCTGGCAGCGTTCGGGGTTTCAGTCGCAGTGTTCATGTGGGGATGGGGTGCTGACCTCTTTGGCGTTACGAAGGTCGGTCCGGTTGTCTCATTCATGCCGATTCTCGTGATGGCAGTTCTCTTTGGTCTTGCCATGGACTACGAGGTCTTTTTAGTGTCGAGGATGCGCGAGCGATTCGTTGCCACGCGTGACCCCCACCGCGCGGTAACCGAGGGTTTTCGCGCTTCAGCCCGTGTGGTCACCGCAGCGGCTTTGATTATGTTCAGCGTGTTCTTCTCCTTCGTACCTGGCTCGGCTGCCCTGCTGCAACCAGTCGCACTGGCGTTGGCGGTGGGCGTCGCAATCGACGCGCTGTTGGTTCGCATGACGCTGATTCCGGCGGTGATGTCCCTGCTCGGCAACCTGGCCTGGGCTTTACCAAAACGAATCGAACGGCGTCTGCCAGATATGGATATCGAAGGCGAAAAGGTGCAGGGTCGGCTTGAAACCTTGGCTTGGCAGCAGAACGCTGAGGCTGACATCGTGATTGACGCAGCGAATCTCAAAATTTCTGGCACTGAGCTGCCCGCGATGACATTTACTGCGCGTCGCGGAAACCTGGTCGTCGCGTCGGTGCCGACTCAGGTCGCGGGCGAACTGTTCTTGGCGGCAGTTGCTGGCCGGGCTGATGCCAGAGGGTTGCTCGTGTCATGCGGAAAGCCGCTCCCTTACGATGGCGTTCGAGTGCGCAAGCAGAGCGCACTCGTGCTCGACAACGTCGAAGTAGTCGAGAGCAGCGTTGAACAACAGATTGTTACTGGCTTACGCATGAATTCACTCGCCCATGACGAGGCGCACGTAGACGCGACGCTCACCATCGCTGAAGCACTACTCGGTGCATCCGGTATTTCGGGGGATGAATACCGGTTGAATCGTTCAGCCGAAGGCCTTGGCCAAGCGCAGCGCAGCATTCTCGAGTTAGCCATTGCCGTGCAGTGCCCAATCGAGGTGCTTGCCTTCGACGCCCGAATCGCAGCACAGCAGCACGAAGCCAAATTCATTTCTCGGGTGTGTGCCTTCACCCAAGCCAATGTCACAATCGTCAGTGTGGTGTCAACCGATTTCGAGCCGGGTGGACTGTCACTCTCCCGCGAGCGAGAGCTGGTGCGAGTATGAAGCGGTTGAAGCTGCGCAGTAGTTGGCTCACGACAGTAATTGTGTTGGCGATTCCACTGATCACGAGCGTTCTCACCATGATTACCGTCTCTGAACCTCCGCACACGAGCAGTGGCCAGCCGGCGCTGAATGCGGCGATTGTGAACAACGACCAGATAGTGACCGAATCACTTGGCGGCGAAAGCGTGCCGGTGCCAGCCGGGCGCATGCTCGTCGGCGAACTTGTGACGAACCCGGATGACGGCTTCAGCTGGGTCATCACTAATGCCGAAACCGCCAGCGCAGGCCTTGCCTCGGGCGAGTTTTCAGCAGTGGTCACCATTCCACAGAATTTCTCTGCTTCTTACATTTCGAGCACCACTGAAAACCCAGTTCAGGCGACAATCAACGTACAGACTGATGGCTCGCATAGTTATCTGGCCGCAATCATCGCCCAGTCGCTGGCGTCGAGCCTGCCCGATACACTCTCAAACCAGCTGACTTCGGGATTCATCGAGAACCTCCTACTCGGGTACACAGCTCTTTCAGACGGCATGGGTGAGGTCGCGACCGGCGCGAACGAGCTCACGGTCGGCCTGAACGAAATCGCCAAGATCACAGCTGAGTTGCCTGCTGCGACCGACGAGCTCGCTGATGGGTCGAAGCTGGTGGATGCCGGGCTGAACGAGCTCGCAAAAGACCTGTGGCAGCTGGCCGCGTTCAGCCAGACCTCTGTCGAGAGCAGCGCCACCGTAGTGACGCAGATTGCGTCGTTGAAGAGCTATGTAGACAGTGCTTCGTTTGACCCGACGGTCAAGGCTGCAATTTTGGGTCAGCTCGCGAGCCTTGAAACCTCTTCTGCAACCACTGCCACGAACGCACTTGAAACCGACGCTGGCATCGACTTGGGTGCCCTTGCCGCAGATGTGTTGAAAGCCGCAAGCGGCCTGGTTTCGGCTGGCAACAGTGAACTTGCTGCGGGTATGCCGCTCCTGAACGAGGGCGTTTCGGGCGCCGCGGCTGGCAGCGGCGCCCTCAGTTCTGGACTCTCAGAGGTTGCCGCAGATATTCCGAATTACACCAAGGATCAAGCTTCAACCCTCTCGAACGTGGTCGCAAACCCGATCAAAACAGAGCAGGTGACCAACCCCAAACTTCCCAAGGCGGTTGGTGCGGTGGGAGCCGTGATCATCCCGGTTGCACTCTGGCTTGGCGCCTTAGCGCTGAGCTTCGTAAGAGACGCCTTCTCAGCGAGGGCGCTCGGCACACGGGCCTCAAACCTACGAATCGTGAGCCAAGCGTCACTGCCCCTCGCTGGGATGGCCGCACTGCAGGGCGCGCTGATCGTGGTTGCGATTTTCGCGCTGCAGCTCGAGCCGTTGCATCCGCTCGCCTTTATTTTGCTGACATTTGCGGCCGCCATCTCGTTCGTACTCTTACACCAGGGGCTCGCCGCGCTCACCGGTAGGTTCGCCTGGCTGATCTCGTTGGCCTTACTCGCGCTACAGATACTCGCCGCCGGCGTAGTGCTCCCCGCGCTCTTCGTGCCTGACTGGGTGCTGACTCTCGGCTCTGTGTTGCCGCTGAGCCAAGCAATCAGCGGAGCTCAGGAAGTGATTACCGGTGGTTCACTCGCGAACGTGACAGCGAGCATCCTTTGGCTCATCTTCACCGGTGTGCTCGGTCTCGTGCTCACCCTGTTTGCAGTTGCCCGCGGTCGCCGAATCAGCTCAAGCAGGCTTTAAGCACAGCCACGAACTGAGCGATATCGCCTCGGTGGCACAGCTCTCGAGCCGAGTGCATCGAGAGAATCGGCACACCAACATCGAGGGTGCGGATGCCAAGTCTGGTCGCTGTTAGCGGGCCAATTGTGGTTCCGCACGGAATCGAATTGTTCGAAACGAACTCTTGGGTGGCGACGTTCGCTCGCTCGCAGGCGGCCCGCCAGAACGCGCTGCCGTGGGCATCGGTCGCGTAACGCTGATTCGCATTGAGCTTGAGCACGGGCCCACCGCCGAGCACCGGGTAGACATTCGGATCGTGCTTGCCGGCAAAATTGGGATTGATTGAGTGCGCGGCATCAGCTGAAACGCACCAGGACGTCGCAAAGGCTTGCGCCTGTTGATCGCGACTCGCACCGAGTGATTCGGAGATTCGCTCAAGCACTTCTGCAAGCAGCGGCCCGCTCGCACCCGAGCGGCTCTCAGAGCCCAGCTCTTCATGATCGAACGCAGCAAGCACCGAGATAGTGTCGCTGCTGTCATGATCAAACTCGACGAACGCTTGGCAGCTCGCATAGACCGAGGTGAGATTATCGAGACGGCCGGATGCGATGAGCTGTTGGTCTTGGCCGAAGAGCGCGGGCGGTTGAGCATCCACCGAAATAATGTCGTGCCCCGCGATGTCGCCAGACGTGAGGCCAACACCCGCCGCAAGCTCGCCAAAAAAGTCGAGTGAGCCAACCCCAAGAATCGGCTGCGTGTGAAGCTGTCGGTCGACCGTTCGGGTATCGTTCGCGCTGCGGTCGAGGTGAATCGCGAGCTGAGGAATACGCGCTACTGGGCCGCTTCGAACGAGATGTTCACGCCCATCGCGACTCACAATACGACCAGCAAATTCGAGTTCCCGATCAAACCACGTGTCGAGAATCGGCCCGCCATACACCTCAACGTTGAGCTGGCTAAAGCCATGGCTCTCGGTGACTGGGCCGGGCTTCACCTTGAAGCCGGGTGAATCGGTGTGCGATCCGAGGATGCGCAGCGCGGTGCTCGCCTCAACCGTTTTCGGCATCGACCAGGCAACGATGGCGCCGTCACGAATTACGTACCACTTTGCCCCCGGCACCAGAACACCTAGCCAAGAATCCTGTTCTTCGAGCCTTGTGAAGCCCACAGTTTCGAGTCGGCGAGCTACCTCGTGCGCTGCGTGATACGAACTCGGGGATGCTGACAGAAATGCCAGGAAGTCATTCATGGTGCT
The DNA here is from genome assembly GCA_023254555.1 of Microbacteriaceae bacterium. Lineage (GTDB taxonomy): Bacteria > Actinomycetota > Actinomycetes > Actinomycetales > Microbacteriaceae > JALRLI01. The sequence goes on from JALRLI010000015.1 coordinate 6,403, forward strand.
CACCGAGTTCATTGATTTCGCCTCTGCGTCGTTCGCGCAACGCATACACTCTGCGCCAGACAAAGACCACGATTGCGATGAGCACAATCGCAATCACCGCGTTTTGCACGAAACCGGCGTACTCCTCAACCACATTCCAGTTTTCACCCAAGTAGAAGCCGGCGAGTATGAAGAGGGTGTTCCAAATGAGGCTGCCCGCTGCGGTGAGCGGAATGAACACCAGCATCGGCATGCGTGTCACACCGGCTGGTATTGAGATCAGACTTCTGAAGATCGGAATCATGCGCCCGAAGAAGACGGTTTTCTTGCCGTGCTTATCAAACCACGCCTCGGTGCGGTTCGCATCTTCAACGCTCACAAGCGGAACCTTCACAAGTAGGCGATGCATGCGGTCACGGCCGAGCCAAGCACCAATGAGATAGAGCGCAATGGCACCAACCACCGAACCAACGGTTGCCCAGATGATTGCGCCGATGAGGTTCATAGCACCCTGGCTCGCGGTGAAACCAGCGAGAGGCAAGATTACTTCGCTAGGAAGCGGAGGGAACAGGTTCTCGAGCGCGATTGCGATGGCGACGCCGGGCTCGCCGAGCGCTTCCATCAGACCGACAGCCCACTGCGCGACCGCGTTTAGGTTGTCAGTTGCTGAGCTCACTTCGTCGCCTTTGCCGATTCTGGTGCCTTAAAATTCGCCGCGAGCTGCGCCAGCAGACGCGTGCCGTAGCCGGTCGCACCGAGTGCCTTCCAGAGTGAGTCGGTTTCTGATCGCATGGTTGCGGCCATATCGAGGTGCGCCCAGGGAATACTATCGACGAATTCATTCAAGAACAGCGCCGCGGTCACCGCACCCCCGTATTCGCCGCCCATGTTCTTCAGATCTGCGATCTCACTATTGATGGAGTCGCGGTACCGGTGGTCAAGAGGCATATGCCAGACGGTTTCATCGGTCGCTCTGGCGGCATCTTCAACCTGCTGCAGAATGTCATCGTTATTGGCAAACACAGCCGCATTCAGATGTCCAAGCGCGGCCATCGCAGCTCCGGTCAGGGTGGCGATGTCAACAATCGCATCAGGCTTCAGCTCAGTTGCGAGCGTGAGCCCATCAGCGAGCACCAGCCGACCTTCGGCATCGGTGTTCTTTACCTCGACAGTCTTTCCTCCGCGAATGGTGAGTACATCGCCGAGCTTGGTCGCACTTCCCGAAGGCATATTGTCTGTGCAGAGCAGGTAGGCGGTAACCGCTGTTGACGCGCCGAGTGCTTTCAGTGCCGTCATCGCCGAGAACACCGCAGCGGCACCGGCCATGTCTAACTTCATGTGCGTATGCATCGGGTTGTTTGGCTTGAGGCTGATTCCACCTGAGTCGTACATAATGCCCTTCCCGACAAGAGCGAGATGGCCGGCTGCCCGACGAGGCTTGTACGTCAGCTCCACGATGCGCGGCTCTTCGACGCTGCCCGCGTTCACACCGAGCACGCCACCGCATCCCATCGCGGTGAGCTCTTTGGGGCCGAACACTTTTGCCTTCAGACCAAACATTGGTGACAGCTCTGCGATGACATCGGCAAATCTTGCGGCGGTTAAGTGACGAGGTGGAGTGTTCGCGAGATCGCGGGCGAGGCTCGTGGCACGAGCCAACTCAAGCCCAACGAGTGCGCCGGCTTCCGATACCCGACGAGCGGAGCGGTCGACGACCAAGGTCAGCTTCGCGAGTTCGACGGTTTTCGGCTCGCGCTTGAGCGCGTTATAGCGATAGCGGGCAAGCACCGCTCCCTCAACCGCAGCCTGTGCGATCTCTGCGGTGTCTTCGCCACTCAACCCGGTGAGGTCAAGAACCAACTCGGCCGATTTCGCTGCCGCCCGCGCAACAGCCGCAGCGAGGTCGCGTACCTGAGCGATTGTGAGTGATCCCTCACCCGTGCCAACAAGAACCGTCGTGGAAGAGCCGGGCAGAACCAGGGTGGAGTTGAGCGCCCCGGTAAACCCTGCGGCTTCGAGTTGCTTTCGACTGAATCCTGCTGCCTTTGCGACATCACCCGAGCTGCTCACCCCGATGCTGACCGCTGCGCCTGCCGCCGCCTTAGCCTTGCTCGTAACCTCTACCTCAATGGTCTTGGCAACCGAGGGCACAGGGTTGAAATCTTTTGAAATGGTGACAGCCATGAAAGCTCCTACTCTAACCCTTCAATTAAACCGGTTAAACGCCGGATGCGCGCCGTACGAAGCCGTAAGACGCGCATCCGATGCAGAGAAGAAGCTTAGGCGAGTGCCTTCTTCTTCAGCGCATCGAACTCTGCCTGAGTGATAGCACCCGAGTCGAGAAGCTGCTTTGCGTGTGCAATCTGCTGCGCTGGAGTGCTGCCCGCAACGTTGCGGATGTAATCCTCAGTAGCGGTCTCTGCCTGAGCTGCAGCCTTCTGGCTACGCTCTGCCATGCCCTGGCCACGTGCGATTACGTAAATCAGCGCCGTGATAACTGGCACGAACAGCAAGAAGATAAACCAAAGCGCCTTCAACCAACCGTTGAGCTTGTGATCGCGGAAGAGGTCGGTGATGATCGAGAAGAGAAGCATCAGGTAGGCAAAGAATACGAAGATTACGAATACTGCCCAGAGGAACTGTAAAAAGTCAAAGACCACGAGGATCCCTTTCATTATGAACTTGGTGCGCGAAATGCACACCAATATATATAGTAATGCGACTGGGAAAAAGTTATAACTCCATCACGGAGTACACGAATCCAGGACTAGGGGGAAACCCCAAACCCAAGTCCAGATTCACGGGGAGCGGCTGGTTGATAAACTCGAGTCAGTGACATCCGACGACAATCTTGCTAAGCCCCACGATTACGACCACTCTCACTCGAACGTGGCAAGTGGCTGGTTACGTGCTTCTGTTTTCGGGGCGATGGATGGTTTGGTCTCCAATATTGCCCTGATCGCAGGTATCGCTGCAGCAGGTGCGCACGCACAAATTGTGATCCTGACCGGTGTCGCCGGTCTGGTTGCGGGTTCGATTTCGATGGCTCTGGGTGAGTTCACATCGGTACGCACCCAGAACGAGCAGATTGAGTCTGAGGTGCACACTGAGCGGTTGGCGCTGGCGAGAAACCCTGACGGTGAACGTGCTGAATTAGCGGCACTGTTCGAACAAATTGGCATGAATTCAGACACGGCACACACCGCGGCTGTTCAGGTTCACGAAGACGAAGAACGGGCGTTGCGTATTCATCTCACCCACGAGCTGGGGCTCGACCCAGACGAGTCCGCATCGCCATGGATTGCCGCACTCAGCTCCTTTGCCTCTTTCTCGGTGGGGGCTTTCATTCCGCTCATCCCCTACCTGCTCGGTTTCAATTCGCTCCCACTTGCACTCGTGTTTGGAGGGCTCGGCCTGGTAGTTGCCGGTGCCCTCGCGACCGCATTTACCCGTCACCACTGGATTGTTGGCGCAACCAGGCAACTGATTTTCGGAGCGATTGCGGTCGCAGTGACGTACATCATCGGACTCGCCATGGGTGTTGGTTCATTGTGATCGTCGCTTGCTTGCTGAGCGTCTCCACTGACAAGTGGGAGGCTCGCTGGCGTGAGCAGCACCGCACACACCGGCTTGCCTTCGACCGCTACAGCGACCAGCCCGAGGCTCGAGCAGAAGTGATTACGCGACTCGAGGCGGGCGAATTCGATGCCGCTATTGTGCGAGTCTACCCCGGTGAAGAGGCAAAGATTTTGGGTTCGCTGCCGCTGCACGCAGTCACGCTGTACGACGAAAATCAGTCAGTGCTGCTCACTAAAGATCATCCGTTCGCCGAAGAAAGCGAGATTGCCGGTGAGCTCATCGATGACCTCGAACTGCGGTCAGCTCTGCTGCCGGCGCCAGTGGCTCGCGACGCACTGCAAAAAGATTTGGTGGCGGTGCCGGTCACCGGTCTTGAGCCCTCGCGGGTTGTTTGCGTGTGGCTCGTGAGCCGCGACGACAACGACGTTCAAGATTTCATCGGGTTACTTCGAGGAAGAACTGGGCGCTCTTCGCGCATCCAAGCTGACTAAATCTTGCCGTGGGCTGCGTAGTATTTGCGAGCCTCGTCTTGCCGGGCCGCCTCTTCTCCTGATGCGATTGGCGCACGCACCAGCTCGGGTGCCAGGTCAAAGGCATCGACAAGATCGAGTGCATACGGGCGGATGCGCGTCAGCAGCCGATCGATGTACGAGCTCACCGCTTCAGCTCGCTGAGCTGAGAGGCTTCCATTCATCAGGTACCAGCCGATGTGCTTCTCGACCAGGCTGAGCCCGAAGAGATCGCGCAACCAGGTCAGAATGGTGCGGTTGTCTTCGTCTTTCAGCTGCTCGATGTGCTCGGTGAATGCCTCCCACTGCAGCAGTTCTGCGTGGGCTTTTGCGGCTTCGATGAGCTTGTGTTGCACCGAATTAAACGCATCCGCCTGCTCGGCTTTGGTGCCCTTACTGGAGTCGCGCAGTTTGCCCGCAATGTCAGCAACCATCCGCTCAACCCGCTCAGTGAGCAGTTCGCGCTGCGTCTCTGCATCTCGAAGTTGACCGACCGCGCGGGCGGTTGAGCCGAGATCGGTTACGTTCTGAGCGAGACGACGGAGCCCTGAGCGGTTGAGCGCTCGCTCGCCGAGATCAGCTGCCACCTGCTTTGCAAGGGTGACATTGTCTTTGCCCTTGAACTGCGCTGCATAGTCTTGCAGCAGGCGTTTGCCCACCAGCTGCATCAGCACATTGTTGTCTCCCTCGAAGGTGACATAGATGTCGAGATCTTGCCGCATACCGACCAGGCGGTTCTCCGCCAAGAATCCTTGCCCGCCACACGCCTCACGTGCGGCCTGCAGTGCATCGAGCGCCGCCCAGGTAGACATCGCTTTCAGGGCTGCGGCAAGGGTTTCTAAGTCGCTACTGGCAGCTTCACTGGTATCTTTGCCGCTGAAGACTTCGTCAAAACTCACCAGCAGGTCATCACCGGCGAACGTAATTGCGTACGTCTGAGCCAAGATTGGCAGCAGCCGGCGTTGGTGCTGTTGGTAGTCAAGCAGCACTGTCTCTTCGCCATCTGGGCCGGCGAACTGCCGACGTTCAGATGAGTATTTGACGGCAACGGTCATGGCGAGTTTCATCGCGTTAGCCGCAGCGCCATCAAGCGAAACTCGACCCTGCACCAGGGTGCTGATCATGGTGAAGAACCGACGCCCCTTGCTCGCAATCGGCGAGCTGTAGTTGCCTTCGGCGTCAACATCACCGTACCGATTGAGCAAATTCTCACGCGGGATGCGCACGCCACTGAAATGCAGACGACCGTTATCGATACCGTTGAGCCCACCTTTGTAGCCGTCATCATCCCCGCCGATTCCAGCCAAGAAGTTTCCGTCGTCGTCGCGCAGCGGCACGAAGAACGCGTGCACACCGTGGTTTTCCCCCTTGGTGATGAGCTGAGCGAACAGCACGCAGGCTTTTCCGTGCAGGGCTGCGTTGCCCAGGTAATCCTTCCAAGCTCCGCGAAACGGAGTATTGATCACGAACTCATCGGCCGCTTCGTCAAAAGTCGCGGTCGTCGCGATTGAAGAGACATCAGAACCGTGCCCGGTTTCGGTCATCGCAAATGCACCCGGAAGTTTGAGTGAGAGTGCGTCCGGCAACCACATCTCATGGTGCTTTTTGGTGCCAAGATGCTGGATTGCGGCGCCGAAGAGACCCCACTGCACACCGGATTTAATCTGCAGCGACGGGTCAGCGAAAATGAGCTCCTGAAACGCGGCGAGGTTTCCGCCGTTGTTTTCTTGACCACCGACATATTTCGGAAATGCCCGCTGAATAGCGTTGTTTTTCACCAGGATGCTCAGCTGCTTGAGAACCCGCTCTCGGTGTTCCTCCATGCTCATTCCTGCGACTTTGTGGAGGTCAGGATTTTTACACAGCTCGCGCGATTCAAGCCGTTCTTTTTTGAAGGTGCCCAGAAGCGCATCCCGCACCTCGGCTGTATTGAGCTTGGGGTTGCCCCCTTGGGTTTCAATCGTTGTGGTTACTGGTGCCACTGCTGTTTTACTCAACGTGTCCTCCCTCAAGTGCCGGTCATTCACGAGCGCCCGGCTACTTCTAAACTAAGCACTTTTGCCTGACTATTCAATGAATACGATTCACATCTCATTCATAGGAAACTGCGAGTATCGTAGTGATTAGAAAAAAAGTTTAGAACTGCGAACTGCAACACAAACAAACATAGAACGACAAACAAAGGAAACAATATGCTCAAGAAAACCTCAGTAAGAATCGCCGGTGTGGCACTCGTAGCCGCGGCAGCGCTCGGTGCAACCGCCTGCTCCGCCCAGAGCAGTGACAGTTCGAGCTCAGACAGCTCGAGCTCACAGGTCATCGCTCCGGTCATCGTGAACGTAACTGATCTTCAAGGAAAGACGATTGAAGTAGGTCTCAACAATATGGTCGACATTGTCGCTGATGACGTCACCGCGTGGTCTGGTGAGGTTACAGATCCACTCATCGCGGAGTTCATCGCGGGTCCCAGCGAGGGCGACTCTGAAGACGCACTCAAAACTAACCCAGGCTTAAAGCCGCTCGCTGCTGGTGAAACCACGGTAACCATGACTTCGACCGATGGTACGACTGTTACCTTCACCCTGAAAGTAACCGCATAGTTTAAACACAGGTACGCTAGGTCGCATGGGGCATCGACCAGCACTTCTGCAGACGGCCATGGGTACTCTCAGCGAAGATACCCGTGGCCGTTTTGCGCGCGCCCTCGACGCAGTTTTTTTTTGGATCGGCACCCTGACCGCTATCTGGCTGGTCTGGTTGCTCACCAAAGAAACGATCGAGTTCGGTGTGCAACGGCTTTGGTTTCTGCTACCGATTTACCTGCTGCTTGCGTACCTCGTACTGCCTCGACTGCACACAGGTCTATCGAGAATCTACCTCCCCGATTACTTCATCGGTCGTACCAGAACCCGTGAGGGAATTCTTGGAGACCCGGTAAACCTCGCCTTGCTTGGCGAAGAAGCTCAGATTCACGCGGCTATGCGAGCGGCCGGATGGACAGCTGCTGACCCCATCAACGGCAAGTCGACGCGACGAATCATCACCTCAACTCTCTCCCGCAAGAGCTACGCAGAGGCTCCGGTTTCAGACCTCTACGTATTTAGCAAGCGTCAAGACTTTGCCTATCAGCGAGAGGTTGATGGCAACCCAGCGCAGCGACACCATGTCAGATTTTGGAAGGCGCCAGAAGGTTGGCTACTCCCCGGTGGTCACAAGGTGGATTGGGTCGCCGCGGGTACCTACGATCGCAAGGTCGGGTTCAGTCTCTTCACGCTGCAGATCACCCACAAGATTGAGCAGAATACCGATATCGAGCGTGACTATATCGTGCACTCGCTCGAATCGGCGAACCCGGTAATCACGACTCAGGTGATCAAAGACTTCTCAACCGGCTATCACTCGCGAAACGGTGGAGGGGACAACATCGAAACTGACGGCGACCTGCCGATTATCGACCTCGCGGCAGTGACCCCGGCTACTGTACTCGAGGCAGACACAGAACTCGACTCGTCGACTTCAATTGCGAAGCCCCTCACGCTGATGCGACCGGTTCGGCCGTTTGGCACGGCCATCGGATCACTCTTGATCTTCCTTCGATCAGGTGCCTGGCTCGGAACCCTGTTCAACATGTTTGTGCCGGTAGCGTTGTTTCTTGGGGGAAGCGGCACAATCAATTCGAAAACCGGCGAGTTATTGCTCACCGAAGCAGACCTCGCGAAACCCGGCGCCACGATAACCGTTGTGTTTCTTTTACTGTTGTTGCTGACCCTGATCGTGCTGCCTCTGACACTCACCGTCAGCGTCTGGCGCGGTCGAAACTGGTCTCGCGTCACAGTGATGCTGATGAGCACCGTCACGATCGGGATTGCCATTTTGGCGTACACGAACGGCCTCGGCTACTCCCAAGAGGGTGGCCTACTCGGCGTCTCGCTGGATATTGCCGTGCTCCTCGCCCTTTCGGGGGCAGATGCCCGACGCTACACGCTTGAACGTCGCGCCTGGGCATCCACCCATCACAGGGTTAGAGCACGTCGCCTGGCTCGAACGAAATAAGGTCTGCCTCAATCTCTGCCCGCTGCAGGAGTTCGCGCATCTTGCGCTGTTTGTTTCGCGGCACGATTGTGACAACGGTTCCTGACTTACCAGCGCGCCCAGTACGCCCGGCACGGTGCAAGTAGGTTTTGTACTCGTCTGGTGGATCAGCCTGAACCACGAGGTCGATGTCATCAACGTGGATGCCGCGGGCGGCGACATCGGTCGCAACCAGAACGTTGACGCGACCCTTGGTGAGCTTCTCGAGGTTGCGAGTGCGTCGGGCCTGATTCAGGTCACCGTGCAAACTCACCGACGGAATACCAACGTCGTCGAGATCATCGGCAAGCATCTCCGCGTACGCGCGAGTGCGCGAAAACACGAGAACCTTGCCTGGTCGGTCAACCAGCTGGCGAATAACCTCGAGCTTGTCTTCGCGGTTCACCAGCAGTGCGCGGTGATCGATAGTGCCAGACGCCTGATCTTCGCCAGCTACCTCGTGCACCCGAGGCTCGTTCAGAAACTCTTTCACCAGAGCAGCTACGCCCTGGTCAAGAGTTGCCGAGAACAGCAGGTGCTGGGCATCATGACGAACCGCACGCAATAGATTTTGTACCGGCTCTAAGAACCCAAGATCACACATGTGGTCAGCCTCGTCAAGCACAGCGATTTCAACATCACGCAGGTTCAAATGGCCCTGCGCGATAAGGTCTTCCATGCGGCCAGGCGTTCCGATGATGATATCCACGCCTCGCTGCAGCGCACCAACCTGGCGTGCCTGCGGCACACCGCCGTAGATCTGAGTGGTAAACAGGCCCACTGACTGCGCAAGCGGTTGCACCGTGCGGTCAATCTGAAGCGCAAGTTCACGAGTTGGCGCAAGGATGAGCGCCCGAGGGTTTCGGCCCATCTGGCGCTTGCCTCCTTGACGCTTGCCGCGCTCAGGTTTTTCGGCTGGCGCCTCGTCTGTCTTGGTGTTCTTTGGCTTCGTGCGCAGCAGTCGCTCTACGAGCGCCGCTCCGAAAGCGATTGTCTTGCCTGAACCCGTTCGGCCGCGACCAAGTACGTCATGACCAGAGAGTACATCTGGAATCGTCGCAGCTTGAATGGGGAAGGGGCTTGAAGCGCCGAGGTCAGCGAGCGCTCGAACCAGATTATCGCCGAGACCAAGGTCAGCGAAGCTCACCTCGGAGACATCGCCCGTCGCGGTCATCTGAGCTTCGAGCCGCTCAAGCACTGCGTCATCTGCAGGTGTAAACCGCTCGGAGCCGCGCTCATCAAAGTAGCGTGCGCTTCTGCGTTCTACGCGGTCGTGCTGTGGATTATCGCGGCGAGGTGCGCGCTCTGAGCGTGGAGCCCAATCGGGGCGGTCTCCGCGAGTTGCACGACTGTGGTGCTCTTCCCGATCGCGCCTTGGGCGATCGTTGCGTTCGGTTCTGGGTCGGTCGTAGCGAGAACCACGTGCGTCACGCGAGTTGCGGTCGTCACGGTCATAGCGAGGGCGATCCTCGCGGTCACGACGCGGCGCACGATCATCCCGGTCATAACGAGGACGATCGTCGCGGTCGTAGCGCGAACGCTCAGACCGACCGCCACGCTCCGAGCGCGCAGCACGATCTTCCGCGTTCCAGCGAGACTTCTTGGGAGCTTCCTCTTCTACGCGGTATCCGCGATGCTTCGGGCTCTTACTTCCAGGCTTTGTTGCACTCTTGGCACCTGGCCTGCCGCCCGCAGTCTTGCCGCGGCCGGGTTCATAATTTTTGGCAGCTTTAAAGCCGCGTTTTGGATTCTTTGTCATTTTTCTTTTCGGGTTTGCGTGAAAAGCACACAAAGTTGACGCGCAGTTACAACGCGATCTTCGCTTCCCGAACGTTACTGGTCGGGCCGTTCACAATGTTTCAACGAGAGCGGATGCTCTCGGAACCGGCCACAGACATACACAGTAAATATGCCCAAAATGGGCAGTGTCTCAAGCCGACCTTTAAAGTTTAGGTGATTGTGCCTGTGAAACCTATTCGAGATGTGAATTAGTACACTTCTGCGAGCTCTTCGCGGATCTCGCTAATGAATTCAAGTTCATCTTCGGCAGCATCCTCACCGGTCTGCAGAACGAAGTTGAAGAACGCCTCAGCGGCATCGAGAAGCTGTGTAATGAGTGTTCTGGCGTGCACATCCAACTCAATATCGCCAACCGTGAAATAGGTCTCACCATCACGATCGCGCAGTACCACGTGCACGTCGCGCGTCGGAAACGCGCACTGCCCGACCCCGTCACGCAGGTAGTCATCAATCATCGCGACGAGGTACGCCCAGAGTGGCCAGAGGTCGTCCCAAAGCCTCGCATCACTCAGCAAAATCTCGTTGTATGAAAGCTCTAGAACACCCTGGCTCCAGCCAGGTTGGCTCTGCCGTGCCTCGCGCCAACGCTCAGTGGCGAGCCCCGGCTGCTCGCTAATGCTAATCAGCAGGGTTGGGTCGTTCAGCAGCTTGTCGGTGTCTTCAACTTCGCGCGCGATGAGCAAAGACTCAGCGTGCAGCTGTGCGGTATTCAAACTCAATCGGTTACTGCTTCGGCATTACCGTATACGAAAGGATTGCCTTTTCACCGCTCACGCCGGGAGCAGCGGTGACTGAAACGGAGTAGTTTGCGTTACTAAACTGACCGTAGCTACCCTCTGCCATTGATGAATCGAGCTCAGTGCTAAAGCCCGCTGCAACTAGGTCGGCTTTTGCTGCTTCGTAGGCCTTCGCAGGGTCATCTACCTGAAACAGAATCGTCCACGTGCGGGAAGTTCCTTCACCGAGGGCGGTTGCTGTAAAGAGTTTGGCGTCAATGACTGGAACCTCGGCGGGCCAGTCTTCTGGCATTGAAACTCCGCCACCTGCATCGATGTCCACGCTGCCACCGGTCGCGTCTTCGACAGCTTTCTCGGCGACGTTCTCAGTGATAGCCGAGAGCGGGTTACAGGCAGTCAGCGTGAAGACAAGACCAAGCGCAGTCAGCCCGCTGGCACCAATCACCGCTAATTTGGATTTCAACATGTTGCGTCACACTCCCCTAGTCGTGAGGGAAAACCCCTCACTTCAAGAGTACTCCCGGCCTACGTCGGAAACACCCTATATTTTGCGGCTGAACGCCTTGAGGTGGTTCTCTGACGCACCCAGCAGCCGGTTGAGTGTAGTGAGGATGACTGGGTCGCTGGTGGCGGCAATTGATTCTTGCAAATCAGCTATGTCTGTCTGCTCAATCAACACGCCAACGTTGTAGGCCTCGGTAACGCTCTGTGAACCTTGAGCGATGAGCTGGTCGAAGAGCGCTTGTAATTCAGGGTTGGTGAACACCCCGAGCTCACTTGAACGCGGATCACTGATTGCGTAGGTCTTGAGCAGGGCGCTCACCTGATCTTGGTGCGAGACCTCGCTGCGTTGAATATTCGTGAAGATTTGATCCCCCCACATATCACCGAGCACGGCGTACACATCATGAGCGAGCTTTTCTTCTTCAGCGAGGTAGACCAGCATCTGATCGATGCTCTGCGACGGAGCTTCAGCTGCTGCTGTATCTTGAGACTCTTCAGCAACCGAGGCTGGTTCGCTCACCGTGATTTTTTCTGATTCATTCGACACAAGCACATTTGACAGTGCAAACGCTCCTGCGCCAACAACCAGCGCTCCGCCAACAACGGCGGCAGTTACTGTGGTTGCTTTGCTTCTTACCTTCATGGTTTTCCCCTCTCGTAGGCATTCAGCTTTGATACCTTCATGCTCGCTGCTGAAGCTTTGTAATAGCTATGAATCAGCTTTGGCGGGGATGTGACTTTCGTCTGGGGTCTAGTCAGCGCCGGGTCGGGCGTGC
>JALRLI010000160.1 GCA_023254555.1 Microbacteriaceae bacterium
ACTAGTAGTCCGCCTAAAAAGGCAAGAATTAAATTCGATGGCTTTTGAGTCCAGGAAATCACAACCGCGATCATGGCGATGACCGGCACCAGGAAAAATCGGTTCCTCACCATTCTGAATCTAGTTTCCATGTTCAAACGCTACACGAATGGAGTCTCTGGTGTTCCTCCAATATTTCAAAGTTAAAAGTAGAAGAGTCGCCCTATAAGCCGGATCCTGTAGTTCTTGCGAACTGATCATCATCCATCTAGATCTGTAATTGCTTACAGATTCAAGCAACCTACCCGTTGACTCGAGCGAGTAGCTCTCAAATGCCAACAATCTGGTCTTGCTCCAGGTGGGGTTTACCTAGCCATATACGTTGCCGTAAATGCTGGTGGTCTCTTACACCACCGTTTCATCCTTACCATTATTGCTAATGGCGGTTTATTTTCTGTGGCACTAATCCCGCAGGTTTCCCTGGATGGCCGTTAGCCATCACCTCACTCTTTGGAGTCCGGACTTTCCTCGGTATTTTCATAACGCGATGATCCAGACGACTCTTCACCGCTAATAATACTCCAGTAGGATCAATGGTATGGCAGCAATAAAGTTAGCTAAAGATGGCTTATGGCAAAGAGCTAACACATTATTTAAGCCCAATCTAAAGCAGGCAGATATCGCACTCCTTGGATTTCCAGTCCATAAATCATCAATTACCCCAAACTCTT
>JALRLI010000161.1 GCA_023254555.1 Microbacteriaceae bacterium
GTGGTTAGCCTGTTCTCGCATGCGCGACGAACTGCGCCGGGTATTGGATTACCCCCTGGTTGCCAAGCGTCGGGTGACGCGCGGCCTGGAGGTCGAGCAGGTGATGCAGCGCTTTGATACTCTGACAACCCTTGTGGCGCCTGCTGCCAAGGCGCCCTACACCTGCAAGGATCCAGACGATCAGGTGTTTATCGACCTTGCGGTCGCGCACCGAGCCACGCTGTACAGCAAAGACCACGCCGTGCTTGCCATGCGCAGTCGCTTGGCCAAATTGGATGTCCCCGTGATCAAGCCTGCAGGCTGAAACTCTCGGGTGTCGCGCGGTGCCAAAAATTCCGAAAAACTGGCGGCCAATCGGTTGGGTCCGCCGTCGCCTGGACCAACGCCCCTTCGCTGATTGACGGCAATAACGCGGATAACGGTGCAATGGTATTGGCGTCGATGCGCCGCAAGATGTGATCGGCGGTGATGTCTTTGGGATGCGTTAAGCCCGCCGCACCGACCATGTCCATCAAAGACACCAGTGTTTCCCGGTGGAAGTTGGCGACCCTTTGGGCTTTGTCGGGGACTACCAGTGCCTGTTGACGGATGGGGTCTTGGGTGGTTACGCCCGTGGGGCAATGACCGGTGTGGCACGCCTGCGCCTGAATACAGCCGAGCGCAAACATGAAGCC
>JALRLI010000162.1 GCA_023254555.1 Microbacteriaceae bacterium
GACGAAGATGGGCAACTTGATGCCCTCTTCTTCGATGGCTTGCTTGCAGCCGTTGACAGCAGACTTGGTCTGGAGCAGATCTTGTGAAGTTTCAATCAGCAGAGCATCAGCACCACCGCGAATCAGGCCAACGGCCTGCTCAGCGAAAGTTGCCTTGAGGTTGGCATAGGTTGTGTGACCAAGGCTGGGGAGCTTGGTGCCAGGGCCCATCGAGCCGAGCACCCACCGCATGCGTCCGTCTTGTGCTTCAAACTTCTCAGCACTGGCACGGGCAATCTCAGCACCTGCTTGAGCAAGTTCGGTGATGCGATCTTCGATGCCGTAGTCACCCAGGTTGGACCAGTTCGCACCGAACGTATTGGTTTCAACACAGTCGATACCGGTTTCGAAGTATGCATCATGCACTGCTTCGATGATGTCCGGACGGCTGACATTCAAAATCTCATTACAACCCTCGAGCTGCTGGAAGTCGTCCAGGCTCGGATTGTGGTCTTGAAGCATGGTGCCCATAGCGCCATCGGCAATAACAACGCGCTCAGCGAGCGCGTCCATTAATGCTTGTGAGCGTGCGGGGAAAGAGGGTGTGGACACCCATCAAGCTTAACTCCCCGGACTACGCCAGATGTTCGCCGAAGAAGGCCTCGATGCGTGACCACGCATCGGCTG
>JALRLI010000163.1 GCA_023254555.1 Microbacteriaceae bacterium
GACCATGTTGCTCGATGAGCCAACGAACCACTTGGATGCCGACTCTGTCGTGTGGCTTCGCGAATTCCTCAAGGGATACCAGGGCGGACTAATCATCATCAGTCACGATGTGGAGCTGGTCGGCGAGACCGTGAACCGTGTGTTCTATCTGGACGCCAACCGTCAGGTCATTGACGTCTACAACATGAACTGGAAGAACTACCAGAAGCAGCGTGAGCAGGACGAACAGCGCCGTAAGCGTGAACGTGCCAATGCTGAGCAAAAGGCCTCCACGCTCCAAACGCAGGCTGCCAAGATGGGTGCTCGTGCTTCCGGTGCTGTGGCGGCAAAGCAGATGGCCCGTCGTGCTGAAACCCTTCTGGCAGGTCTCGACGAGGTTCGTCAGAGTGACAAGGTGGCGAAGCTACGCTTCCCCGATCCTGCGCCTTGTGGCAAGACGCCGCTCATGGCCACTGATCTTTCTCGTTCCTACGGTTCACTTGAGATCTTTACTGCCGTAGACCTGGCTATAGACCGTGGTTCACGAGTAGTTATTCTCGGATTCAACGGTGCGGGAAAGACAACACTTCTGCGTATTCTTGCGGGCGTGGACAAGCCTGACACCGGTGAAGTAATTGAAGGTCACGGGCTCAAGGTCG
>JALRLI010000164.1 GCA_023254555.1 Microbacteriaceae bacterium
AAGTTCAACCTGTATCAATCTCTTCACACGACAGTGATGGGTCCATCAGGTCGTCCCGTTGAAATCCAGATTCGTACTCCTGAGATGCATCACCGTGCTGAATTCGGTGTTGCCGCGCACTGGATGTACAAAGACCGCATGAATAGCGGTAAGAGTGTTGACCCTGTTGCAGTTCAGGACACAGATATGGCGTGGTTGGCGCATATTTCTGACTGGCAAGCAGAAACCGAAGACCCAGGGGAGTTCCTCGATTCCCTTCGTTTTGAAATCGGTGCCAAAGAGGTTTACGTCTTTACGCCTAAGGGACGCGTTATCGGTTTGCCTTCTGGTGCAACTCCTATCGACTTTGCTTACGCGGTTCACACCGAAATCGGCCACCGAACCATGGGTGCCAAGGTCAACGGACGACTCGTTCCACTCGAGAGCAAACTCTCCAGCGGCGATGTCATTGAGGTTCTCACCTCAAAGAATCCAGACGCAGGTCCCAGTCAAGACTGGTTGAACTTCGTTCAAAGTACGCGCACACGCAACAAGATCAAGCAATGGTTCACGAAGGAACGGCGCGACGAAGCCATTGAGCAGGGCAAGGACGCTATTGCTCGGGCAATGCGCAAGCAGAACCTGCCATTGCA
>JALRLI010000165.1 GCA_023254555.1 Microbacteriaceae bacterium
TGAACTCCACAGCATCTCCGGATGCAGGGGTTGCCTTTGCGGTGACGGTTGCGGTCTGACCCTTGGCATCTGCCATCTGGGAAGCGACAGTGCGCTTCCAGATCAGGTCATAGAGCTTCCACTCGTTGCCACGGAGAACATTCTGAAGTTCTGCGGGAGTCTTGAAGGTTTCACCAGCAGGGCGAATAGCTTCGTGAGCTTCCTGAGCATTCTTGCTCTTGCCCGAGTACTGACGTGGAGCATCAGCAACCTGGTCTGCTCCATAGAGAGTGGTTGCTTGAGTGCGAGCTGCCGCAATCGCCTGTCCCGACAGGGAAGGCGAGTCAGTACGCATATAGGTGATGTAACCGTTTTCGTAGAGGCCCTGAGCCACGCTCATGGTCTGCTTCGAGGAGAACTTCAGCTTGCGAGAAGCTTCCTGCTGCAGGGTCGACGTGGTGAACGGCGCAGAAGGACGGCGTGTGTAGGGCTTGGTCTCAAGACCAGCCACAACGATCTCGGTGCTTGCTTCACGCAGTGCTGCGGCGAGCGCAGTTGCTGCTTCTTCGCTGAGCAGCGTGGCCTTGGTGGTCAGCTGACCGTTGTCATCAAAGTCTTTACCCGAAGCAATAGTGTTGCCGCCGACAC
>JALRLI010000166.1 GCA_023254555.1 Microbacteriaceae bacterium
CGTGATCACGGCCGACGGGTCGCAAAGGGTCTCACCCGTGGTCACTTCTTTTAAGCCAACGCACGCGGCGATGTCACCGGCACGAATTTCTTCGATTTCTTCCCGGTTGTTGGCATGCATTTGCACAATACGACCGATGCGCTCTTTTTTGCCCTTGGTGGGGTTGTATACGGTGTCGCCTTTTTTCATGACGCCCGAGTAAACCCGCACAAAGGTGAGCTGGCCCACATAGGGGTCGGTCATGAGCTTAAACGCCAGGCCGGCAAACTTTTCGCCATCGTCGGCTTTGCGGTTGTCGGGTTGCTCTTTTTCGTTTTCCCCAGCGACCGGCGGAATATCCAGGGGCGAGGGCATAAGGTCGACCACGGCATCCAACATACGTTGCACGCCTTTGTTTTTGAATGCGGTGCCGCACAGCATGGGTTGGATCTCACCCGCGATGGTGCGCGCACGCAGGCCAGCCATCACATCCGCCTCCGACAAGTCGCCTTCTTCGAGGTACTTGTTCATGAGTTCTTCGGTGGACTCGGCGGCGGCCTCGACCATTTTTTCACGCCACTCGTTGGCCGAGGCCATGAGCTCGGCCGGAATGTCTTCGTAGGTGAACTTGGTG
>JALRLI010000167.1:0-262 GCA_023254555.1 Microbacteriaceae bacterium
GAATTACTCGCGTCACTCCGCCAATCACGATAAACACTTGTAACGCGAGACCAAACGCGAGCCCGACCGCGAGGAGTTTTCCGAAATCATCCTGGGCGGCAAAACCGATTCGAAGCCCCCGACCAATCAGGAGCAAGTAGAGCGAGAGGATGACAAAAAGCCCGATTAGGCCGAGCTCTTCACCGAGGCTTGGGATGATGTAATCACTCTGCGCCAGCGGGGTATCTTGCGGGAAGCCTTGCCCGAGCCCGGTGCCGGTCAT
>JALRLI010000167.1:289-610 GCA_023254555.1 Microbacteriaceae bacterium
CCCTGCACCAGTTGGTAACTACCGCGGTCAGCCTCGAACACTGCCGGATCAAAGGGGTTGAGCCAGTTTTGGAATCGAGCATTCACATAGTCGAGGGTTTGCGAGGCGATGAGTGCACCCGCCACGAAGAGGCTGACTCCGATGACAACCCATCCAGTTCGTCCGGTGGCGATGTAGATCATAACCAGGAAGAGCCCGAAGTACAGAAGGGATGTGCCGAGGTCGCGTTGAAAAACGAGCACTGCCATGGCGATGAGCCAGAACACGAGGATGGGCCCTAGGTCTCGACCGCGAGGGAAACTGATACCGGCGAATTTGCGA
>JALRLI010000168.1 GCA_023254555.1 Microbacteriaceae bacterium
CGGGCCGAGTGCTCAGACAATATGGCGTAGAATTAGAGAATCTCGGTGCTGACACGGTGAAAGGTTTCTTGTGCCCAACATCCTGAAACGCAGCCTCAAAGCTGTGTCCATGGCGACTCTGCTGACGTTGGTGATGGCGGGATGTACGAGTCAATCAGCCTTGGGATGGTTACCCACGGAACCCGGGCTCACCAATCAGGTAGACCGAGTTATTGACCTGTGGGTCGTGTCATGGATTGTGTTGCTCATTGTGGGTGTCGTGACCTGGTTGCTCATCATTTGGGCCACGGTGGTCTATCGCAGGCGTCGCGGTCAAACTGGACTGCCTGTCCAGTTGCGCTACAACATGCCCATCGAGACCTTCTACACCATCGTCCCTCTCATTTTGGTGCTCGGATTCTTCGCCTTCACCGCCAGAGATCAAACCATCATCGAGGCGCCGTTAGAGGACCCAGATGTTTCTATTGAGGTCTATGGCAAGCGCTGGGCATGGGACTTCAACTACCTGAACGAAAACGTGTACTACGCGGGTATCCAAGGCCAAGAAATCCCCGGCGGGGGAGTCGATACGGAGCTACTGCCGAAGTT
>JALRLI010000169.1 GCA_023254555.1 Microbacteriaceae bacterium
ATACAGGCTTTCAAGTTCACGCTCGTGCGACGCTCTTCGTCCATGATGCCCAGCTTGACGGTCGCGGTGGGCAGACCCAAAACGCCTTCAACGCGCGCGAACAGTTCGCAGGCGAATGCGACTTCTTCGGGGCCGTGCATCTTGGGCTTCACGATATACACAGAGCCCTTGCGTGAGTTGCGAATACCTGCCGTGCCCTTGCCGTTGATATCGACCACAGCGGCTGCGACGGTGATCATGGCGTCCATGATGCCCTCGGGAATTTCGGCGCTGTCGGCGCCCCACAAGATAGCGGGGTTGGTCATCAGGTGACCCACGTTACGCACAAACAGCAAAGAGCGGCCATGCAACACCAGCGTGCCACCATTGGGCGCGGTGTACGTNCGATCGGGGTTCAAGCCACGTGTGAAGGTTTTCCCACCTTTGGTCACCGCTTCTGTCAGGGTGCCACGCAAAATACCCAACCAGTTGCGGTAGGCGAGAACCTTATCCTCTGCGTCAACGGCGGCGACAGAGTCCTCCAAATCCAAGATCGTGGACAGTGCCGATTCGAGTACCAAGTCGGCGACGCCAGCGGCGTCGGATT
>JALRLI010000016.1 GCA_023254555.1 Microbacteriaceae bacterium
CACTGGCGTATTGACTCAGGATCTCGCGGTCCATTCTGGGCTTGAAGTAGTAGCCCTCAATGGATGCCCGGCTCGACAGCCGGAAAAGATTATGCATTCCTTCAGTCGATGAAGAAAGCAAAGTCATGTGGGTATACGCACCCGACCCAGAAACATCATCATCGCCTCCGTTGCCCCATTTCACACGGGTACGGTCACCTCGCGCGGTGCCCGGCGTAATGTAGGCTTCGGTGCCGATAATCGGTTTGATTCCTGCGGTTTTGGCTGTGCTCCAGAAGTCAAAGGCACCGAACATGTTGCCGTGGTCGGTGATTGCAATCGCTGGCATTCCCTGCTCAACAGCAGCGTCAATGAGCGGCTTTACGCGGGCAGCACCATCGAGCATTGAGTATTCACTGTGCACATGCAAATGCACAAAATTCTCTTTTTTACTCAACGTGTCCCGCTTTTATTCTCGCCCGAATTCAAGAATAAACGATGACAGAGTGCAGCGTTTTAGCCCTCGCGGAGAATCTCGAGTGCGTGCTGGAGATCCGTAGGATAGCCACTTGCGAATTCAACCTGTTTGTGACTTGTCGGATGCTCAAACCCGAGTTTCACTGCGTGCAACCACTGCCTGTCGAGTCCCAATTTTTCGCTGAGAGTCGGGTCTGCACCGTACATCGAATCCCCAACACACGGGTGTCGCTGAGCAGACATATGCACTCTAATTTGATGCGTACGGCCGGTTTCGAGCTCGATCTCGAGGAGGGTTGCGAATCGAAATGCCTCCAAGGTTTCATAGTGGGTGACAGATGGCTTACCCCCCGTCGCAACAGCAAATTTCCATTCAGCGCCGGGGTGTCTGCCGATGGGGGCGTCAATCGTGCCACTAAATGGGTCTGGATGTCCCTGCACCACGGCGTGATAGATCTTGTGAACCCTTCGGTCACGAAACGCTTGCTTCAACACGCTATAGGCAATCTCGCTTTTGGCAACCATCATGACCCCGCTGGTGCCAACATCGAGGCGGTGAACGATTCCCGTTCTCTCAGGTGGTCCGGACGTCGAAATACGGTAGCCGGCAGCGGCAAGCGCGCCCAAAACTGTTGGCCCAGTCCACCCAATAGAAGGATGTGCAGCTACACCCGCTGGCTTATCGACAACAACGATGTCAGCATCGTCATAAATGATTCCGAACCCTTCCACCTCAACGGGCTCAATTCTTGGCGGTTCTTTCTCAGACCACTCCACGCTCAAGAGCGCCGCTGCTTCTAACCGATCCGATTTGCGGGCAAGTTGGCCATCGACAGTCACTCCTCCCGAAGAGACTACCTCTGCGGCAAATGATCTCGAAAAGCCGAGCAACTGCGAGAGAGCAACGTCTACGCGAACCCCTTCGAGACCCTCGGGCACCGGAATTGACCTACTTGGCAATTTCCTCACCTGCTCGAACGCGCTTATTTTGCATCGTGCCGTCAAACCCGATGCCGCGAATGATGAGCCAAATCAGGATAACCATTGAGCTCACGATTGCAATGTCTGCAATGTTGTAGATGGCGGGAATCATCCACGGAGTCGAGATGAAATCAATCACGTGACCGACAGCGAAACCCGGTTCTCGAAAAAGCCGGTCAGTTAAGTTGCCTAGGGTGCCTCCGAGCAGCAGACCCAGAAACAACGCCCAAAGGGCTGACGTAATTCTTCTGCTCATCCAGATAATCGCGATGCCGACGCTGGCGGCGAGGATTGTAAAAATCCAAGTTGAGCCAGATGCAATCGAGAAGGCAGCACCAGAGTTTCTGACAAACAGCCACTGCAAGAATTCGCCAATTACCGGCACTGGTTCGCCTTCTGGAAGGTTGTTGACGACCCAAAATTTCACCAGCTGGTCGGTCAGTAAGACTAAAACCGAAGACAGGGAAATGATGAGTAACGCTCGTCTGTGCCGTTCGCTCAGTGAGTCAGCTGTCACTGACTGTTAGTCCAGTACTGGATAGTTATCAGGTTCTGGTGAGTTTTCGAGTTCGCGAATTTGACCCTGGATGTAGGAGCGCAGGGTGTTGCGGTACTCGCCCTCAAATTCACGCAGCGAAGCAATGTTCTTTTCAACTTTCTTGCGCTCTTTATCGAGCTCTGAGAGTTCTTTCGAACGCTGCTTCTGGGCAGTAGAAACGAGATCATGTGCAGTCTGCTCCGCCTCTGAAATGAGTTGGTCTCGCTTGGTTTCGCCCTCGTGAATGTACTTGTCGTGCAGCTCTGATGCGAGCTGGAGCATGTTGCTCGATTTGATTGCGTCTGAGGTCGAAACAGCTCCGGTGGCTGGCGCCGACTCCTCGGTGGCCGCCTTTTCGGCAATCGCGGTGCTCTGAGCAGGCACACCCGCCTTCGCCGCTTCAAGCTGCTCGGCAAGCTTCTGCTTTTCTTCTGTTAAGGCCTTGATTTCATCTTCGTAGCGCTTGAACTCAGCAACAACCTCGTCGAGAAAGTCGTCAACCTGGTCAAGATCGTATCCGTCACGAAATTTTGTAATTGTGAACCGCTTGTTGACTACGTCTTCAGGGGTCAAAGCCATTTCATGTCTCTTTCGTTGAAAAACCAAACACAGCGCGGGCACGTTGGATTGCAGGCTGCACAAGCAATCATAGTCACTTTAGGGAAGGAACCCTTGAATCAGCCAGCAGCTCAGCATTGTCAGCATCCACCCAAAGTCGATTGCGAAAGCTCCGAGCCTGAGCGGCGGGATGAGCTTCTGAAACATTTTTATTGGCGGGTCTGTCACCGTATAAATCAGCTCGAAAATGACCAAAAGCGCGCTGGGAGGCCGAAAGCTTCGGTTGAGCACTCGAATCCAATCGATGATAAATCTCGCCCAAAGGAGAACTATATAGATTCCAATCAGCGTGCGCAGAACGCCACTGATGACCAGTAAAACAGCCACAGCTGGTGGCTAGTTTTGGAAGAAAGAAGTATCTACTTCACCTGTGGGAATCCCAGCTTCGCCGCTGACAGCGATGTGCTCCGGCGAAAGCAAGAACACCTTGCTAGAGATCCGTTCGATTTTGCCGTAGAGACCCTGTGAAAGCCCGCTCGCGAAATCAATGAGCCTGCGCGCTTCCGAATCGTTCATCTGAGACAGGTTAATGATGACTGGAATGCCATCACGGAATGTTTCGGCAATCTGCTGAGCATCATTGTAGGTGCGTGGGTGAACGGTAAGAATTTCATTCATCGCAGATGGTTGAGCCTGGCGGGTGGGTGTCGATTTACGAAGCGGGGTCAAATTTGCCCGCGCTGATGGCTGCACTGCGGTCTCATGATGAGCGACCTGGGTACCAGCGACTGTCGACTGCTCTACATCGAGCTCTTCTTCAGCCAAGCCAAGGTAGACCATTGTCTTTTTGAGTGGATTTGCCATCATTTCCTCCGTGAGGTAGTTCTTGTTCGAGATTAACTCAATCAGGGCCTGTTTCCGGTTATTGCCGTGCCAATTCTTAGGTGTGTCGCACCCTCTGCAATCGCATCAACGAAGTCTCCGGTCATCCCTGCCGAAATGTCTGTTGCGCCCGGAGCAATCGTTGTCGCCAGTTCCGAAAGTTCACGTAGTCGAGCGAAAGCAGAACGCGGCTCCTCGTCCAAAGGAGCGACAGCCATAAGACCTCTCAGGTTGAGCGAAGGCGTTTCAATTACTCTCTCGATGAGCTGAGGCATTTCAAGCGGCTGCACCCCGCCTCTACCAGGATCGGAAGTGAGGTTCACCTGCACGAAACAGTCGATTCGGCGTTCGATCGGAGAGAGCGCATCAACAAGCCCGACCCTGTCGATACCATGAATAACATCGGCATACCTCGCAACTTGGCGAGCCTTTTTTGTTTGAAGTTGGCCAATAAAATGCCACGTCAAATCGAGATCGCTGAGCTCATCAAATTTGTTTCCAGCCTCCGGATGGCGATTTTCGCCGATATCTCGAACACCAAGGGCAGCCAAATCTCGGATGAGCGATGATGGGTGAAACTTGGTAACGACAATGAGCGTGATCTCTGATGGATCGCGATTTACCGCGGTGGCAGCATCCGCAATCTTCTCTTGAACACTGCGCAGTCGCGCCCCGAGACTGTCAATGGCACCAGACACAGTGCTTACTTCAAGAAGTCTGGGATATCGATATCGTCGTCGTCAGCGAACGACGGGTCAGCGAGCGTGGCTTCAACAGGTGCGGGGGGAATCGGGCCACTATCAGCAAAATCGTTCACCGAAACCGCCTGGGTGTCACCCTCTTCGAGATTGATTTGACCTGAATGAGAGGGATTGACGTAGGTCGCTCGACGAGCTTGGTCAGCGCGAGTCTCGAATGTCGCATGCGGCAGCGTCTGATTGTCGAATCCCGCTGCAATGACCGTCACGCGGACTTCGTCACCGAGCGTGTCGTCGATTACCGTACCGAAAATGATGTTCGCTTCAGGGTGTACCACGTCTTGCACGAGCGATGAGGCTTCAGAAATTTCACTGAGCGCCAGATTCGAGCTTCCCTGAATGCTCAATAGCACGCCGTGAGCGCCCTCGATGCTTGCTTCAAGAAGCGGCGATGAGACTGCAAGCTCTGCCGCTTTGATTGCACGATCTGCACCACGCGCCGAGCCAATACCCATCAACGCAGCACCCGCGCCATGCATGACTGATTTCACATCTGCAAAGTCTAGGTTGATCAAGCCCGGAGTCGTAATCAAATCTGTGATGCCCTGAACACCGGCAAGCAAGACTTGATCTGCAGCGGAGAAGGCCTCAATCATGCTAATTCCCGGCTCGCTAATGTCGAGGAGACGATCGTTAGGAACAACGATGAGTGTGTCTACTTCTTCACGAAGGTTATTGATGCCCAAATCGGCCTGATTTGCTCGACGCTTGCCTTCGAATGAGAATGGCCTGGTTACCACACCGATGGTGAGCGCGCCGATTGACTTTGCAATGCGAGCAACAATCGGAGCGGCGCCAGTGCCAGTTCCTCCACCTTCACCTGCGGTAACGAAGACAAGATCTGCGCCCGTGAGTGCCTCTTCAATGTCATCAGCGTGGTCTTCAGCCGCCCTGCGACCGACTTCGGGATCAGCGCCTGCACCTAAGCCGCGAGTAAGTTCGCGCCCGATATCGAGTTTTACGTCGGCATCGCTGAGCAAGAGTGCCTGTGCATCTGTGTTGACAGCAATGAACTCGACTCCTCGAAGACCGAGCTCAATCATGCGATTGACGGCGTTGACGCCGCCTCCGCCGACACCAACAACTTTGATGACTGCGAGGTAATTTTGATTCGACACGCCGGCCTCCGGTAAAACCTTAAACCTCAACTAGAGGATTAAAGTATATTCTCGGTATACATTTACTGTGATTACGTTAAACCCCCGAAACAAGGATTCTTCGAATAACACGCCGTTACGAGAAAACAGGGGCTTCGGTTGACGACACGTTGATAGTCGAAACATTTCGGCCGGCCAACGCGGCCATCATCTTCGTCGCCAAAATACTCTTCTTTGCAGACTCGTCAGCGCTCCCCCAGATAATCGTGATGCCGTTGACGAGCTTAAACGTCACGTCTTGATCTGTTGTCGCCGAAGCGATATCCACCTGTGCGGCGAGCTCTGGTTGCATATTCGCCAAAGCACTTGCTGTCGCCTCAAACGCCGGAGAGTTCACATCTACAACAAGTCCGTCTGCTAGCGCAAAACCAGGGATGCGAGCATCAGCCGTCTGAATGACAACACCTGCAGAATCAACTAAATCGAACTGTTTTCCTCGCTTGATATTAATCACGGGCTGGCGTTCGATTACTCGAATGACAAGCGTATTCGGAGGCTGAGTCTCAATTGAGTACTTTTGGATGAGCGGGAATTGGGTCAGAGCATCATGAATTTTTTGAGCATCCACCGAAACAAGGGGTTGACCAATTTCGAAGCCGACACTTTCTACCACAGCCACCGAATCCAACCTTGACGCTCCAATAACTTCGATTTTCTGAACCGTCATAGCTGGTGAAAAAACCCCGATGGTGACGAAAAGGGCAAGAGCAGCAACCGACACAGCCGCTATCAACCACCGACGCTTCCTCACCCGAGAGAGTTGAGTGAACCTCCGGCGCTCACCCTTTTCGCGTTTTTTTCGAGTCTTACGAGCGAGTTTCAGATCTTTGAGAGCATCCCTGGCTCGTTTCGTCTGCTCCGCCAACTCAGTGTGCACCGTGGTGGTTGGAGATTCAGGCTGCTCGATTACGGGCCCTGAAGCCAGCTCTGGAAGCTCTGGAGCCACTGGCGCAGGAGCAACCACCCCGGGCGCTGCCTCGGGTGATCTTTTATCGGCCGCGCGGTCAGGAAGGGGTCGCGTATCCCGGCCGGAACTGTCAAATCCGTGCGGACGCTTCATAGATTTTGCCTATGAGTTGGCGCCCTCAAGCGCCGAAATAATCTGCGGAATCATTCGGTAGACGTCTCCGCACCCCATTGTGATTACCATGTCACCCGGCTGAGCAACCTCTGCAATGTACTCAGCTGCAGCTTGCCATTCACCTACGTAGCGAACTTTCGTCGCATCTGTGAATCTTTCAGAAACCAGCTCACCCGTAACGCCTGGTTCAGGGTCTTCGCGAGCCCCGCACACTGCCAGTACCACTGTGTGGTCAGCGAGTGTCTCTAACGCATCGGCGAATTCGGCTGCAAAGATTCTCGTTCTCGAATAAAGATGAGGTTGGTGCACAGCAATGATGCGGCCGCCGTCGGCTACTGTTCGCGCAGAAGTTAACAGAGCCTGCACCTCGGTTGGATGGTGGGCGTAATCATCTAACACCCGAACTCCGTTGATGACCGCGTGTAGCTCGAATCGTCGTTTTGTTCCCCCGAATGCGGCAATTGCTGCGAGTGTCGACGCCGGGTCAAAACCTAATGAGACGAGAACAGCGAATGCACCAGCGGCGTTTACCGCGTTGTGGTGCCCCGGCACACTCAGCTGTGCGGAGAAGGTCGCTCCCTGGTAGGCCAGCTTGAACGAAACGAAGCCGTCGGTATTCACGTCGAATAATCTGACATCTGCGTCGGCTGCTTCACCGAATGTCACTATGTTGGGATGCGTGAGCTGCGAGCGAATTTCGAGCGCGCCCGAATCGTCAGATGAGATGACAACTAAGTCTTTGGCAGCGTTCGCGAAGGATACAAAGGCGTTCATAAAGGCATCTCGTGAGCCATAGAAGTCAAGATGCTCAGGGTCTACGTTTGTGATGAGCGCAACAGAAGTGTCGTACAGCAAAAATGACCCATCAGACTCATCTGCTTCAATGACGAACACATCAGATTTTCCTGCTGCGGCACTCACTCCTAGACTCTCGATAACACCTCCGTTGACGAAGCTAGGGTCTTGCGCCAAACCGAGTAACCCGGTGACTACCATTCCTGTTGACGTAGTTTTACCGTGTGCGCCTGCCACTGCAATGACTTTTTTACTTCGAGTCAACCACGCCAATGCCTGCGAGCGATGCAGGATAAGTAGGCCATCCGATAACGCTTTTTGATACTCCGGGTTGTCTTGCCAGAGCGCACCCGTGACAACCAGTGTGTTGGCATCCGCCACATTCTTCGCCTCATGGCCGATGGTGATTCGGATACCGAGTTCCCTCAGTGCTTTTGTATTTGCGTTCTCTGTCGAGTCGGAACCCGAAACGTCGATGCCTGCATCCACGAACATACGAGCTATACCCGACATGCCTGAGCCGCCAATGCCAACAAAGTGCACCTTGCCGAGAGTTTCAGGTACGTGAAGCTCGAGGTCGGGATAAATCATGAGGCCCTTTCAGCGTCTATCGACGCTCAACAGTACCGTGTGTTGCTTGCGCGTTTCTGACCAAAGCAAGGAGTTTCTCAGTTCCATCGAGTGAGCCTGCGTTACTGGCACGACCTCCCATGGCGCTGATTTCGCTTGGGTCACGAAGAATTGGCCAAATATTCCGCGAAAGCCATTCGGGTGAAAGTCTGGCGTCTGCGACCACTTTGGCCCCTCCGGCTGCTACCAAGTCTTGAGCGTTATATTTTTGTTCGCCATTTCCAACCGGATACGGCACGAGCAGGCTTGGGATTCCTAGACCAGCCAGTTCACTCACAGTGGCCGAGCCCGCACGAGAAATGGCGAAGTCAGCCACCGCAAGTGCCAAATCCATTCGGTCGCAGTAGCGCAGCACATGGTAGTCAGCAACATCCGGAGCATCGATTTCAGTGCGCTCTCCCCAAATGTGAAGCACCTGCCAGCCGAGGTCGGTGATTTCTGTCGCTGCCGAGCTGAGAGCCAGGTTCAGGCTTCTAGCCCCTTGGGAACCACCTGTTACGAGCAGTACCGGTTTGCTCGGGTTCAGCCCGAAGTGTGAGATTGCTCTCTGGCGAGCTTGAGCGCGATCGAGCGTCTCAATTTCAGGCCGTAACGGCATTCCCACGAGATGAGCGTTCCGAATTCTGGTTGACGTGAAAGCCACACCCACATAAGGCGTATACCGCGCGGCAAGCCTATTCGCCAGGCCTGGTTTCGCATTCGCCTCATGGATAACAATCGGCACGTTCTCTTTTCTTGCAGCCTCGTAGCCTGGCGCCGAGGCGTAGCCGCCAAACCCCACGACGACTTCGACTCCCCTACGCCGAATGAGCTGGCGAAGGTCTCGAACTGCGGCATTGAACCGTCGCGGAAATGAAAGTGTTTGAGAATTCAGTGATCGCGGTAAGGGTAGGCGTTCAATCACGTGCAGCTCGAAGCCGCGCTCCGGGACGAGTCGCGCCTCAAGCCCTTCAGCGGTACCAACGATGATAATTTCTGAGCCCGGTTCTTGCTCACGAATTCGTTCTGCAACCGCTAGAAGCGGGTTCACATGACCTGCCGTTCCACCACCCAGAAGCATGTAGGTACTCATCGCGAACCCTGCTTCGATTTATGAGATACGGGAGTGCTTGGAGTTTGCGTTTTGGCGAGATCTGAGTCCCGGGCAATCGAAAGAACGACACCGATTGCGAGCAGGTTTGAAATCAGCGCAGTGCCGCCAGAAGAGATGAGTGGAAGCGGAACGCCGAGCACCGGCAGAATTCCAATCACAACTCCAATGTTGATCAGCGCCTGTCCAATGATCCAGACAAATATGGTTCCGCTCACGATCACTCCGAAGAGGTCTCGTGCATTGCGCATCACATGCAGAATGCCAAAAGCTAAGGCAACGAACAATAACAGCACGATAATCGCGCCAATCATGCCGGTTTCTTCGCCAATAATGGCAAAAATATAATCGTTGTCGGCGGCGGGCAACCAAGACCATTTCGCCCGTGAGTTTCCAAGGCCAACACCAAAGACTCCACCGCCAGCCAAGGCCCATAATCCGTGAAGTGGCTGCCAACACAGTCCGCTGTAATCGGCTGCCTCTCCGCTGCCACAGTTCGTGAGAATGCGACTCATTCGGTTGGGACTGGTGACAACAAGGAGTAATACGCCAGCAGCCATGACCAGTACTGGCATGAGCATTGTGCGCCATTTCGCGCCAGCGAAGTAGAGCGCCGCCATCGTGATCAGGGCAAAAATCATTGCCGTTCCCAAGTCACGACCAGCAACCACGAGTCCCATAGCGACAGCAGCGACCCAGATAACGGGGTTCAGTGCACCCCAAGTTTCTTGTATTCGACTACGACGTCGATAGAGCACAGCTCCCATCCACAAAATTAACGCGAGCTTGAGAAACTCAGAAGGTTGGCCGCTGAGGCCACCGATGGAGATCCAGTTTCGGTTTCCATACGTCTCGATGCCGAGCGGTGAAAAAACGAGTAACTGCAAAACTAGGCCGGATGCCAGTGCGAGCCACGCCCACTTCTTCCAAAAGACCAACGGCGCCTTGCTCGCGAGCATCATCAGCGGAACGCCAACGGCAGCAAATGTCAATTGTTTCCAAAACCCACCGAAGAATCCCTGATTATCGAGGTACGAATTGATCGAAGATGAGGACAACACCATGACCAAGCCAACCCCGACCAGTGCGAGGGTTGCCCCAAGCACTAAAAAAGTTCCGCCGCCTTGACTGTTGACTACGGGACCGAGTTGGATGCGCGTGAAGACGCCCGAGCGGCCACGTTCGCCCTCGGTAACAGAGTTAGCGTTCCGAGGCGGAATTGCCATCCGCCTCACCTCCAAGCAGTTTTTTCACCGCCGCGATGAACTGTTCACCGCGATCAGCGTAGTCGTTGAATTGATCCATTGAAGCAGCAGCGGGAGAAAGGAGAACAGTGTCGCCAGGCGACGCCACCGATCCGGCTATTCTCACCGCGGTTTCCATAATCGACTCAGTTTCACCCGGAACAACTTCAATGGCTGGAATATCCGGTGCGTGTCGTTGCAGGGCGTCGAGAATTGCAGCGCGTTCAAGTCCTATGACCACAGCCCCAGCCAGTCGCGAGGCGGATTGTTCGACCAAGCTGTCGATGTCGACGCCCTTGAGAAGACCACCGACAATCCACACCACGCGATTGTGGGCGCGCAGCGAGGCTGAGGCGGCGTGCGCATTCGTGGCTTTTGAATCGTCAATCCAGGAGACGCCATCCAAGTGCGCGATGAGTTGGGCTCGGTGCGCATCCAGCTCGAAATGCTGAAGGGCTTCTGAGATTGCTGCCGGTTCGACCCCTCGCGAGCGCGCAAGGGCTGCAGCCGCCAAGATATTCTGCAACAGGTGCGGCGCAGCCAACCCTCGCTGCGCCAGTTCTTCAACGGTAGAGATTTCGAGAGCAGTGTTCTTTCTGTCGTCCAAGAATGCACGATCACAGAGAATTCCATCGACTATGCCGAATCCACTCATTCCCGGAGTATCCAAACCGAAGCTAATCGCACGGGCCCCTTCAACGACTTCGGCTTCAACCACCATTTTTTCGGTCGCCTCATCCGCCCGGTTATACACACAAGCGACCTGAGTGTTTTTGTAGATGTGAGCTTTCGCAGCCCAGTAAGCCTCACGAGATCCATGCCAGTCGAGGTGATCATCAGCGAAATTCAGGCACAGACTTGAAAACGGGCTAATCTCGCCGAGCCTAGCCAGTTGAAAGCTCGAAAGTTCAACGACCAAAACGTCGAAACCTTCTGGATCTCGAATTGCATCCAGAACCGGCACCCCGATATTTCCAACAGGTGCTGCACGCAAGCCTCCCGCAACGAGCATATGGGCTGTGAGCTGCGTCGTAGTCGTTTTCCCGTTGGTGCCGGTAACTGTAATCCAGTCGGCGACACGAGTCGTTTTGTCGCGGAGTCGCCAAGCCAATTGCACGTCGCCCCAAACGACGCATCCATTTGATTCTGCCCACTCTGTCAACGGATGATCAGGCCGATAGCCCGGCGATACGATGACGAGATCTGGATCGAGCTCGACGAGTGCACCGAGTTGGTCGTCAATGCTCTCGAGTTCAATAGCGTGAGCGCCAATGACCTCCAGAAGCTGTTGACGGGTGGGATCAGCGACTCCAAAAATTACGGTCACATCGCAGCCAAGTTCACAGAGCGTATCTGCGACCGAGAATCCGGTCACTCCGAGGCCAAGCACAGCGACTCGAATGCCCGCCCAATCGTCGTGCCAGCTCGTAAGTTCAAGTATTCGCTCGATGCTGTTGTTCATGCCCTAGCTTGCAATCCACTCGGTGTAGAACAGAGCTACCGCGCCAATCGAGAATCCGGCAGCGACGATCCAAAACCGAACTACGACCGTTTGCTCTGCCCATCCCTTCAACTCGAAATGGTGGTGAATCGGACTCATCAGGAAGATTCGTTTCCCTCGAGTGACCTTGAAATAGATCCGCTGCAGCACAACCGAGCCCGCTTCGATGACGAACAGGCCACCAATCAGGATCAGAAGCAATTCGGTACGACTCAGGATCGCCAGCGCAGCAATCGCTCCACCAATACCGAGTGCCCCTGTATCGCCCATGTAAATGTGGGCAGGGTTGGTATTCCACCAGAGGAACCCAACCAGCCCCCCAACAAGCGCCGCCGCCACGACAGCAAGGTCGAGTGGATCACGAACCGAATAGCATCCGGCTTCGGTCGGGGCAATTGCACAGCTCTGGTTGAACTGCCAAAACCCGATGAGCACATATGCGCCGATAGCGAGTATGGATGCTCCACCGGCAAGGCCGTCAAGACCATCCGAAACATTTACTGCGTTCGAAGCAGAGATCACAAGAACGAGCACCCACACGATAAAAAGCACGATGCCAACCCCTGCGCCGAGAGCAAAGAGATTCAGTTTGGTATCCCGGAAAATCGAGATGTAGGTGGAAGCTGGGGTGAGCCCTGCTTTATTCGCGAACTGAAGGGAGAGCAGTGCGAAGGGAATCGCCACCAAAACCTGACCGAGGATTTTGGACCAACCACCCAAACCCAAGCTCTGCTGCTTGTGAAT
The DNA here is from genome assembly GCA_023254555.1 of Microbacteriaceae bacterium. Taxonomy (GTDB): domain Bacteria; phylum Actinomycetota; class Actinomycetes; order Actinomycetales; family Microbacteriaceae; genus JALRLI01. The sequence goes on from JALRLI010000016.1 coordinate 12,416, forward strand.
CTTTAGGTAATCATCAAGAAATCCAACCGCTCCTAGACCCACTGCCATGAACAATACAAGCAGAGCAGACGGTGTGGGCGGATGACCCATAATCACTTTTGCGAGGAGGTAAGAGATCACGGACCCTGATAGAAAAACGATCCCACCCATAGTCGGGGTACCACGCTTGGCGTGATGAGTTTTTGGCCCGTCCTCTCGAACAAACTGCCCCCATTGGAGTCGCCTGATGAGCCTGATGAAAAGTGGTGTCAGCAACAGCGAGTAGAGCAGCGAGAAAACCCCGGCAAGCAGGAGTGCGATCATCCGAAGTACTCCCCGAGTTTGTCGCCAAGAAACCTCAGCCCGGCCGAATTGGATGACTTGACCAAGACCGTGTCTTTGGGCTGTATCTCTTGAACGAGGTACTGGTACGCCGTGTCAGCATCCTCAAAGTACACGCTCTCTCCGTCCCATGAACCTTCATTGATGCTACTGATGTGCAGGCGTCTTGCGCCGGAGCCCACAACCACGAGTCGAGAAATATTTAATCGAACCGCCATCAGCCCAATGCGATCGTGCTCCGCACCAGAGTATTCGCCGAGTTCACTCATCTCGCCAAGAACCGCAAATGTTCTGCCTTCGGGATTGGCAATTTGGGCGAGCGTCTTCAGCGCTGCCGCCATTGAGTCGGGGCTTGCGTTATAGGCATCGTTAATGATTGTCACTGGGTCTGCGACGAGGAGCTCCATCCTCCACCTGGCAGCAAGAGTCGCATTCTCGAGTGTTTTTACAATGCTGTCAAAGGGCACACCGAGTTCAGTGGCTGCGGCGCTCGCCGCGAGCGCATTCATCACATGGTGCTCACCTAAGACGCTGAACCTGACACTCGCCGAGTCAGTTCCGATATGAAGCGTGAACTGGGTTCCCCGCGCGTCCGAGATGACATCGCTTGCCCAAACATCACATTCGGGTGTGAGCCCAAACCAGACAATTCTGGCGCGCGTCAACTCCGACATTTTGGCGACTCTGGGATCCATGCGATTGAGAATTGCAACGTCTTCGGGGTTTAAACAGCGCACCATTTCACTCTTCGCCCGGAAGGTCGCCTCTATGCCGCCAAATTCGCCGGCATGCGCGAGTCCAACTGAGAGGACGATTGCGATATTGGGGTGCGCCATCGCGACTAGCCGGTCAATATCGCCCTCTACACTCGCGCCCATTTCCTGTACAAGAAAGTCGCTGGATTCAGTCAGCTTCAACATTGTGAGTGGCGCGCCTACCTCGTTATTGAAAGACTTCACAGGAGAAACAGTTTCTCCTCGCAATTCGGCCATCGCTGCAAGCAGGTTCTTTGTGGTGGTCTTACCGTTCGAGCCGGTAATTCCAACTACCTGAAGTTTGCCCAACGCCGCAACCCTCGACACGACCTCTTTAGCTAGGGCCCCCAAAGCGAGAACGGTATCTTCAACCACGATTTGAGCGACAGGCTCGTCAACTTCATGCTCAACGATGAGCAAAACAGCCCCGCGATCCGCTGCAGCCGAAGCAAAGAGGTGCCCGTCAGTCTCCTCCCCACGCTTCGCAAAAAAGATTTGTCCGGGCTGAATCTCTCGAGAGTCTGTCTGCGAATCGCCTCGAATGATCGTTGACGAGTTAACTTCACCCTTCACCTGATCGTTGAGGACCAGCGTTCCTCGAACAGCGTGGGCGATTTCCGCCAGTGTCATGTCAATCAAGCGTTAAAACCTGCCTCACGGAGAGCAATTCGAACTTCTTCCCTTGCAGAGAATGGTATGTTCTTCCCCGCTACTTCCCGAAATTCCTCATGTCCGGGCCCAGCATAGAGAATCACATCGTTTGGCGTGGCGATCTCTATTGCCTTGCGCACCGCTGAGCCAGGATCTGCAATCTCAAGAATCTCTGTCCCTGATCCTGCCGCTGAGCGCGCACCAGCCAAAAGAGCCGCACGAATTTCGGCGGGATCCTCAGTTCTCGGATTGTAGTCACACACGATCAGCACGTCAGAGCCTTTCGCAGCTATCGCTCCCATCGACTCGCGCTTCGTCGGGTCTCTGTCGCCATCGGCTCCAAAGAGCATGATTACTCTTCCCTCAACCAATCGATTCAGCGCATCCAGCATGACCTCGAATGCTCCGGGAGTGTGGCCATAATCAACGTAAAAACGGATGCGCGAATCCTGGGACATATTCTCTAGTCGACCAGGTATGTATGCCTCAATGAGACCACTGCTTCCCAGCGCATTGGAGAGCTCCGTTCCGGGAATACCCGCCTCGAGAAGCATCACGATTGCGAGGGCGGCGTTCTCAGCCATGAACTTTCCAAGCTGCGGTACCCGAGCCCTGAAGTGAGCACCTTCAGGACCACTCAGCACAAACGAGGTTCCGTCTAAAGACTCCGATGTCACTGCGAAGTGCCAGTCAGCTTCACTGCCATACTCAGAGGCCAGAGTGGTGACTGGAATCTTGGAATCCGAAACAATTTTTCTTCCCCACTGAGAGTCGACCACAACAACACCGCGTTTGGCATGGAGTGGGCTGAACAATGCTGATTTTGCGCTGAAATACGCGTCCATGCTGCCGAACTCATCGAGGTGATCCTGTGAGAAGTTATTGAAAGCAACCACGTCGAAAAGCACCCCGTCTATTCGGTTTCGAACCACGGCCTGAGCTGAGATTTCGACGCAGACTGCCCGCACGTGTTCCTCTTTCATGCGCGCGAGCAGTGCGTGTAATTCTGATGCCTCAGGCGAGGTCAAGGAGCTCACAATCACCTCTTCGCCGATGCGACGTTCAGCCGTCGTGCTGATACCTGTGCTCATGTGCAGCATCTCAACAAGCTCTGCGAGCATGTAGATGACGCTGGTCTTGCCGTTCGTGCCGGTCACACCGAACTTCAGTGCATCATAAGAATCAGTGTCATACACGCACGCTGATAGCGAACCGAGATGGATGCGCGGATTCTCAACTTCAATGCCGGGAATCTCATCGCCGGCAAGCCGCCAGCCTTGTGCGTCCGTCACCATCGCGACTGCACCATTTCTTAGAGCTTGGCGCAAAAATTCGCTCCCGTGTGCTTTGGAGCCTGGCATCCCTACGTAGAGGTCACCGGGTCGAACATCCCTTGAATCAAGCGTGATTCCAGTGACCCGAACCTGGTCTATCGCACCGTGAGGAACGATTGCTGCGCCGCCCGAGACGAGGGCATCAAAGAGGGTTCTCAGCGCTACCTCATTCTTCTGTTTCGGGCGAAGCGTCATCGCATGCTCACTCGACAAATTTGCCCCCTCAATACTGCTGCGGGTAACTGGTTACCCCACCCGTCGAGGGAGGGATGTGATACGCCTTGAGCGCCGCTTCGGCGATGGTTTTAAACCCACTCGCTGCAGCGACGCCACCGTCGCCAGCTGCTGGATGGGCGACCGAGAAAACCGTCACGAATTTGGGGTCATCCGCCGGATAGAAGGCCGCATAGGTGTGCACGAAGCTCTTGCGGTAGCCACCACGGCCATCAGGCTGCTCGGCAGTTCCCGTTTTCGCAGCAACCCGGTATCCGGGAACCGCCGCAAATTTGCTCGTCCAGCTCTGCTGCGCAACGTTCTCGAGCACCACTCTCGTCGTGTCCGCCGCCTCGGGTGAGATGACCTTCACAGCTGCACCAGAGTCGTGTGCGATAACTTTTCCAGCGGCGGTCGTGCACTGCTTCACGAGAGTAGGCGGTATCCGCACGCCCTTGTTTGCAATCGTCTGCATCACTCCGGCGGTCTGAACCAGTGTGCTGGAGAGACCCTGGCCGAACATAGTCGTGTATTGAGTCTGTACATCCCAGTTTTCGGGCTTGTAGAGCAGCCCTGAGTCTTCCAATGGCATTCCTGCGTTGGTCGACTCTCCGATACCGAATTTACGAAGGTACTGGTAGCGCTCTTCGTTGCTCAGGCGTGAGCCGAGTAACGAGATACCAATATTTGAAGATTGCACCATCACCCCGGTCATCGTGTAGGGCAGGTTTCCGTGTGCGTTCCAGTCCGTGAATTTGGCGCCCTCTGGGGTGCTGAACACGCCGGGTGTGAGGACGTGCGTCTCTGGCGTTGCCTTACCGGTGTCAAATAGTGCAGCTGCGGTTATGGTCTTGAATGTTGAACCCGGCTCGTAAGGAGCTACGAATGAACGAGCCTCTCTCTTACTTGCATCGGTGGCAGCCACATTATTCGGGTCAATGGACCCATCCTCACCGATTGCAAGAATCTCTCCGGTCTTTGCATCCATCACTATCGCCATAGCCCATTCGGCTTTAACTTTAGACGCCTGTTGATTGACTACCTGCTGCACCTCCCACTGGAGGTCTCGGTTGATCGTAAGTTGCACTTGCCCGCCGTTGACAACTTTGTTTTTCACGACTGTTGAACCCGGCAGCGCGACGCCATCAGCACCACGTTCATAGGTTTCATGTCCGTCTTTTCCGGCCAGACATTTGTCTTGGGAAAGCTCCACGCCGGCTTGCGCTACATTCTCAGCACCAACGAAACCGATGAGATTACCGGCAACAGCGCCGCTCGGGTAGACCCTGCTGGGATTTTGATCGAAGGTGATCCATGGGATTGCCAGCTCTTTCAGCGCGGTGAGCTGAGATAAGTTCACTGACCGCTTGACATAGGCGAAATCTGACTTCGCATTCTCAGCAAGAGCGTCATCAACAATTTTTTTAATATCAGCGGCACTTTGCCCTGTGATTGCACCTATCTCATCGAACGCTTGTTTCTTGCTTACCTCAATGGTTCCCTCGCCTTTGGCGCGGTAGAAATTGCTCACATTTTTCGGCGAAAGCTGAACGTCGAATCTCAGTTCCGTGGTTGCGAGCACATCCCCTTGGGAATCAACTATGTCTCCTCTGATGCTCTTGACAACGACAGGCACTGACCGCCTTCCGACCGACTGTTCGTTCAGAGAGGCCGCTCGCACAACTTGAATATCGAAAAGTCGCAACGCAAAAACAGCTACAACACCAAGGGTCAACACAAAAGCAAGTGCTCCTCGTCGGCGCTTCCGCCGTTCCTCCCGCATCTGCGACCCCTAACAACTAGTGAGTTTGTGGTGCCGGTAGTAACCCATCCCAAGCTACTGGTTGATTAGATTTTGTAGCCGTAGCCACGCCCGCCCCAACCGATTCGCGGCCAACCATCAGCCCATCCGCTGACACGACCGGCATGTCTTGCAGCAGCTCGTTCGGAACGGTATTTGCGCCAAGAGAAATAGCTCGAGTGCCCACCTCGCCAATTACAGCACCATCGCTGAGACGAAAGTAAGAGGGTGTTGCGTTCGTAATCATGCCGAGCTTTGTTGCATTATCAGCCAAGTTCTGTGGCGAAGAGAGTGTTTGCACATCTTGACTGAGTACACGCTCGACCCTAGTCAAATCGCGCTGGGTGAGTTCCAAATTTGAGATTTGATACGCGCCCTCTGAAGTGATGATGCTCAATACAAGCTGACTTGCCAGAATCACCCCTATGGTGGCGATTGTCGTTACCGCCATGAAAACTCGCGAGTGCTCGGCACGCTTC
>JALRLI010000170.1 GCA_023254555.1 Microbacteriaceae bacterium
CGAAATAGTTGTGCCGGCAAAGTCATCTGCTGCCAATTTGTTGTCGCGGGCCCTTGTTACTAGATCGTCGTAGGCAGCTAGGAATTCAGCAAAGTTCAGCTTTTGGGCTTTTTTGATATTTGGAACCAGTAGCGCTCTAGTTCCATCTGGTTTTGGAATGTCAATGGCCAGTCCAAGATTTACATTTGGCGGCGTGATGGCGGCAGGTTTTCCATCAATCTCGTCGTAATAAACGTTTTGACTTGGAAATTCTTTCAACGCCTGCACGACCGCATATCCAATTAGGTGAGTGAAAGAAACTTTGCCGCCGCGGGTGCGCTTTAGGTGTGAGTTAACAACAATTCTGTTATCGATGAGCACCTTGGCAGGAAGTTGGCGAACGCTGGTCGCAGTTGGCACGCTGAGTGATGCGTCCATGTTGGAAGCGAGGGTCTTTGCCATTCCGCGCAGAATATTGATTTCAGGTTGCGCCTCTTCTTCTTGGACAACAACTGGCATAGAGCCAGTAGCAGGAAGATCGGCTGGAACAGGAGCCGTGAATGAACCGGTGTCAGTTGCCTTGGCAATTGGCATGGTGATGGC
>JALRLI010000171.1 GCA_023254555.1 Microbacteriaceae bacterium
AACTCTCTAAAGAAATCAATTCAAAAAACCCTGGCCAAAGGTCAGGGTTTTTTGCGTGGCGGTATCGGTGGGAACCGCGGATTGTCACTCCGATTGCAGTGATTCCTACGAATCACGCAATCCGCTCCCAAATCCCGCCAGCTGATTTACCCTTCACGCAAAAAACTGCCCGAACATGGACAGTTTTTGCGTGGCGGTATCGGTGGGATTTGAACCCACGGTGCGCTTGCACGCACACAACTTTTCGAGAGTTGCACCTTCGGCCGCTCGGACACGATACCGAGATCAAGATTACTTGTTATTGAGACACATTAGAAATCGTGCAATTAACGCTGGGCTTTGAAAAACTCGCTCAAAATCGCAGCACACTCATCCGCCAAAACGCCTGAAACAACTTCTGGTCGGTGTGGCAATCGACGATCTCGAACCACATCCCAAAGTGATCCAACTGCGCCAGCTTTATCGTCGAAGGCACCAAAAACAATTCGTCCAATTCGAGCCTGCACTGCTGCGCCAGCACACATAGTGCATGGCTCAAGTGTCACAACCAATGTGTGATCGTC
>JALRLI010000172.1:0-279 GCA_023254555.1 Microbacteriaceae bacterium
CGACGACGAAGAGAAGCTGTCGGCTCTCGCGTTCAAGCTGATGACCGACCCCTTCGTCGGCCAGCTGACCTTCGTGCGCGTGTACTCCGGCGTCCTGAAGAAGGGCGACTCGGTCTACAACCCGATCAAGGGCAAGAAGGAGCGCATCGGCCGTATCGTCCAGATGCACGCCAACAACCGCCAGGAAGTCGAAGAGATCCGCGCCGGCGACATCGCCGCCTGCGTCGGCCTGAAGGAAGTCACCACCGGTGAAACCCTGTGCGACCCGTCGGCCATCAT
>JALRLI010000172.1:289-555 GCA_023254555.1 Microbacteriaceae bacterium
CGCCCAGGCCGTCGAGCCCAAGTCCAAGTCCGACCAGGAAAAGATGGGCATCGCCCTGAGCCGCCTGGCTTCGGAAGACCCCTCGCTGCGCGTCAAGACCGATGAGGAATCGGGCCAGACCATCATCGCCGGCATGGGCGAGCTGCACCTGGAAATCATCGTCGACCGCATGAAGCGCGAATTCGGCGTCGAAGCCAACGTCGGCAAGCCGCAGGTGGCCTACCGCGAAACCATCCGCTCCAAGGTCACCGACGTCGACGGCAAGT
>JALRLI010000173.1 GCA_023254555.1 Microbacteriaceae bacterium
ATGGCGCTTGGCAAGAACTTGCTAATCGCATTCATGTCATGGGAAGGCCACAACTACGAAGACGCGATCATCCTTTCACAGCGTTTAGTACAAGATGACGAACTTACTTCGATTCACATCGAAGAGTACGAAGTTGATGCTCGCGATACCAAACTTGGTGCCGAAGAAATCACTCGTGATATCCCGAACGTATCTGAAGAAGTTCTTGCTGATCTCGATGAGCGCGGAATCATCCGCATCGGTGCCGATGTTGTACCTGGCGATATCTTGGTTGGAAAGGTTACTCCTAAGGGCGAAACAGAACTCACACCTGAAGAGCGTTTGCTCCGTGCAATTTTCGGTGAGAAGGCTCGCGAAGTTCGCGATACCTCACTCAAGGTTCCACATGGTGAAGGTGGAAAAGTTATCGGCGTAAAGATTTTTGATCTTGACGATGGCTATGACTTGCCTGCTGGCGTAAACCAAGTTGTTCGCGTTTATGTCGCGCAGAAGCGAAAGATCCAAGATGGTGACAAGCTCGCTGGTCGCCACGGAAACAAGGGTGTTATC
>JALRLI010000174.1 GCA_023254555.1 Microbacteriaceae bacterium
AAGGCCCTCTGCACGCTCTTCCACAGCCGTTGGGGCCGCCCCGCGTGCACGATGCGCACACCCCAGGCGTTCAATTGGCGTTCCTGTCGTGCGAGCACATCGCTGATGTAGCTCATCAGGAAGTGAACCTCGGCCGGGGACCTGCTCCAGTTCTCCGTCGAGAATGCGTACACGCTCAAATGGGAGACACCGGTCTGGATGGCGCCCGCCACCACATCCATGAGCGCCCATTCTCCGGCCTTGTGGCCCTCGGTGCGGTGCAGGCCGCGCTCGTTCGCCCAGCGCCCGTTGCCGTCCATCACGATTGCGACGTGGCGTGGCGTGTTCACGAACACTGGCGGCGTTCCGCCGGAGTAATCCAGCGGCTTCAACTCGTTCTCAGTCACAGTGACCCGTTCTCTTCACCCCAGATAAACCTGTTTCTCCCTTGCGGGACCCGTCACTCCGGTAGGCGCCGTTCAGCCCAGGGAATTGATGCGATGCTCGATGACATTCTGCAGAGAGGTTGCCACAATCCCGGACACAACGAGACGATCGGCCGGAA
>JALRLI010000175.1 GCA_023254555.1 Microbacteriaceae bacterium
ATCAGCTCATCGCTGATTGCAAACGAATCATGTGCGGCAAGCCTCACAAGTTTGACTTCCTGAGCGGTGCAGCCGGTGAGGGTGATTAGTGCTGCAAGCAGGATTGCTATTTTCTTCATGTGCGTGCCTTTCGATAGTTAGGCACGGGATTGTTTGAGTTGTCTCCCTGCGCTGGCATTACCCAGATCAGGTTTGACGGTCGAAGACTTTTCTAGTCTTCCTCTCAGTCCGGTTCACCGAACTCCCGTGTGTAAAAAAGTATAAGTCGAAAGACCTAGTGACCCATTCCCGCCGCTTCGGCAGCTTCTTGCGAAGCACTCTTATCTCGCAGCGGAATCTCTTTGACGAAGAAGCTGATCACAAATGCCACTCCAACAAAGATCGTCGCAATTAGGAAGACACTGAGTGAGGACTCGACAAATCCAATTCGGAACGGGAGGGTCAGTCGCTCATCGGCGCCAATCAGGAATGAGCTGTCGACGGTTATTTCTACCGCTGCAGTCGAACCCTGTTGCAAAAGCGCAATTATCGCTTGGTTTGCAGG
>JALRLI010000176.1 GCA_023254555.1 Microbacteriaceae bacterium
GATCGGTGTTGTCACCGAAGCTTCAGACGGCATTGCTCGCGTAGAAGGCTTGCCTTCAACAATGACAAATGAGTTGTTGAAGTTTGAAAACGGAACTTTAGGTCTTGCACTTAACCTCGATGTTCGTGAGATCGGTGTGGTTATTCTTGGTGCATTTACTGGAATTGAAGAAGGAACCAAGGTTTACCGCACTGGTGAAATTCTCTCTGTTCCAGTTGGAGATGCATTCTTAGGTCGCGTAGTTGATGCGCTTGGTCGCCCAGTTGATGGCAAGGGACCAATTGCTGCAGATACCAACCGCGCACTTGAATTACAGGCGCCAACAGTTGTTCAGCGCCAACCAGTTAAAGAACCTTTAATGACAGGTATCAAAGCGATTGACTCAATGACCGCTATCGGCCGCGGTCAGCGTCAGTTGATTATTGGTGACCGTCAGACCGGTAAGACTGCAGTAGCAGTAGATACCATTATTAATCAGCTTGAAAACTGGAAGTCCGGCGATAAGAAGAAGCGCGTTAAGTGCATT
>JALRLI010000177.1 GCA_023254555.1 Microbacteriaceae bacterium
ATTACGTTGCCGCAATTCTCTAGCGGTCTACCCGAGAACTCAGCGAGTAGCTTCACCGTTCTCTGTCTGACCTTGCTCCGGGCGAGGTTTACCTAGCCAATCTGGTTACCCAGACTGCTGGTGGTCTCTTACACCACCGTTTCATCCTTACCGCCGGCGAACCGGAGGCGGTTTACTTTCTGTTGCACTGTTCTCGCGGGTTACCCCGGGTGGGTGTTACCCACCGCCCTACTCTGTGGAGCCCGGACGTTCCTCGGTACTGGAGTAAACCCCAGTAACGCGACCGTCTTGCCGACCCATTCATGACAAGTCTAGAGCGGTGAAACTGAACTGGCTAAGCCTCGAAAGATTCGCGCAAGTCCATGGACTTGTTCGCGGCAGCGTCTGCCAGGGCATTTTGCAGACGTGGAACCCATTCATAGGTCACTGCACGATTGCCAATGACATCCTTCGCCTTGGCAGCAAGCACAGCCATATCCGGGTGCTTGATCTTCCAGCGTCCCGACATTTGCTCGACCACGAG
>JALRLI010000178.1 GCA_023254555.1 Microbacteriaceae bacterium
ACCATTTGCCTTGCAAATGGCGTGTCTCGTCGGAGGTTGTTCGTTTGCGCGTCCTCGGGTCTTCGACCCTGCGGCGACGCGGGCCTCGACCCACCGGGAAACGTCTTCACTTTCTTCGGGGCCTTAGCTCAGTTGGTAGAGCGCCTGCTTTGCAAGCAGGATGTCATCGGTTCGAATCCGTTAGGCTCCACCACATTCCTTCGACATGATCAGCAAGCCTTGCGCGCAGGGTTTGCTCGTCCTGTCGGACGCGGGCTTCTTCGGAAGCCTCTTTCACATCGTTCAGAGAGATAATCAGCGTTGTCGGCGCATCCCGAGTGGGGGATGCGTGGTTCGCAAGAACCAACGGCGACGTTGTCCAAGTCAAGTACACTAACCAAATGCGTCTGTCCTGCATGGGACCGGCGCAGAATGTCCCTTCCGCATGGAAGGGGCGGGAAACGTACATGCTTTTGATCGGAAGCGACCGTCGCGCGCAGCAAAAGGGCGCGGCGCGGAAGGCTGAACAAGTCTTTCTT
>JALRLI010000179.1:0-271 GCA_023254555.1 Microbacteriaceae bacterium
CCAAGAAGTTTCCCTCAGTGTTGTTCCCGTTCTAGCTGAGCGCACCAAAGTTGATGATCAAGGTAATCCAGTGCTGGACTCCAGCGGGCAACCAGTTGTTGAAGAAGTTGGCTGTGTTGGTATTTCACCTGACTACGCCATGACACCTGGATCAATTACGGAAGTGTTCCCCATGATGGGTGAAAACATTGCCGGGGTCACCAACATGATTTTGCACCTGCCGCAGCGCATGGTTGATGTAGCGAACGCCGCTTTTGGTCCTGAAGAACGC
>JALRLI010000179.1:281-517 GCA_023254555.1 Microbacteriaceae bacterium
ATCGGCATCGTGGGTGTTGGCCGTGTTGCTGGAGAAGTTGCCAGCACCAACATGGTGGATGACACGGCAAAGGGGGCCACGCTAATTGGTATTTTGGCGTCGTTGAATATTGCCTTGTTCGTATTCAATATGGTTCCACTGCTCCCTCTTGATGGCGGTCACATTGCGGGTGCTCTGTATGAAGCAGTACGTCGCAAGATTGCTCAGATACGGAAGCGTCCAGATCCTGGACCCTT
>JALRLI010000017.1 GCA_023254555.1 Microbacteriaceae bacterium
GCTTTTCTGCCGCCCTTCGGGTGAAGAGGCATCGGCGCTGTTCAGATTTCGATACTCGCGTCGAGCACCAAACACAGTACCAACGACCGCAATGATGATGAAGACGTACCATTGCAGCGCGTATGAAAGATGGGGACCCTCATCGCGCTCAGGTTTCACACTCAGTTCGCCGGTCACCGCAGCGGGTTTCTCGCTCACCAATAGCCCATACGCGCCAAGATAGGTCGGTTGCTTGAGCTCAGATTGCAGCTGCACCAGATTGATTGTGCCGAGAGTATTACCCACAGCACTCCTTCCTTCAATCACAGGCTCCCCGGCTTTAAGACGCGCAATAACCGTGACTTCGCCCGAGGGCGGCAACGGAATCTCCGAGGGCTTGCTACTGTTTTCCGCGGCTGGAATCCATCCGCGATCAACCACGAAGACGCTGCCGTTCGCAAGAATGAGTGGGGAGAGAATTTCAAATCCGACGCGACTATCTTTCGGCCGGTTTCGAACAAGGAGTTGCTCAGTGGCCAGGTACTTACCCGTCACGACAACCGGCAGCCATTTATTATTTCCTTCGTCAAAGGCCTCGAGATCTGGCAGTGCTTGCCCGAGGGGAATTGGCGCCGCATCGTAGTTTTTGTCTATTCGGGCAATTTCAGCTTGCGCTTCTGCACGCCGAGCGAATTGCCAATTACCCAAGAACACACAAGTGACGCTGAAGATGAGCAACATTGCCCAATAGCCAAACCAGCGGCGAGAGTAGAGAAAGCGCCATCCGATCTTCTTCGAGTCGAGCGCTTGCTCACTCACTCCGAACCAGCCTGGTCATCGTTTTTTGTAACGACCCTGATGTCTTCGTCGCTTGCGATAATGAGCGTAGCTCGCTCATTCTGACTTTGACTTTGTGCAACCGATTCAGGTCCGGAGAGTTCGAGCACGATATGTTCCAGGGGATCCTGGTTTGTCTTCGAACTCTTGACATTGGCAATAACTACCGCGAAATAGGGCAAGAAGATGGCTCCGACGGCGCACAGCAGCATCCACCATCCGCTGACGAAGGGGATTGCAAGAATACAGATGAACCGGATAGACATAGTGAGCACATACTTGCGCATCCGCTGATCACGCTCTTGTTTTGGCGCTTCAGTGACGGATGTGACGGTGAAGTTTGACTTGGTCATTGGGCGGTTCTGGTCCTGTTATCTCAAGCCTACGCCTAAGCTGATGTGTATTGCCCGAAAATGAAAGGACTCCAATGAGTACACCACGCACCGTGCTAGTCACTGGTGGTAACAGAGGGATTGGTTATGCCATTGCTGAGGAGCTCGTCGCACGTGGTCATCGAGTCGCAGTGACCGCGAGGTCTGGCGAGGGCCCTGCCGGGTCACTCACCGTCAGGGCAGAGATGGGTAACGCACAGTCTATAGACGCAGCTTTCAGCGAGGTTGAAGAGAAACTCGGTCCGATTGAAGTACTCGTGGCAAACGCGGGCATCACCAAAGACACATTGCTGATGCGCATGAGTGAAGATGAGTTCACGTCCGTGATCGACACAAATCTTGTTGGGTCGTTCCGGGTAGTGAAGCGTGCCCTAAAAGGGTTTTTAAAGCAGCGATTTGGAAGAGTCGTCTTGATCTCAAGTGTTGTGGCTCTCTATGGCTCGCCTGGACAAACAAACTATTCAGCGTCAAAGAGTGGCTTAGTTGGATTCGCCCGGTCGCTCACACGCGAGCTTGGTAGCCGCGGCATTACCGCGAACGTGGTCGCGCCCGGCTTCATAGAGACTGACATGACCGCAGAGCTGACCGAAGAGCAGCAGGCTACCTATCTCGCAAACATCCCAGCCGCGAGATTTGGCCAGGCGAGCGAGGTTGCGAAAGCTGTTGCGTGGCTCTCGAGCGACGACGCAAGTTACATCTCCGGTGCAGTGATACCCGTCGATGGTGGCCTCGGGATGGGCCACTAACTTACGGAACGAGCTAGCTATCCAAGAATTGGATGACGTGCGCTAAGTCTGGTTCGTCGACCGAATAGGTTGCAGCCTCACGCACAATTGGCTTCGCGTTAAAGGCAATTGATTTTCCAGCAATTGCCATCATCTGAAGATCATTTGCACCGTCGCCAATGGCGAAGCTCTGTGAGAGCGGAATGTTAGTTAGGGTTGACCAATGGCGAAGCGTTTCGGCCTTCGCTTTGGCATCGACGATGGGGCCGTACAGTTTGCCTGTCAACTTGGCATCGATGATTTCTAACCGATTTGCCGTCCAGATATCAATGTCGTATTGGGGGAGTACGCGGTCGAGTACCTCGTGGAATCCACCCGAAACCACCCCGACGATTCCGTGTCTTTCACGAATCGCAGCCACCAGTTCACTGAGGCCCTTGCTTGGAAGAACTCTCTTGACGACATCGTCTAATGCCGTGGCTGGTGTGCCAGCTAAGGTGGAGACTCGCTCCCGAAGACTTTGTGCAAAATCGAGTTCTCCTCGCATTGCGCGGTCAGTGATGTTCGCCACGAGTTCACGAGTGCCGGCTGCTTCTGCGATCAGCTCGATCACCTCTTGCTGAATGGTGGTTGAATCAGCGTCGAGAACAACAAGTGGGTTCATCCGCACTGGCTATCACTCCCAGAAATCCTGAAACCCAACTTTGCGGGTCTTGTTCACACTAGCCCCTTAAGCGCGTTTAGGGGCTATTGAATCAGGTTCAACACTATCAGCGTTGAGATGACACACTGTTCGCCGAGCGGCAGATAGGTCAACGGATTACCTACACTTGAGTTATGTCTGTGGTGCTGTCTTTCGCTGATGTTTCTCTTGTGCGTGACGGCAGGGCGATTCTGAACCACCTCAATTGGCACGTTGACAGCTCGCAGCGTTGGGTAATTCTTGGCCCCAATGGTGCTGGCAAAACTTCACTACTGCGCATCGCCGCGGCGCAACTCCATCCATCACAGGGCTCCGCATCTATTCTTGAGAAGACGCTCGGAAAGAGTGAAATATCCGAAATTCGCAACCGAATCGGCTTTGCGAGTTCAGCGCAGTCAAAGAGAATTCCTGCCAATGAATCGGTACTAGATACCGTACTGACAGCAGCTCATGGGGTTGAGGGTCGTTGGAACGAGACCTACGAGAATATCGATATTCGCCGCGCGGAGCGTGTGCTCGCTGAATGGAACCTTCTCGAATTTCGCGATCACCTATTCGGCACGCTCAGCGATGGGGAACGCAAGCGAGTTCTGATTGCACGAGCCGTGATGACTGATCCAGAAGTTTTACTCCTTGATGAGCCTGCGGCCAGCCTCGATGTAGGGGCCAGAGAGCAACTTCTGCAACTGTTAGAAGGGTATGCGAGCTCTCCGTTCTCGCCCGCGATGATCATGGTTACCCACCACGTTGAGGAAATTCCTGAGGGGTTCACCCACGTCATGCTCCTCAAAGAGGGCCGAGTGACAGCCGCGGGCGAAATCGCTGACATTCTCACATCTGAGAATCTGACATCCACCTTCGGTGTTCCATTGCTCGTGTCACACGAGGGCGGCAGATACTGGGCACGTATGGTGCGGTAGGTTGAAAAATCTGCTAAAGTTGAGGCTTGGCTCATCTTGATTGTTTCGATGTGCCCCAAATCTCGACCTGTAGCAAGGAATCACATGAAGGCTGAAATTCACCCTGAGTACAACGCAATCGTCTTTCGCGATCTTGCATCAGGAGCAACCTTTCTGACCCGCTCAACCCTGACGAGCGACAAGACAATCGAACTCGACGGAAACACGTACCCCGTGATTGATGTTGAAATTTCGAGTGAGTCTCATCCGTTTTACACCGGCAAGCAGCGCATCATGGACTCTGCAGGTCGCGTAGAGAAGTTCAACCAGCGTTTCAAGAGCTTCGGTTCATAGGTCAACGCAAAAAGGCGCTTCCCCCGCGGGGAGGCGCCTTTTTTCGTTCCTGCATTCAGCTTCGAGTAGGCCATTCTCCGCTTGCAGCGAAGTTCGGGTCGCGATTGGCCCGCATCCAGCTCACGAAGCTCTCTGTTTGCGCGCGCGCCCAGTCGATTTGTGCGGCATGAAGAGCATCGAGAGAGTCTGGTAAATCGCCAGCGTACTTTCTAGCAATCTGTTGCATGAGCCGTCCAGCGGCGATGGCGTCCTCGCCGGCATCATGTGCTTTGCCGATTGAGACACCGTACTGCTCAATCGTCGCGGTGAGTGTGCGTTTGCCCTTGCGATAGCGGTCAACCTGCTTGTCTATCACCAATGGATCGAGGATCGCAGTTGGATCAAAGCACTGGTCCAGCCCATTGCGCTTCACCTCACGATCAAGAATCGTGAAGTCGTAGGGCGCGTTGTAGGCCACAACCGCAAGCCCACGCCCCACGAGGCTGTTGAGTGTGGAAACAATCTGTTGAATGCCCACTTTCGGATCGACGCCCGAAGCCCGAGCCATTTCTGTGGTTACTCCATGGACCGCGGCAGCTGGCTCAGGAATTTCGATACCCGGATCGATAATCCAGTCGTGCCGCTCTTGAACGTCACCCGCTGAGTCGAGCACCGCCACAGTTGCTGTTACGATCCGCGCTGTTTCTAGGTCGACGCCGGTTGTCTCAGTATCGAATACCGCGATTGTTTCGGCCCAAGGTGGAAGCTTAGACATTTTTTGCGCCCTTCATCATGCTTTTGCCGAGCAGGAGTACCGCTTGCATCTCAAAGCCTATTCTGAGGTTGTGACATTTGTGTCCGACTAGACTTGCCGCGTGGCAAAACCATCTCTTGAGACCGACACTGGAAGGAGGCATACCGCTCTCGTCCAGGGCGGAGAGTGCGCCTATTGGAGATATGGCAAACCTGAAGGGAAGACTGTAGTTCTCATTCACGGCTTCCGCGGCGATCATCATGGTCTCGAACTCATCGCAAACCACCTCGCTAACTTCGACGTGATCGTGCCAGACCTCCCCGGATTCGGTGACAGTGAAGCTCTGCGAGATGCTCGACACGATTTAGACGCTCTCGGTGCTTGGCTTCGGGAGTTCATCCTGACGCTCAATGTAGACCGCTACACGCTCGTTGGGCACTCGTTCGGCACGCTCGTTGTTGCCTCTGCACTCTCAGGGGACATAACGCCAAATCGTGTCGTGCTCATCAACCCGATATCAGCGCCCGCTCTCGAAGGACCCAAAGGCATTCTGTCTAAGTTTGCGCACCTTTACTATCTGACTGCTCAGTCGCTGCCGAGCTCATTCGGTAATGCTCTGTTGAAGAATCGAGTCATGGTCCGAGCGATGAGCGGAGTCATGGCGAAGACGAATGACAAACAGCTGAGAGCGTGGATTCATGAACAGCACGCCCTCTACTTCAGCAATTTCGCGAATCGTGAGGCCCTTCTCGAAATGTTCGAGGCCTCTATTTCAGCAACAGTTCCGCAGTATGCTGACAATTTCACGATGCAGACGGTCATCGTCGCTGGTGAAATCGATGACATCACCCCGCTCGAAAAGCAGCTGCGCCTCACAGCCGCTCTCGCCGATTCGAAGCTTGTGGTAGCCGAGGGAGTTGGGCATCTCACTCATTACGAAGCCCCTACGCTGGCGGCCAGCGCAATACGCTCCGTGACCGAGTAGGGTTCACTCTTCTCAATAATGCCTGTTATCACTAATCTCTCGCTCGCTGACCCTCGACTGCTCGATTTCGCGAATCTGACAGACGTTCAGCTGCGCTCCGCAAGTGAGCCTGCTCAAGGTCTGTTTCTCGCTGAGTCGCCGAAAGTGATACTCAGGGCATTGCATGCCGGGTTCCACCCACGCGCTGTGCTCCTGACTGCGAAGTGGCTCGAAAGCATTGAGCCGCTAATCAAGGCATATCCTGATGTGCCTATTTTTGTTGGCACCGCCGAGCAGCTCGAAGCAGTGAGCGGATTTCGCATGCATCGGGGCGCAATCGCCTCGTTTGAGCGACCCGAGCCAGAACCGCTTCTTGAGATAGTGCGGGATGCAAAGACGCTGGTAGTTCTTGAAGATCTTGTCGATCACGCCAACGTTGGTGCGGTCTTCCGTAGCGCGGCCGCTCTCGGCGCAGATGCTGTAATCCTTTCGCCGAGCTGCGCTGACCCGCTTTACAGGCGCGCAGTTAGGGTGAGCATGGGTGCGGTGCTGCAGGTCCCTTGGATGCGCAGTAATGACCTGATTCAGACACTCGAGCAGCTGTCTCAAGAAGGATTCCAGACTGTCGCTCTGGCGTTAGACGACCGCGCCTCTACCCTGAGAGAGTATGTTCCCGTTGCTCCAGACAAGGTCGCGCTCGTCCTCGGTTCAGAGGGAGAAGGACTTAGCCGCAGAACGCTCGCGGCTGCCGAGAAACTCGTTACCATCCCAATGGCGAATGGAATAGATTCACTCAACGTTTCTACCTGTGCAGCCTTAGCGCTCTGGTCTTTGCAACAGCGCGTCAGTTCTGGGCAGTAGACGGTTGTTGATTAGAATCGTGGCTTGTGACCGAAACGCATGCCGAGCAGCTCTTCTTGCCCGGCACCAGTGCGGCTGAGCACCTTCCTCCCGCTTATCCCGAGAGGGCTCCATGGGGCACCGCACAGAAGCTTCGAGAGTGGCAGCACGAGGCGATCGAAAGATATTTAGCCTCTGATAGCGCTGATTTCTTGGTTTCAGCAACACCTGGGGCTGGCAAGACAACATTCGCGCTGCGACTCGCCGCCACGCTGAAGGCCCGTGGTCTAATTGACCGCATCACGATTGTCGCACCCACCGAACACCTCAAGATTCAATGGGCTGACGCAGCTGCGCGAGCCGGGATCAAAATTAATCCACGATTCAGTAACAGTCACGGGGCAACCTACGGGCGAAACTTTGTGGGGGCCGCTGTGACGTATGCGCAGGTTGCGATGAAACCGGTTCTTCACCAACGAATTACTGACGCCGCGCGCACCCTGGTGATATTGGATGAGGTGCATCACGGCGGTGACGCACTCAGCTGGGGCGATGCAATCAGAACTGCGTTCGGTGATGCGACTCGCCGACTTTCTCTCACCGGAACTCCATTCCGCTCCGACTCAGCTCCGATTCCATTTGTCCGCTATGCGAAAGATATTTCAGGACAGCTCATCTCTCAGACCGACTATGAGTTTGGGTATACAAGGGCTCTCGCTGAGGGGATTGTTCGTCCGGTAATCTTCATGGTTTACGCAGGCCGTATGCAGTGGCAAACTTCTACCGGTGAAGTCATGGATGCTCGACTCGGGGAGGGCAATACAAAGTCGATCACTGCGCAAGCTTGGCGTACAGCACTCGACCCTCACGGCGTTTGGATTTCCTCTGTCCTTGGCGCTGCGCATAAAAGACTGCTCGAAGTGCGCAATAGCGTTCCTGACGCGGGCGGACTGGTCATCGCGTCCGACCAGGAGTCCGCTCGAGCTTACGCTCAAATACTTGAGCGCGTTTCAGAGTCGACGGTAACGGTAGTCCTTTCAGACGACGCGGGATCGAGCGAGAGGATCGACAATTTCACGCACAGCAGCGATTTGTGGATGGTTGCAGTCAGAATGGTTTCTGAAGGCGTTGACATACCTCGCCTTGCGGTCGGTGTCTATGCAACGAGCTCATCAACACCTTTGTTTTTTGCACAAGCAATCGGCCGTTTCGTGCGAAGCCGGCGTCGGGGCGAGACTGCATCCGTTTTCATTCCGAATGTGCCAGCGCTGATGACGCTGGCGAATGAGTTGGAGAAGCAGCGTGACCACGTCATCGATTCGAGTACAGCACGAGAGATTTGGCTTGAGGACTCGGAAAATGGCGCTGACTCCAACGCTGAAGATACTAACGCCGCTGACAATTCAGAGCTGTTCACCTACCAAGCAATCGCGTCGAATGCTCACTTTGATCGAGTTGTTTTTGAGGGAAATGAATTCGGGACATACGCGAGCGTGACGAGCCCTGAAGAGCTCGATTTTCTCGGACTTCCCGGTGTGTTAGACCATTCGCAGATTGAGGAGGTGTTGCGCCACCGAGAAGAGCGTCAGAAGCGTCGCATCCAAGCTGCGAAGAGTCGTTCAGGACCGCACAGCGATTCAACTCCAGCTGATGCCGATATCTCGCTGCACCAACCCCTGCACCGTACTCTTCGAGAGCAGCGCAAACTGCTCAATAGCCTCGTCAGCATCAGCGCCAAACAGAACGGCGAACCCCACAGTCATGTCCATGCGCGACTTCGCAAACAGTGTGGCGGCCCACCCGTCTCACAGGCGTCAGTTACACAGTTGCAAGCGAGAATTGATGTTCTGCGAAGGCAAATCCGTTTCTAGCTGTCATGGGCAGAAAAAAATGAGCCCCGATTCATCGGGACTCATTTTTTCTCCTCGTGCGCGAAGGGGGACTTGAACCCCCACGCCCTAATACGGGCACTAGCACCTCAAGCTAGCGCGTCTGCCAATTCCGCCATCCGCGCGAGACAGTCACTCTTAGTGATTGACCAGAGTCGACACTACCACGAATATCCCTGAGTCAGGAATCGGCAGCATTCTGTCCATCCATGAATAGCAATGACCCGATAACAGCGATAATCTGCTGGTGTGACTGACTTCGACGATCTTGACCCGACCAATAACGAGACGCTCACAATCGCGCAGGATCTGATTCGGCTAAATACCTCGAATTACGGCGAGGGAACTGCAAACGGCGAGACTGAGGCCGCGGAGTACATCGAGGCGTATTTGCATCAGCTCGGTATCCACTCGAAGCTGTTCACCTCTGCACCAAACCGCACGAGCTTGGTCGCGCGAGTGCCTGGCAGAGACTCTGAGCTTGCACCTCTTGTCGTTCACGGACACCTCGATGTTGTGCCGGCAATCGCGGACGACTGGAGCGTTGATCCGTTCGCTGCCGAGGTGAAAGACGGCATGTTGTGGGGTCGCGGCGCTGTTGATATGAAGAACATGAACGCCATGATTCTGAGCTCTGTGAGCGAACTCGTTCAATCGGGCAGACTGCCAAACAGAGAACTCATTCTTGCTTTTTTCGCAGACGAAGAGTCGGGCGGAGTCCTCGGATCGCACTACATGGTTGAGAATCATTCGGAAGAATTTGCGGGTGCAAGACACGCAATTAGCGAGGTGGGCGGTTACTCGGTTCAGGTAGGGGAGAAGCGCGCCTACCTCATCCAGACTGGCGAGAAGGCCATGATGTGGGTGAACATCCGCGCCCGTGGTGCTGCTGGACACGGATCTCGGCGCCTGTCTGAGAACGCGATCATCACACTGGCCGAAGCCTGCGTGCGGCTCAATCACTATGAGTGGAAATTGAAGTTGACCGACACCACGCGCACGCTGCTCCAGAAGATTGCCGACACGCTCGGGGTAGAACCGAATTTCGAGAACCCTGACGCGTTGGTGCTAAACACTGGCTACGGCTCAGGATTTATCGAAGCGAGTCTGCGCACCACGGCGAACGTGACCGTAGTCAAGGCAGGCTTTAAACACAATGTCGTTCCGGACCTAGCTGAGGCAAAGATTGATATCCGAACCCTGCCCGGTGATGAAGAAAACGTGTTGAGCAAGCTTCGCGAGATTCTTGGCGACGAGATTGAGGTCGAAATTGTTCATCAGGATGTCGGGATGGAGTTCCCCTTCGAAGGGGATTTGGTGCGCGCCATGGTTGACACGATCGGAAAATTCGATGCCGAGGCAGAAGTCTTTCCGTATCTTCTTCCCGCCGGTACAGACAACAAGGCACTCAGCCGTCTTGGCATCGAGGGGTATGGATTTGTTCCGATGAAGTTGCCGGCGGATTATGACTTTGTTTCTATGTTCCACGGGGTAGATGAAAGAATCCCATTATCAGCATTAACGTTTGGGCAC
This sequence comes from Microbacteriaceae bacterium, assembly GCA_023254555.1. Taxonomy (GTDB): domain Bacteria; phylum Actinomycetota; class Actinomycetes; order Actinomycetales; family Microbacteriaceae; genus JALRLI01. The sequence goes on from JALRLI010000017.1 coordinate 9,849, forward strand.
CGTGCGCTTACGGAGCTACTCGGTTCTTACTAGTACGCTGAGCAGGTACCCGCATCAGCGGGCACGCTACTACCACACACAACGTCGCGGAACGAGGGTATCTCACTCAGCATGAGTATTTTCGAAGCCATAATCCTCGGTCTGGTTCAGGGATTGACCGAGTTTCTACCAGTCTCGTCAAGTGCCCACCTCCGAATCGTTGGCGAATTTCTTCCCTCACATGGTGACCCGGGTGCTGCGTTCACCGCGATAACTCAGCTCGGTACTGAGGCCGCAGTTGTTATCTTCTTTTGGCGCGATATCAAACGCGTCATCTCTGCGTGGTTTGCCTCTCTATTTGGCAAGCTTCCGCGAAACAACCACGATGCGCTCCTGGGTTGGTGGATTATTCTCGGCAGCCTGCCAATCGTCGCGTTGGGGTTGCTTTTCCAAGAACAAATTGAGAGCACACTACGCTCACTGTGGTTCGTCGCCTTCAGCCTTATCCTTTTCGGAATCTTGCTTGGAATCGCGGATTTCGCAGGAAAAAAGGTGAAGACTCTCGAACGCCTCACCTGGCGTGATGGGCTCATCTATGGCTTCGCACAGGCTCTCGCCTTGATACCTGGCGTCTCGCGCTCCGGCGGCACGATCACCGCAGGTTTGCTCATGGGCTACAAGCGAGCGGATGCAGCCAGATACTCTTTTTTACTCGCCATCCCGGCTGTCTTTGGGAGCGGCCTTTTTGAGCTCCTGAAAAGCTTCAGCGGCCACGCTGAGGTCGACTGGATGGGCGTGGTGATTGCGACGCTCGTTGCGTTCTTCGTGGCGCTGGGAGTGATTGCTTTCCTCATGTCTTGGCTCTCTAAACGGAGTTTCGCTCCGTTTGTCATATACAGAATTCTGCTCGGCGTGGGTCTCATTGTTCTCCTGAGCCTAGGGATTCTCAGCCCGATGAGTGGCGCGTAAATGATCTCGTGGGAATACGACGCCCCGGCAAAATTACCTGGCAGGGGCACCGCACCGCAGCTTTATGATTCCTCTTCCGGGCACCTCGTTGATACGGCTCCACAGTCTGGAGAGGCCACTCTCTATGTCTGTGGAATCACTCCATACGATGCAGCACATTTGGGCCACGCCTACACCTATCTTGCATTCGATACTCTGCAGCGAGTCTGGATGGATGCAGGATTGAACGTGCATTACGCGCAAAACATCACCGACATTGATGACCCACTGCTCGAGCGTGCAGAACAAACACATGAAGACTGGCAGGCACTTGCTCACAGGCAGATTGAATTGTTCACGCAGGATATGGCCTCTCTGCGCCTGCTCCCGCCCAAAAACTTCGTGGCTGTGACTGAGTCAATCGACTCGATTGCACGTGCGGTTCACGCATTGGCAGAACGGGGGCTTGTGTATCCGCTGAGCTCCGAGGACGTCGACGGGCAAGACTTGTATTTCGATATCATCGCGGCCAATACTCTCACCGAGTGGTCGCTAGGTGATGTGTGTGGGCTCGAGCTCGATGACATGCTGAGATTGAGCCGCGAGCGAGGCGGAGACCCCAATCGCCCAGGAAAGCGCAATCCGTTAGATCCTCTGCTCTGGCGAGCTGAGCGAGCTGGCGAACCTGCTTGGAACTCTCCAGTGGGGAGAGGTCGCCCTGGTTGGCACATCGAGTGTTCTGAGATTGCTACTTCAGCGCTCGGGCCCGAGATTACGGTCCAGGGTGGGGGAGTTGATCTCCTGTTTCCACACCACGAATTTAGTTCAGCCCACGCAACTGGGCTAACAGGGAGACCACTTGCACAGGTTTTTGCGCACGCCGGAATGGTCGAGTATCAAGGCCAGAAAATGAGCAAATCGCGGGGCAATCTGGTTTTTGTGCACCAGTTAGTCTCAGTTGGAATTGACCCCATGGCGATTCGTCTCGCCCTGCTGAAGCACCACTACCGATCGAGCTGGGAGTGGTTCGATGACTTCGCGCCAAAGGCGATGCGGCAGCTCGCCCTTTGGCGCGAACGGCTGAGTATTCGAGATCAGCTTCCAACCGAATACAGAACCGATAGCGGCGAAATACTGCTCGCAGGGGTCCGCAGGATGCTCGCTGACGATATGAACACGCCGGCGGCACTCGAGCTCATTGAGAGTGCAATCATAGAGGGTACTGCACCGCCAACACTGATTCGTGCGATCGGCGATTCTCTCCTCGGGCTGAAGCTCTAGCCACTCTCTTCCGCGTTGGGATGGTCCCGTCTCAGGAACTTCTCGAATTCGTGCGCGATTGCCTCGCCTGTCGCTTCCGGACCCTCGAAGGCGTCTCGCGCTTCCTCAAGCTTTTCGATATACGAAGACATCTCCGCGTCCGATGCGGCAAGTGCGGATATGCTCGATTCCCATTCGTTTGATTGCTCGACCAGATCTCCTCGTGGGATAACCACATCAAGCAGCTCCTCAACCTGGTCAAGGAGCGCGAGCGTTGCCTTCGGAGAAGGGGCAGAATGCACATAGTGAGGAACTGATGCCCAGATAGAAACTAAATTCACGCCTGCATCCGCAGCCGCGAGCGCGAGCGCCGATCCGATCCCCGCCGGACCTTCGTAATCGCTTTTTTCCAGGCCCAACACTTTCCGCAGCTCAGCATTATCGCTCGTCAATATGGTGCTAATTGGTCGACTGTGAGGCGCATCCGAGAACATTGCCCCGAGTGTCACGATATGGTCAATCTGCCATGCCGAGATAATGTCGAGCAGCAACTCGACATATTCTCGCCAACGTCGCGACGGTTCAGCCCCGAGCAGAACGAAGATCTCTTTCGCTGGTTCTCCCGAAACGTAGCGGATGCACTCTTCTGGCTCGGTTTGATTTGGGCGCTCAACCGGACCGAAGAGTTTCGTGTCCGGCCACTCAAGTTCCCGACTTCCGTCGTCGCTCAGAACAAGTTTCGGCCTATGCACTTGATAGTCAACGAAGTCTTCGGCGCTAATAGCTTCAATTTCCTCATGTCCGAGGTGATCGAGCATCCATCTTGCCGCTGCAGAGGCGGCTGCGCCAGCGTCACTCCATCCCTCGAATGCAATCACCAGCACTCGACCACTGAGTGAATCCTTCGTTCCTGACAATCTCTGCTCCAAACCTTCTTGCCGTAAAGAATACTCCCTCGTGGGCGCTATAAACTTGGGTGTTCATGCATTCAATGGAACGACAGGCAACCCAATGACTGACGATGTCACCCCACCATCACGTCGATACAGTGGCTCTTTCGTTGTCGGCGATCGGGTTCGACTCACCGGCCCGAAAGCCAAAATGCATACACTCACGCTCAAGCACGGTGCCGAGTTTCATAGTCACCGTGGGTTTGTGAAGCACGACGATATTATCGGCGCCGAAGATGGTTCAGTGATCCTCAGTAGTTCTGGCGAGCAATACCTCGCTCTGAGACCACTTCTCAGCGACTTCGTCATGTCAATGCCGCGCGGCGCTGCGATTGTGTATCCAAAGGATGCAGCACAAATTCTCGCCCTTGCGGATATCTATCCGGGTGCCACCGTACTCGAAGCAGGGGTTGGCTCGGGCGCACTCTCGATGTGGCTGCTGCGGGCGATTGGCCCGGCAGGACAGCTGATTTCTATCGAACGCAGAGAGGAATTCGCCGAGATAGCGCTTGACAATGTTGCGTCGTTTTATGGCGCTACACCGCCAAACTGGCAGGTGACAGTTGGCAGCTTCGAGGATGAAGCGACGACAGCGTTCGGCCCGGGCGCGGTAGATCGGGTGGTGCTTGATATGCTCGCGCCCTGGGAGTGTGTCGATGCCTGCGGCGATGTCCTGAAACCCGGGGGAGTAGTCATTTGCTACGTTGCCACAGTTACGCAGCTCTCGCGCACAGTGGAGGCTTTCCGCGCATCGGGTCAATTCACTCAACCAGAGTCGTCAGAGACCATGGTTCGTGGATGGCACGTTGAAGGTCTTGCCGTGCGGCCAGATCACCGCATGGTCGCTCACACCGGATTCCTCACGGTGGCCCGTAGATTGGCCCCGGATACGGTGCTACCAGAACTCAAGCGACGCGCCTCAAAGTCAGATTTTGATGAGTCTGACGTTTTGGCGTGGACACCCGATGCGGTGGGTATTCACGAGAAATCAGGAAAAGCGCTGAAAAAGAACCTGAAGCGCGCAAACACGATGCGCGAAGAAACGGGTGCACAGTGCTGATGCAACAGCTCCAGTGCGAGGCTCACCCATAGACTGTTAGTAACGAGTTCAGGTCCTGAGAGGTTTTCATTGCGGTTCATAATCTTGAGCGTTACGGTTGCAGTTGCCGCCGCACTCACACTTACAGGATGCACCGCATCTGCCCCTGCGACTGATTCGTGTGCTCCTAGATTAACTGAGGGGCCAATTACCGCTTCAACAGAAGTGAGCGGTGCATTTGGCGAGGTGCCCAAAATTGCGATAAGCGGTAAGCCATCCGCAAACGCTTCCGAACGTAGAGTTGTTCTCTCTGGCGACGAGAACGGCCGACCTGCACAGCCGAATGACGTGGTCTCAGTCAATTTTGTTGTAGTCGATGCTGACACCGAAAAAGAGCTGCAGGCCACCGAATTCAATGCTGAGAAAGGCGCCGCGCCGGTACTTCTCTCACAAGATTTCACATTTACGGGCCTCTACGAAGGTCTGCTTTGCGCACAAGCTGGCGACCGTGTGCTCCTTGCGATCGCACCTAAAGATGGACTTGGTTCCGAAGCTCTCGCGAGCTTTGGCGTATCTGAAAAATCGACGCTTCTTATGGCTATCGATGTCGTTGATGTCAGAGCACCACGCAGCGAAGGAGCGGTTCGCCAACTCCCGAACGGATTCCCAAACGTTGTTACTGACGCTACAGGTCGAGTGGGTATCGTTTTGCCACCGAGCAATCCTGGCACAGTACTCGAAAAAGCAGTCCGAATTGAGGGCGACGGTAGTGTTATTGATAAATCGGATGTGGTGTTCGGTCAGGTCTTGACCGTTGATTGGACGTCTCGTCAGATACTCGCATCGACCTGGGCAGATGGCAGCCCAACCTCATTTGGCAGTGAGCTCGATGGTGATGCACTCCGAAAGCAATTGACCGGGTATAAAGTGGGTTCGCAAATTGTGCTAATCACTCCAGGACAGTCTGGCCCACAGGTCAGCGTCGTTGACATCATAGGCATTGGATAAGCGGAGGCACCTTGGCTGCCCCGGTTTCAAGTGAGGAACGACTTTTTAGCCTCCTCCTTGCGCTCTCCGCGGCACGAAATGGGCTTTCGCGTGCTGAGATTTTTGAGTTCGTGCACGGCTACTCTGAGCGCTTCGTGCACGGTGAGAGTCAGGCAAACATGGAGCGTCAATTCGAACGCGATAAGGAGGCACTGCGCGCGCTCGGCATTCAAATTGAAACCATAGATTCGCCCGATGAACCCGGCAACAATCAGAAAGCTCGGTACAGGGTTCAACCTGAAACCCTCTCGCTCCCTCCAGAGACGAGATTCACTGGCCTCGAATTGAGTTTGTTGAGACTCGCAACCTACGCCTGGCGCGACAGTCTCAACGAGCCTGACGCGCGACGAGCCGCAATGAAACTCAATTCTCTTGGCGATAACTTCGATTCCAGCATGCTCGGGGTCAATCCTCGAATAACAACTCACGACCAGTCCTTCACACCGCTGAGCGCTGCGATAGCCGATCACAACACGGTTGAATTTGACTACCAAAAACCTTCTGATGCCGAACCTGCTAGGCGCCTCGTTGCACCGCTGGCTCTTGAGAAATTGGATGGTCGCTGGAACCTCATCGCCTATGACTACGACCGCGCAGCTCCTAGGGTGTTTTTACTGTCCCGAATCACTTCTTCAGTGAAGATTTCCACAATGGAGTATGACGTGGAACTTTTGGAGCTCACTGCGCAGACGTTGCAAGATCTCAACGAATTGAGAGCAAAAAATATCGCCGATGTGCTCGTCGCCGTTGGCTCGGAGGCACTAGCTCGATTCGAACCGATGAGCGACATGTCTCCATCGTTCATTGAAGGCGCTGAAGCGGGTATGAAACTGATGCGCATCCATTTTCTCGATGCTCTGGTGTTGGCCGAAGATTTGATTGCCTATGGCGCAGACGTGCAAGTACTCTCTCCGCCAGAAGTGAGAGAGCGAGTGATCGCACTCTTGCAAGACATATACGAGAACCATTCGACCGGAGCCGCATATGGCTAGGCGCGATGGCTTGCACACACCAGAGAAACTGACGCTTCTCAGAAGCATGGTCCCGTACATTCGCGCGAACGGCCCAGTGCCAATCATCGAACTCGCTTCGCACTTCGAGATAACACCTGAACTTGCCCGAGCACTCGTTCGCCTGATAGCACTTTCAGGCGTTCCGGGAGATACGAAAACCTATCTTCCCAATGACATGTTTGATATCGACTGGGATGCACTCGAACAGGACGACGAGGCCTTGATTATCAACTCCATCGTGTCGGATGATGCTCCCGCCCTCTCGGGGCGCGAGATAGCGGCTATCCTTGCCGGTCTGCAATACCTGAAAGCTGTGCCGGGGTTAGCGCTGAGTGAAGAGATCGACCTACTCATTCAGAAACTTGCAGGAACGGCGATCGTAAATCCTCCTCTGATAGAGGTTCGAGCAGTGGCGCCCGCGAGTCTCCAAATGATTCGCGACGCTATCTCAACAGGGCATTCGCTGAGATTCGAACACCGAAAATCTCCAGCCGAGATCACGAATCGACATGTACAGCCCTACTCGTTGGAATCAGTAGACGAAGTTTGGTACCTGCTTGGATGGTGCGCAGACCGTCGCGAAGAAAGGTTATTTCGAATCTCTAGGATGAGCAATATTGAAGCTCATCCGCCGATCCAAGCTGCCCCAACGTCCGATCAGAACCGCCCATCCTCAACATCTCTCTATGCTCCGGCTGCGGATGCAATCACAGCCAGAGTGAGGGTGGGGGAGCAGTGGCTCTCAAGAATCCGGTCTTTCGAGCCCACCATCATACGCTCGTCCAATTCCTCCACCGACGTCGAGATCGAGCTCGCAGTCCCAGCGCGTGCCTCGTGGGTCGTTGCTGCGTCCGCGGGCAACGCAGAAGTGCTCGAGCCGCACAGTGCGAGAACAGCGGTAGCAGCATGGGCAGCACGCGCACTCTCTCAGTACGATCAATAGCCATTCGGGTAAACTTTCACACGGCAATTTGTATTGAGGACGAAATTGACTACGAGTGCACAAAAAGAGGCTCGCCGTGAGCGCAGAATGTCACTCGGCGAGCATCTCATCGAGCTCAGAAAACGACTGTTTATCTCAGCAATCGCAATCGTCCTCGGCTTGATAGCTGGCTGGTTTCTTTCGGACTTCGTCTGGGATGCGATGCGTGTGCCGATTCAGCAGATAGCGGTAGAGCAGGGGAGAGAAGCCAATATCAACTACGGCGACATCACCAGCGCTTTCGACCTCAAACTCCAGATTTCGTTCTTCATCGCAATCTTGATAGCGAGCCCGGTGTGGCTGTACCAGGTATGGGCATTCCTTGCGCCGGGTCTCACTGGCAAAGAGAAACGTTACGGAGTTGGTTTCATTCTGGCTGCGGTTCCGCTCTTCCTGCTCGGGGCCTACGCAGGCTGGTTAGTGCTGCCAAACATCGTGCGCCTCATGACAAGCTTTGCGCCAGCGGAGGACGCCGCGTATATCGCC
>JALRLI010000180.1 GCA_023254555.1 Microbacteriaceae bacterium
CATGTCTGTTGAAGGACCATCGGCAAGAACTTCACCGGCTTCTACACGCTGACCAGCTTCAACAATGATTCGCTGGTTAATTGCAGTTCCCTGGTTTGAGCGGTCGAACTTACGAAGTACGTAAGTCTTGGTTCCACCCTTGTCCTGCTGAACGGTGATTGTGTCTGCATCAACTTCTGAGATAACACCGGCAGTTTCGTTAATAACAACTGCACCAGAGTCAATCGCAGCAACGCGCTCCATACCGGTTCCAACAAATGGTGAGTCAGAACGTAGTAGTGGAACAGCCTGACGCTGCATGTTCGCACCCATCAGCGCACGAGACGAGTCGTCGTGCTCAAGGAACGGAATCAATGATGTTGAAACAGATGCAAGCTGACGAGGTGAGATGTCTAGGTAGTCAACATCTTCTGCATCAACTTCAACAACGTCACCCTGGAAACGAGCAAACACCTTCTTGTTTGCAAATGTCTTGTCTGCGTTTAGTGGAGTCTCTGCTGCACCAATTGCTTTACC
>JALRLI010000181.1 GCA_023254555.1 Microbacteriaceae bacterium
CCACCAGCTTCACCCGCAATGACGTTGGTCTTGCGGATGGCATCGAGCAAACGAGTCTTACCGTGGTCAACGTGACCCATCACGGTGACGACAGGAGGACGAATCTCGAGGTCTTCATCAGTTTCGTCTTCGAGCTCCTGCTCGAGGTCGATGTTGAAGGCGTCGAGGAGTTCCTTGTCTTCTTCCTCAGGCGAAACGATCTGGATCTTGAAGCCCAGTTCTTCACCAAGGATTTCGAATGTGGCCTCGTCGATGGACTCGGTAGCGGTTGCCATTTCACCCAGGTGGAACAGAACGGTCACCAAGTTACCGGGGGTTGCATTGATCTTGTCTGCGAAGTCAGCAATAGATGCTCCGCGGCGTAGACGAATGACAGTGTTACCGTCACCACGAGGAACGCTTACGCCACCAAGCGAAGGTGCCTCGCGGAGTTCAAACTCTGCTCTTTTTGTTCTCTTCGACTTACGTGCCTTGGACTTTCCGCCGCCACGACCGAATGCACCAGCGGTT
>JALRLI010000182.1 GCA_023254555.1 Microbacteriaceae bacterium
CTGAAGCAGATACTAAGAATCCCGCTACTTCCGCATAAACACGCCGAAGTAATGGGATCACAAAGTGGCGGTGGGCCTGGGATTCGAACCCAGGGAGAGTTTTCCCCTCACTTGTTTTCAAGACAAGCTCCTTCGGCCGCTCGGACAGCCCACCTGCGCCAGCTCCCGCTGGCACGCGGCCTAGTCTACCGAAACGCTCGAGTCTGCAAGCCCCTCAAGAAACACCGCCAGGCCGTCGTCCTCGACAGCCCCGGTGACGACGCTGGCCGCACCCTTCACCTCGTCCGGCGCCTGACCCATCGCAACGGCCGTGCCGCCGCCATGCACCGCCCACTGCATCATCTCGATGTCGTTGCGGCCGTCTCCCACCACGATGACCTCGGCGGGGGAGTACTGCATCGCCTCGCGCATCCGCTCCAGCGCGGTCGCCTTCGAGACTCCGAAGGGGGCGATGTCGAGCCAGGAGGTCCAGCCGATCGCGTAGGTGACGTGGGTGAGTCCGATGCCC
>JALRLI010000183.1 GCA_023254555.1 Microbacteriaceae bacterium
TGTTTTCTCAGCCATGGTTCTATTCTTTCAGTTCTTTTCTGATGAATCAGGGTTAACCCGCTTCTGGCGTGAGCTGCGGCGGTCATCCCGGACGCGTTGCAGTCTTTTAATCAGCAAGGGGTCATAGGCCAACGCAGCTTCTGAATCCATCAGCTTTCCCAGTACTTGGTAATACCGAGCAGGTGACAAACCAAAGGTTTGTCGAATAGCGTCCTCTTTGGCACCGGGGTGCTGCCACCATTCACGCTCAAAGTCGAGAATGGCACGATCACGCTCGTCAAACACGGGCCGACTATGGGACTCGAACCCACAACCCCCGCTTTACAAGAGCGGTGCGCTACCAATTGCGCCAAGTCGGCTTGCGTGAGGTGAAACTCACCTCACTACCCGTTAATCCTAACCTGCGGCTGGAGTAGCGGGAGTTGTGGAAGCTGACTCACCAGCAACCTGAGTTACGAATGCCAAGAATTCCTTGGGATCCACAATCGAGCCGGTGTACACCTTGCC
>JALRLI010000184.1 GCA_023254555.1 Microbacteriaceae bacterium
ATGATGGCAGTAGAAGTTGAGACGCCCGAAGACTTCATGGGTAACGTGATGGGTGATTTATCCTCACGCCGTGGAATTATGCAAGGCATGGATGACATTCCTGGTGGCGGCAAGATTGTGCGCGCCGAGGTTCCCCTCGCAGAAATGTTTGGATATTCAACCGGCTTGCGCTCATTAACGCAAGGCCGCGCGACCTACACCATGGAATTTAAGCATTACTCAGAAGCACCAAAGAACGTCGCTGACGCTGTCATTGCAGCAAAAGCAAAGTAATTTTTTGAACATTGATTAGCTAAATAAAAGGCACCCAAAATGGCAAAAGAAAAATTTGAACGGACTAAACCCCATGTGAACGTTGGCACCATTGGTCACGTCGACCACGGTAAGACCACGCTCACTGCAGCAATTACCACCGTGCTCTCTAAGCTCTTTGGTGGTGAGGCCAAAGCGTACGATCAGATCGATGCTGCTCCCGAAGAGAAGGCCCGTGGTATTACGATTAATACT
>JALRLI010000185.1 GCA_023254555.1 Microbacteriaceae bacterium
CGACGATGGCGTTTGTTCGCATGCTCAAAGACGTTATGAAGGCGGAAGAGACGGGACAGAGAATTCAGCTGATCATTCCGGATGAGGCAAGAACATTTGGAATGGATGCCTTCTTCCCGACTTCCATGATCTATAACCCGCATGGCCAGCACTACATGTCGGTGGATCGTGAACTGCTGCTCAGTTACAAAGAAAGCGAGCACGGCCAGATTCTTCACACCGGAATCAATGAAGCAGGATCCATCGCTGCTTTCACTGCCAGCGGTTCCTCTTATGCAACCCACGGCCAGCCAATTATTCCGATCTATGTCTTCTATTCCATGTTTGGTTTCCAGCGCACAGCTGATTCAATCTGGCTAGCAGGAGACCAGATGGTGAGAGGCTTTATGATCGGCGCAACCGCTGGAAGGACCACGCTGACCGGAGAGGGTCTGCAGCACGCTGATGGCCACTCCCCTGTAATTGCCTCCACAAATGCTGCGGTGATTTCGTATGACCCGGCCTA
>JALRLI010000186.1 GCA_023254555.1 Microbacteriaceae bacterium
AACACCATCCTCAAAGAGGTACGTTTCCGCCTGAAGATCGATGTACACGACTATGAAACCAAGAAGAAGCGCGCTATCGGCTTCCTCAACGACGGTGACAAGGTCAAGGCCATGATCCTCTTCCGCGGTCGTGAGCAGTCACGTCCCGAGCAGGGTGTTCGCTTGCTTCAGAAGTTCGCTGAAGAAGTTGCCGAATTCGGCACCGTCGAATCCAGCCCCACCATCGATGGCCGCAACATGGTCATGATCATTGGTCCACTCAAGAGCAAGTCAGAAGCCAAGGCAGAGCAGAACGCGAAGCGCGATGCCAACAAGCGTGGCGACAAGAAGGTCGCCAACACTGGCGAATCCGTTCTTGCTGTTGAAGACGATAAGGCAAATGCCGTTCAGGTTGTTGAAGCTGAAGTCATTGCCGAAAAGCCAGCTAAGGCTGCACCTAAGACCACAGCTGCGAAGGCAGCTGCACCCAAGAAGTCCACCAAGTCGGTCTCAGACGAGCTCG
>JALRLI010000018.1 GCA_023254555.1 Microbacteriaceae bacterium
CGGTATTTCCGTATTTATTGAGCGACACATCATCTATTCCAGAATTGGAATATTCAGCAAACGAGACGAGTGAAAACTTCACACCCTCCACATCCGCGTATCTGATGGTGTTTTGTTCTTCGGCGCTCCGGTTCGCTCCTGAGATCATCAGGGGGTCGAGCGTATCCCACAGGTCACGCGTGAGCGTGATTCCCGCAGGGCCGACATCACCGGCGTGGTTGGTCGCAAGGTTTATGGCGTTACAACCAACTTCGGTTCTCAGATCTACGGCAAACTGTTTTGGAGCATTGAACACCGGGTAGCCCGAGATGCCCATCTCTTCGCCAGCACTTGGCACCTCTTGGTTGCAGAACACGACATCCGAGCCCTTATAGATTGGCAGGATGTTCGTGAAGAACTGCCCGTAATCATATGTTCCATCGGCCTGGAGCGCATTTTTATTCACCGCGTCATGCGGGAGCATGTCTCCCATCGCGGCCACCTTGAGAACTGTCTTGGGCTTCGGAGTAGGGGTTGCTGATTGAGTTGCTTTTGAGGCCTTCGGCACGTCGGCGGGCGTCTGGTTGAGCATCCACCACGTTGCTCCGGCTGCCCCACCGAGCACGAGCACCGCGGCAACCACAATCGCAATCACGCCCTTGCGGGTGAGCTTGGTGCCAGATTTAGCCATATTTCAAACCTACTCGCCAGTGGTGACAATTCGCTGCGAAGAGAAACGTATTGTTGAACTATGCGCACACAGAAAAACCCCCTCTGGATTACGGCGGTTCTTTCAGCGGCAACCCTGCTCACAGTCACAGGATGCGCATCTGCTGAGACCTCTCAACCCAAAACCTCCAGCGCAACCAAAACTGCCACAGCAACGCCCACACCGACGTTCGACAAGACCGCCCATTCAATCGACGACCCGTCGTCAATCTGGGTGGTGAGCAATAAGCTTCGGCCGCTGAATCCGATCGACTTCAGGCCTGCGAATCTGAGCATGCCGGTCGGCGTTGAGAACGAGTTCAACCATCCGCTGAGCGAACCCGCCGCCCGCGCCGTTGAACAGATAGTGGCTGCAGCCGCTGCGGAAGGCGTGAGCATGCACATCATCAGCGGGTTTCGCGACTACGGTTTGCAGCAGGGTCTGTACAACAAATACGTGGCTCGTGACGGGCAAACCGCCGCAGACACCTACTCGGCGCGGCCTGGTCACTCTGAACACCAAACCGGGCTCGCAATCGATTTTGATGACCATGGCAATTGCTATCTGAACGCATGCTTTGCAGAAACTGCTGCTGGCAAATGGCTCAGCGCGAACGCTGCCAAATTCGGCTTCATCAATCGTTATCCCGCCGGCACTGAGTCAATTACCGGCTTTCAGTTCGAACCCTGGCACTACCGTTACGTTGGTCCAGAGCTCGCAGCCGAGATGCAGCGAACGGGTGTGAACACACTCGAGCAATTTTTCGGACTGCCGAACGCGCCGACCTACGCCAACTAGTGCTCACTTAGCGCTCACAAGTGAGCGAGCGTACGATAGTTGTGTGGCTGTTCCAAAGATTTTGCTCTACTACGCATTCGCCCCGATTAGCGACCCCGAAGCTGTGCGACTCTGGCAGCGTGAGCTCTGCGCGTCGCTGGGTTTGCGCGGGCGCATCCTTGTTTCGAAACACGGAATCAATGGAACTGTTGGCGGCGAGATTGACGCCTGCAAACAGTACCTGCGTAAGACCAAAGAGTACCCGGGGCTTCAGGAGCTGAACGAGAAATGGAGCGACGGCACGAGCTTCATCGAAGACCAGCCAGCCCTGCTGCACGGAGTCGATCGGCGAGCGCCATGGCGTCAGATCAGTGATTTTCCGAGACTCAGCGTCAAAGCCCGCGACGAGATTGTGAGCTTCGGAGCACCGGAGGAGCTTTCCGTTGACGAGAACGGCGTTATCGGTGGCGGTATTCATCTGAGCCCCGCTCAGGTGAACGAGTTGGTGGCTGAGCGCGGTGACGATGTGGTGTTCTTCGACGGTCGCAACGCCTTCGAAGCTGAAATTGGCAAGTTTAAGAACGCCATCGTGCCAGACGTCGACACCACACACGACTTCATTCGTGAACTCGAGAGCGGCAAGTACGACCATCTCAAGGATCGCCCAATTGTCACCTACTGCACGGGTGGAATTCGTTGCGAAGTGCTCAGCCCGCTGATGAAGTCACGAGGCTTCAACGAGGTGTATCAAATTGACGGTGGCATCGTTCGCTATGGCGAAGCCTTCGGCAACGAAGGTCTCTGGGAGGGTTCGCTCTACGTGTTCGATGCCCGTGGCAGCGTTGACTTTGGAGCCGGTGCCGCAGTAATCGGCAAGTGCGCGGTCTGCGGCGAGGCGAGCAACGTTCTTGTGAACTGCCAAGACGCATCTTGCCGGGTGCAGCAGGTTGCATGTGCCAGCCACCACGGTGATGTGTGGTGCGATGAACACGCATCGACCCCTGCCAACGCGACCGCGTGACGAGCTAGTCGTTCTCGGCGTGCGTGTCGATCCTGTCTGAGATCGACTCGAGCAGTGCATCCAGGCTCGTATCGCCCGAGACTGCGCCGATTTTGAGCCCCAGCGACTCGGCGTGAGCTCTCGTTTGAGCGTCAGTGCATGCCAGAAGAGTGGTGGCAGGGATGTTCGAGAATTGCTTGCGCACCTGCTCGGCCACCGTGGCAGAGGTCACCAGTATCGCGTTGATGCGGCCAGACTCCACATCTTCGACCACGCGTTTTGGTGCTGGAACTCCCACCACCCGAAACGCGACTACTGGCGTCACATCGTGACCGCGCTCGATGAGGCCACCGGTGAGAACCGGTGTCGCAATGTTCGAGCGAAGGGTGAGCACGCTCAGCTTCTTATCCTCGTTAATTTCTGGCCACTCCTCGAGAAGTGCGTGCGCCGTATTCTCAAGACCGAGAGGCATTCGCTCAACCGTGTAGCCAGCGGCTTCGAACGCGGCTGCTGTGGTGTCACCCACAACCGCAACCTTCGTCGACTCAGGAATGGTGGCGTTCTGGTGAGCAAGAACGTCAACTACCGTTGCGCTGGTGGCTGTCATCCAATCGAATTCTCCGGCGGCGAGGCGAGCCAGCGCCGCTTTGAGCCCTGCAACATCAGACGTAGACGCGAAATCAACGAGTGGCGCAACCACCGGGGTCGCGCCGCGTGCCCGAATGGCATCAGATACGAGAGTTCCCCAGGAGCCACCACGTGGCACTAGTACTCTCAAACCGCTTAACGGCTTCTCGGGGGTCAAACCGATTGGCTCCAAATCACGTCAGAATCGTTGATTTGTCTATTCTGCCCCCGTTTCACGAATGCGCCAAAACGAGTGCGCGGATGCTCGGCTCGGCTCGCTGCTACTTGCAGCCGCATCGAGTGATGTAGCGAACCACTCCCCAAACGACTAAGCCGGTCGCGGCAGCCGCACCGGCAACACCGGCGGCAAAGACAAGTGGCTTCTTTTTGCGCAGCTCATTTGCCTTGTATTGGATCTCGGCGACTTTTTCGTCTATTCGTCGAGAGAAGTTCAGCTGATCAACGAGCTGGTCGAGTGTGTCGCCGAGCTCGGCCCGGAGGCGCTCGGTTTCAGGATCAGAAATCGTCTTCGTCAAGGGTCATCCTTTCAGCGACTCGTTCGAAATCATGCTCTATGCGGCCGAGCGTTTCTTCTGGAACCGGATTACCGTTCTGAATGCGGTTGACACCCCACCAGACGAGACCGCCGGCAAGGAGCAACAACGCGAAGGCCACGATAAGGGCAGCAGCCCACACTGGTAACGCAACGGCGATACCCGCTATAGCTGCTGTGACAAATGCGCCGAGCGAGAAGAAGAGGATGAAGAGGGCTACGACAACGAGGAGTGCACCCCAGCCGAGCTTCTTGAGCTGTCGGCCAATTTCGCGCTTTGCGTTTTCGTATTCAACGCGCACCAGCGCTGAAACCTGAGCCGGCAATCGGCTCAGAAGTTCGAAGATGCCTGCTTGATCTTTCTTGGCCATGGTTTACTTTGTCTCGCCAACCTCAGCGCTCGCGGCAGCCGCAGGTTTTTTCGTGCCAGGTTTTTTCGCTGATGGCTTCTTTGCTGCAGGTTTCTTGACTGGAGTTGCCGGAGTCGTGGGCTGGCTCCCTGCGCCGCCCGAATTGCGGCTGCGGTTGAACGCGACGAGCGCGTCAACAAATTCGCGCCCCGCCTTAATCA
The DNA here is from genome assembly GCA_023254555.1 of Microbacteriaceae bacterium. GTDB lineage: Bacteria > Actinomycetota > Actinomycetes > Actinomycetales > Microbacteriaceae > JALRLI01. The sequence continues at coordinate 4,217 of JALRLI010000018.1, forward strand.
CAGAATCTTGCACATTGCTTCGCACATCCCCGAAGTAGTCACCCACTTGGTCACGTCCCTGCTTCACAAGAGTTGAATCCCAGACGGATTTTGCCCCGGCTTTGATCTGCTCGTACCGTTCACGTCCTGCGCGGGTTCCAAAGATGTAGCCGACGGTCAATCCGATGACGAAAGCGATTTTGCCCCTCATGGCAACTCCATTCTGCTGGCGCGATTTGCGTGCCTTTTAAAAGCGTACCGGTCTCTAACAGCTTTTCATATTCCGTTTCGTCTATGCAATGCCCAGCAGGTGCCTGCGAACCTCCACGGCAAGGCTTTTTGCCTGGTTAATAGCTCGCGAGGTATCCCCGCCTGCGAGCCACAGCCCAACAGGTTTCTCGCCTTCAATCTCGGAGATTTCTGCTTGTATGCCAATCAAAGCATTTTCTTGACCGCGAGTCCCTGTGGGCGAGATTTCAATGCCCGAGCGCCGAATAATAGTCGTTGCTTGAAGAGCCGAATGCGCAGGAAGCTGTGTTGAGTCTTCGATTGACGCATGCAGTTTATTGAATATTCTCGTGATGTCAGCTGCATCAATGAGGCGCTGCTCTGAGCCCATCTCTCTTGCAGCGAGGCACACCTTATATAAGTGTTGCTCTGGCAATGCGCAGACTGAGACAGGCCCGTACTTTTCATCGTCGACCATCGCAACCAATCCTGGTTTGAGTGCCGCAGCAGTACCGTCGATTTGAACAGTGACCGATTCTCGAACCGCGGGCTTGGCTGCCTCCAGCCAGCGTGCGAAGTTTGCATTGTGAACTGCGCCTGTATCGGGGATGTCATCAGCCACAACAATTTGCCGAGCATCCTTTTTTAGCTGCGCTACACGGGCGTCATTTGATTCACCATCGAGCAATTCGATCTGCCAAAAGTCACAGGCCTTGCGGATTGCCTGTTGCAGATCAGTAACTTCATAACGCTTGGTGTGCTTTTGCCAGACCTCACCCAGAGCAAGAACCGCATTCGCAAGCGACCCAGTTCGCGTCAGGGCCTCGTTAAGGCCGGGCGCCGCAACCGAAGCCTCGACCTGATCTGGCAGCAAACCGAATAGCTCGAACACCACAGGTTCGACCATGACCCTCAGCACTGCGCGACCCATTCGTTTTTCAACGAGCGTTCCAAGCTCTTTTTCTTTCCCGATTGTCAGCACCGGCTTGATGCGATCCAAATAGGCCTTCGTGGCGTTCCCCTTGCCAATGATTTGGATCACTGCTTCAGAGAGCGCCGAACTTGGGATACCCAAAATGCTTTCTCGCGGTAATTCACGTTGGGTTCCATCATGTGCAACCACAAGCTGCGGGGTTGGCGGATGCTCGACGACTGTCACACCCTCGAGCTGCTCTGCCAGCCAGCGCAAGCCTTCATCGTTATCGGCAAGAGGAGACTTCGGAACGTCGATGCGGTCAGCAACAATCGCAACTTTCAAGCCCAGCTTTGCGCACTCGAGCGCGACCACGAATCCACTCAGGCTCGAGCCCACTACAACGACGTCTTTGGCCTTACTCATTCGAATTCACTCCAACCACAGACTCTTGCTCCTGTTTATTGTTGTTTCGAATTACAAACCAACTAAACGCTGTGAGCATCAGAACTGACACTGCCAAAGAGAGCGGTGAGCCTGCGTTTTCGGTAACCGCCGTCGTACCGAGCAGGCCAGACGCCAACAACATAAAGATGCCGAGGTTGTTCACGAGGTGAAGTGCCAGCGCCGCCTCAAGCCCGCCTGTTCTCGATGTCAGCCAGGCAGCAACTATTCCAAGAACAAACACTTCGGTCATGCCCCAAAACTCATACGCGTGACCCAGGGTAAAAAGCGCTGCGGAAATCAGTATCGGAATCACTGGGTACTTAATCCAAGCTCCGAGACTCTGTAGGAGCATTCCTCTGAACGCATATTCCTCTGCTGCAATTTGCAGGGGCACAAACGCGAGAACGATGAGCATGCTCACTAGCGCCGCTACAGAGTTGATTTCTTGCGGTTTTTCGGTTGTATTCCCAAAAACGAATGAAAGACCAATGCTGAGTAACTGTGCCGCTAAAAATGCTGCAACAGCAATCACGAGGTACGAGGCGAGTCGCCTCCACCGTACCCTCAAGGTCACCGAGTGCAGCATCCCGACGGGCTTCAAGCCGACCGCCCACATTGAAAGGAATATAACCGGCAGCCCGATACCCACGGTCACCAGAGCCAGCAGCACTGAAAGTGGATTGGCAGTGTCAGGAGTGAATAGCGAGGTCATGGTTCCCTGTGCCTCGGCTGGGCTAGTACTGTTCGCCAGAACGATTGCGTATGTCACAGCGCCAATCAAGGAAGCCAGGCTGACGTAGATAACACCAGCCAGCAGCAACGCAATCAACGGCCGCCACCATCGGTAGTTCGCCTGCTGCCGATACAGCCTCTGATACTGAGAGGTCATCGGAGCAAAGCCTAGGCGCCTCTCAGGCCCTGAGCGAGGTAAGCGAACAGCTCATCGCGCTTGACGCGCTCTTGCTGCATAGTGTCGCGATCACGAACGGTGAATGCTCCGTCTTCGAGCGAGTCGAAGTCGATGGTGACACAGTATGGTGTGCCAATTTCGTCTTGGCGACGGTAGCGGCGACCGATCGCACCTGAGTCGTCAAAGTCAACGTTCCATGACTGGCGCAGCTCTGCAGCAACTTCACGGGCTAGAGGCGAGAGTGCTTCGTTTCGGCTGAGTGGCAGCACGGCGACCTTCACTGGCGCAAGGCGTGGGTCGAGCTTCAACACCGTGCGGGTGTCAGTGCCTCCCTTTGCGTTTGGCACCTCTTCTTCAACATACGCATCGACCAAGAACGCCATCAGCGAGCGTGTGAGGCCGGCGGCTGGCTCAATGACGAACGGAGTCCAACGCTCATCCTTCGTCTGGTCAAAGAACGAGAGATCTTTGCCCGAGTGCTTCGAGTGAGTTGACAGGTCGAAGTCGGTTCGGTTTGCGACGCCCTCAAGCTCGCCCCACTCGCTGCCCTGAAAACCAAAACGGTATTCGATGTCGACCGTTCGCTTCGAGTAGTGGGAAAGTTTTTCTTTCGCGTGCTCATACAGCCGCAGATTCTCTGGGTTCACCCCGAGGTCGGTGTACCAAGCCAGGCGGTGGTCAATCCAGTACTGGTGCCATTCTTCGTCTGTGCCAGGCTCAACGAAGAATTCCATCTCCATCTGTTCAAACTCTCGCGTTCTAAAGATGAAGTTACCCGGAGTGATTTCGTTTCTGAAGCTCTTGCCAATCTGACCAATGCCAAACGGTGGCTTCATTCGTGCTGCCTGCAGCACGTTGGCAAAGTTCACGAAGATACCCTGCGCAGTTTCGGGTCGCAGGTAGTGCATCCCCTCTTCTTCGGCAACCGGACCGAGGTAGGTCTTCAGTAGCCCAGAAAATTCTTTGGGCTCGGTGAACTGGCCCTTGGTGCCACAGTTCACGCACACAATCGAAGCGAGCCCGCCCTCAGGGGTGCGCCCCTTCTTCTCTTCGTACTCCTCGATGAGGTGATCCTCACGGTAGCGCTTGTGACACTGAGTGCACTCAACCAGTGGGTCAGAGAACACCTCGACGTGACCCGATGCCTCCCAAACCTGGCGAGGCAGAATTACGCTCGAGTCGATACCGACCACATCGTCGCGGCTCTGCACCATGTACCGCCACCACTGCTTTTTAATGTTCTCTTTGAGCTCAGTGCCAAGTGGGCCGTAGTCCCAAGCAGAACGCGAGCCGCCATAGATTTCACCGGCCTGAAAAACGAAGCCGCGGTGGCGGGCGAGGGCAATTACCTGATCAAGTCGGCTGGTAGCCATGTATTTCTCCAAGGGGCAAGCGGGGATCTTGGTTGGCGGCAAACGCAGCCAAAAATCAATTCTAGTGTCACCAAATCGTTACGCGGCTAGCCGGCTCGAGCCAGAGCGCATCCTCTGGTTTCACATCGAATGCGTCATAGAACTCGTCGATGTTTCGCACAATCTGGTTGCAGCGGAACTCGTTCGGCGAGTGCGGGTCGATTGCGAGTAAACGCACAACCTCCTCGTCACGGCTCTTCTGTTGCCAGGCATACGCCCATGACAAAAAGAACCGCTGCGCCCCGGTCAACCCATCAATCACCGGAGACTCATCGCCATTGAGCGACAGCACGTAGGCCTTCCACGCGATTGCGAGACCGCCAAGATCGCCAATGTTTTCGCCGATGGTGAGCTCGCCATTCACTGTCTTCCCGCCAGCGCCGGCGGGCGAAAGCGCGTTGTACTGATCAATCAGGGCACGGGTACGGTGCTCGAACGCGGTTCGATCATCGGCTGTCCACCAGTCGGTGAGTTTGCCGTCGCCGTCGTAGCGTGAACCCTGGTCGTCGAACCCGTGGCCAATTTCGTGGCCGATGACCGCACCAATTGCGCCAAAGTTTGCCGCGGCATCCCACGAAGCGTCAAAGAAGGGCGGTTGCAGAATCGCTGCCGGAAAGACGATTTCGTTGAAGCCTGGGTTGTAGTAGGCGTTCACCGTTTGTGGGGTCATAAACCACTCGTCACGATCGATTGGCTTACCGAGTTTTCCGAGCTCGCGGTTGAAGTCGAACACCGCCACCCGGCGCGCATTTCCCACAAGGTCATGCGCATCTACCTCAAGCGCTGAGTAGTCACGCCACTTTGTCGGATAGCCAATCTTCGGTGTGAACTTGTCGAGCTTCGCGAGCGCCCGTGCACGGGTCTCTTCGCCCATCCACTCGAGATTCGTGATTGATTGACGGTACGCCTCTATGAGGTAACCGACGAGTTCATCCATCGCCGACTTCGCGGTTTCGTCAAAGTGTCGCTCAACATAAACTCGGCCGACAGCTTCTCCCATCGCTCCCTCAACGAACGAGACACCGCGCTTCCAGCGGTCACGCTGCTCTTGCGCTCCGGTGAGGGTGCGGCCATAGAACTCGAAGTTTGCCAACGAAATTTCTTGGCTGAGATACGCCGCATTGCCGCGAATGAGCTGCCAAGCGAGCCAGTAACGCCATGCCTCAAGCTCATTGTCGAGTAGCAGCTCAGTGAGACCGACTATCGCGTCTGGTTGACCAACGACCACCTCTGCGAGCTGTTGCTCGGTTGCGCCGAGGGCTGCGATGTAGGCGGACCAGTTAAAGTTTGGTGTGAGCACCTCGAGCTCGGCGAATGTGTGCAGGTTGTAGAGCTTTTGAATGTCTCGGCTGGCAACAACATCCCAGTGCTTCGCGGCGATACGCTTCTCGAGGTTGTACACGAGCGCTGCCGCTCGAGCTGGGTCTTCGATCTCGAAAAATTCGAACATCCTCTGGATATGTGCTTGATAGGCCTCACGAATCTCAGCGAAATCGTCTTCGCGGTAGTACGACTCATTGGGCAAGCCAAGCCCGCCCTGCATGATGAACGTGATGTAGCGCTCCGGGTTGCCAGGGTCATTATCGATACCCATACCGAAAAAGCCCGAGCATCCCTCATGCTCGAACCGCGCGGTGAGGTCGATGAATTCAGGGATGCTCGACACCGCGAGCGCACGCGCCAACTCACCAGCGATAGGGGTTGTGCCCAGTTCATCGCAGCGATCAACGTTCATGAAACTCGCGTAGAGGTCTGCGATCTTTTGTTTCTCTGAACCCGGTGCCGCTTCGACATGCTCGGTGATGATCTCTCGAACAGCTTCTTCAGCCTCTTCTGCAAGCACCGCGAACGAGCCGTATCGTGCCTTATCGGCCGGTAACTCGGTGCGGTCGATCCAGCGCTGATTCATGTGCCTAAAGAGGTCATCTTGAGGGCGAATATTCGGGTCACGTTCGTCGAGTGCGATGCCAGAGCGAGTCATGCCACCAGTCTAAGAGCGGATGTCAGCGAGCGCATGTCTGTACGCTGTTAGGTAGCCTGAACTCATGACTTCCGGCGCGCTCACCCAGAATCTTCGACTCGACGGCAAAACCGCTCTGGTAACCGGTGCCGGCAGTTCGAACGGAATCGGATTCGCTTGCGCCCGGGCACTCGGTGAGCTCGGCGCGAGGCTCGTCATCACCGGCACTACCGAGCGCATTCATGAGCGCAGCGAAGAGTTGCGCTCTCTCGGTCTCGACGCTGTCGGCATTGTTGCGCGGCTCGAGAACGAAGCCGGAGCAATAGGGCTCGTCAAGTCGCTCGATGATGTATCAGCTCATCCTGACATCGTGGTCAACAACGCGGGCATGGTTAACGTCGGCGAAGAATCACTCACTCAGGCAGGTGTCGAGATGAGTACAGCTGAGTGGGACGCTGCGCTGGCAATGAACCTGACAACTGCTTTTCAGGTCAGCCGCGAGTGTCTACCGCACATGCGTTCAACGAAATGGGGGCGTATCATCAACATTTCGAGCGTTTCGGGTTCAGCGATGGCAACCCGTGGCGACGTGGCGTACACTGCCGCGAAAGCCGGCATGGTTGGGCTCACCCGTGCACTGGCAGTGGACGAAGCACAGCACGGCATAACTGTAAACGCGGTAGCACCGGGATGGATTGCGACCGGGTCGCAGCTCGAGACCGAGGCTGAGGAGGGGTTGCGAGTGCCGATGCGACGCAGTGGAACCCCAGATGAAATCGCCTCAGCAGTTGCTTGGCTCGCCAGTCCCGGCGCCTCTTATATAACGGGGCAGGTTGTCACGGTTGACGGCGGTAACACGGTCGCTGAGGAGCGGGTTCTCTAATTGTCTTCGCCAGTAGGCTGGATGCATGCGTCTGGTTGTTGCGAAGTGCTCGGTTGATTACGCTGGTCGACTCAATGCACACCTGCCGATGGCCACCCGAGTGCTGATGCTCAAAGGTGACGGCAGCATTCTCGTGCACTCTGACGGCGGCTCCTACAAGCCACTGAACTGGATGAGCCCGCCCTGCACGATGACCACGCTCGAGCTCACCGAAGAGCAGGCTGCCGCTGGCGTGAGTGAAGTGTGGAAGGTCACACACGCGAAGACCGCAGACATGCTGGTGGTTTCGGTTTTTGAGATTCTGCACGACAGCGAACACGATCTCGGGGTTGATCCCGGGTTGCAAAAGGATGGCGTCGAGGCGCACCTACAAGAACTGCTCGCCGCTCAGATCGAGCTCGCGGGCGAGGGGTACTCTCTCGTTCGACGCGAATACATGACGGCAATCGGGCCGGTCGATATTTTGGCGAAGGATGCCTCGGGCCAGTCAGTCGCAATCGAAATCAAGCGTCGAGGCGAAATCGACGGAGTTGAGCAGCTCACTCGCTATCTCGAGCTGATGAACCGAGACCCGGTGCTCGCGCCAGTAACCGGTGTCTTCGCTGCACAAGAAATCAAACCGCAGGCCCGCACACTTGCCGAAGACCGGGGTATTCGTTGCCTCGTGCTCGACTATGACTCGATGCGTGGCTTCGAAGATGAAAATGCGCTGTTTTAAGTGCGTTCTCCGTGACGGCAGGTAAGGGCAACAATGGCTGAACAAGAGATTCCAGACGGGTTGAGCGCTGACTATGTAAACGAGCCGGTCGAGGCGGCGTTGGCCGAGCTGAACGCGCATCCTGATTGGATGCATCTAGCCGCGTTTCTCGCTGCGCTCGGCGAGGGCTTTTTAGTTGTAGACGTGACTGCGACGAACAAAAAGAAGGCCACACACATCCGCACCGTTCGCTCGACTCGGGGCGAACTCGTACTGCCGGTGTTCACATCAATGGCTGAGCTGCGACTCGCGGTGCCAAAGAATAAGCGTGCAGAGGTGAAGGGCGCGATGATGCCCGCCCGCGACGCACTCGGGTTGATCACGAGCGATACGTTCGTGGCGGCACAGCTCAACGCCGGCAGCGCGGCACTGGTCGTTCAAAGAAGCTTTGTTGAGCGCATCCTCGCCGGCGAACCGGTGGATGCAGCAACGCTTGAGTCGCTCGCCACATAGCGTTTTTCTGCCTGAACTCTGGTAGAATTGCCACATGACTCCCCCACACACAAGCACCACAACAAAGCACGCCATCTGGAGCGCGCAAGCGCACATGCCATCGGTTCTCGGCCGCCAAATCACAATCGAACGCGGTGAAGGAAATTACGTGTTCGACACCGAAGGCAACAGGTACTTTGATGCGTGTGCCGGGCTTTGGCACACCCAGGTTGGCCATGGTCGTAAAGAACTCGCCACGACAGCTGCCGAACAGATTGAAAAACTCGAAACGTTCCACCTGTTCGGGCGCTTTCTCAACGACCAGGCCGCTGAGCTTTCAAACGTTGTCGCCGAACTCGTGCCAATCGAGAACGCCAAGATTATCTTCAACTCGGGTGGTGGCGACGCTGACGATCTTGCCTGCAAACTCGCTCGTCGATACTGGCAGCTTCAGGGAAAGCGCGACAAGAAAATCATTCTCAGCCGCGACTTCTCGTACCACGGGTTGCACGCATTCGGCTCTGCGATTGGTGGGCTTGAGTTCAACCGTCTCGGCTTCGGTGGCGACTCGCTTATTCCAGAAACCGCACGTGTTTCATTTCACGACCTCGAAGCGGTCGAGGCATCAATTCAAGAGATTGGCGCAGACAACATTGCTGCGCTCATCACTGAGCCAATCATTGGCGCCGGCGGGCTGTACCCACCGGAGCCTGGATACCTAGAAGGTCTGAACGAACTGTGCCGCAAGTACGACATTCTCTTCATTGTCGATGAGGTGATTACCGGCTTCGGTCGCACCGGAAAATGGTTCGCTTCCGAACGCTGGAATCTGCAGCCAGACATGCTCACGATGGCTAAGGGCATCACCTCTGGTTACGTTCCGCTGGGTGCGGTTGCCATTGCGCCGCGCGTTTGGGAGCCTTTCTTCGCCGAGGGCGCAGACACCCCAATCTTCCGTCAGGGAATAACCTATTCAGGCCATGCGCTCGCCTGTGCGGTTGCCTTGCGTAATCTGCAGATTATGCGCGACGAGAACCTGGTTGAACGTGCGGGCGAGCTCGAGGGTGTGCTCGCGGCCGAGCTGATGCCGCTGCATGAGCATCCACTTGTTGCAGATGTACGCGTAGGCGGGTTCTTAGGAGCGGTGGAGCTGAGCAGCGATATCCCGGCGAACGTGATTGCTGACGAGCTGATTGAGCGAGGTTTTATCTTCAGGGCATTGCCGAACAATGCGCTACAGATTAGCCCACCGTTCACAACCACAGAAGCAGAGATATCAGAGTTTGTGCGGGCCATAGAGAGCGTTCTCGACAGCCACCTCTAGGGCGCTCATTAAGGCATTCGCCGGCGGCTATTCAGCTACTTAACCTCACCAAACAACTTGGCTACGGGCTTGAGAACGGATGCGCGAACAGCGAACCATGCCAAGACCATGCTGATCAGCGCGAGCGCGAACATCACGACGCCGAACCAACTCTCGCCGTCGTTCGCGCCAAACATGTGGTTGAGATTTCGACGAGCGCCGGTGCTCAGCACAAGGCCGACATGCACCACGATAAATGCGACGAAATACACCATCACCGGCCAGTGAATTATCTTTGCCGCACCTTCGGTGAAATAACGCCACGGCTTGTTTGGGTTCATTGGCCACAGCGTTGAGAGGCGCAGACCCGAGATGGCAGCGAGCGGCGCAGCGATGAATACCGTGGCGAAATAAGCGAGCTGCTGAAGCGAGTTGTAGTTCACCCAACCATTCGTCATCGGCCAGTCGAGTGAAAGGTACTGAACTGCTGCCGATACCGCGTTGGGCAGCACGAGCCACGTGGTCGGTACGATGCGCATCCAGCCACCGGTCACAAAAAGAAGCACCACAAAAACCACGCCGTTCACGAACCAGAGGAGGTCGATTGATTGGTGGAGCCAGATATCAATGCTGATTCGGCGAGGTCGTTCGCCTGGCTTTACTCGGCGCGAAACGAAGAACGCATCGGGTCGCTTTCCGGAGCGAAACTTCAGGCCAGACCTCATAATCAAGACGATACAGAACGCGTTGAGGTAGTGCTGCCAAGCCAGCCAGGGAGCGATACCTACTGGGGTGCCCGCTGGAGGCTCAGTGCTTCCCGAGTAGGCGCCAATGAACTCGGCGCCTGCCTCGCTGAATCTAAACCAGCGTGCAGCAATGATGAGCACGGCGAGTGCGACAACCACACCAAAAATCGCCCAAAGAACTCGGGCACGCTTTGCGTTGGCGGTAGCAGTCATCCCCTCTAATTTACCGGGGGAAGGAGGGGATGACTGTCAGACCGGCGTCAGGCCGCCGTTATGACCAAATCTTGTTGAACTGGTCTTGGTAGGCCTTGCGAGCTGCGAGCGCCTCATCCATGTTGACTGACACGAATCGGGTTTTTGTACCGGGTGCGCTCCGCGCGACAACGTCCATATCTGCCGAAATCACAGTGCCGACCTGGGCGTAGCCGCCTCCCGATACTGCCTCCCGATGCAGGATTATCGGCTGGCTTCCGCCTGGAATCTGGATTGATCCCACTGCGTACCCCGCGTCAACAATGTTTGACGGGTCTTGCCCGGCGCCAAACGGACGGCGCCTTTCAGCCCAGTCGACACCGGGACCGTCATAACGCATGCCCATGCGGTCAGCGACCGGAGTCAACGTCCAAGGCTCGTCGAGAAACTGCGAGCGACCCTTATCTGAAAGGTAGTGGTCGTAGAGACCCATCATCACGCGGACTTCAACCTCTTTGCCAAATACTGGACGATCAGCTTCATCGATTACCTTCACGTCACGCAGGCCGTTGTCGACTGGCGCGCCAATCTTGATCTCATCGCCTGCTTGCAGAATTCGACCGTTTACGCCACCGATGCGACCGATTGGATAGGTCGAGCGTGAGCCGAGCGCTTTTGGCACGTCAATTCCGCCGCGCACAGCAATGTAGTAGCGAGTGCCACCCTTGATAACTCCGAAGCGAACCTGATCGCCAGCATGCAGGTGCAGCTGCTCGTACTGTGACACTTGCTCGTCATTGACGAAGACATCTACTGGTGCGCCGGTGATGGCAATGACAGCATCTGCGTTCGAGACGAACTTAGGCCCAATGTAAGTGCACTCAAGCACAGCCTCTTCAGGGGTGTTGCCGACGAGTCGGTTTCCGAGTGTAGCCGAGTACTGATCGAGCGAACCCGATTGCGGGAAGCCATATTTGTAATAGCCGATTCGACCACGGTCTTGAACGGTGGTCGACATTCCTGGTTCGATAATCTCAAGCGCCATTGAGGGCCTCCACAATTTTCTTGTTATACGCCGCTGGGTCGGCCAGCGAAGCTCCCATGTCGAATGCGAACGGAATTTCCTTGTATTTATAGGTGCCCGCTTCACACTCTTTTTTGATGGAGTAGTACTCAGTTTCATCAATAGGGCGATACTTCACGATGTCGCCCGGTTTGAACAGCACACTGAACTCTGTGAAGTCGGGAAGGGTCATCTCGGGCTGGTAGATCGGAGCCGGAAGAATTCCCATCATCTGGTAGCCGCCTGCTCCTCGCACAGCGTAGATCGCGCCGAAGCATCCGCCATGACCGAGAGTAAGTTCTGGGGTATCGGTACGTGGGCTCAGGTACTTCGGCACGACCAGCTGTTGATCGCGTTCGACGAGTTGGTAGAGGAAGGGCAGACCAGCAACGAAGCCAACCATTGACACAATCCAAGGCGACTCATAGTAACGGCGCAAGAACTCTTCTTTCGAAGAAAGGTTGTTGACTTGGGCTCCATACTCAACATCATCACCGTCGGGTGTTTGATGAAATCCCTCACGAAAACGGGTCATGGTTTCTTTCGTGAAGGGGTCTTCGAACCAGACCGGCACTTCGATCACACGGGTCTGAACAACACCCGGAGGGGTGCTTCGAAGCTCATCTTCCAGAGATTTCACGATTGACTCAAGCTCAGCGGGCGCAATCACGTCAGGGTTGAACCGGATGAGCAACGCCGCGTTACCCGGAGCGATATCAACGAGCCCATCGAGCTTCTTCGCTTCGAGTGCCGCCGCCATGCCGTGAACGGTGAAGTTCGCCTGGAGAGACATGTCTTCTTCGACTTCAACCAGCAGAAACTCATCACCACCCCAGGTGTATCTCGCTTTGTGTTGTTCGGTCATACTTTTGCTCCCAACAGGTCGGGTACTGATTCAATGTATTTCGTGTGATGGGTTGCCTCTTTGAACTCTGGCAAGGCAACAAGAATGCGCATCAGATCTTTTGTGGTCTTGATTCCCTCGATCTTCGTCTCATCAAGAACCCGAATTGCTCGTTCGATGACGAGCTCTCGAGTTGGTGCCCAGACGATGATCTTGCCGAGCAAAGAGTCATAGAAGGGCGCAACCACGCTTCCCGCTTCGAAGCCAAAGTCAGCTCTGGTGCCAGGTCCACCCGACAGATTGAGCGACTCGATAACTCCGGGGCTGGGCATACAGTTGTTCGTCGGATCCTCGGCATTGATGCGGAACTCGAGAGCGTGCCCGCTCAGCTTGATGTCATCCTGAGTGAAACCGAGTTTTTCGCCCGAAGCGACCCGGAGTTGCTCACGCACCAAATCGAAACCAGTAATCAGCTCGGTAACCGGATGCTCGACCTGGAGCCTCGTGTTTACCTCGATGAAGGCAACCTCTTCGGTTTCGGGACTATAGAGAAATTCAACTGTTCCGGCACCCATGTAG